>DKBG01000255.1 GCA_002451155.1 Ignavibacteria bacterium UBA6906
CTGGTCATCCTCGGGAAGAGCGGGTGCGGAAAGAGCATCCTGTTGAAGATGATTGTTGGTCTCATGAAACCGGACAGCGGTTCGATTCTGGTCGACGGTAATGACATCGCCTCGCTGTCGTACGAACAGCTCCGGATGGTTCGTTACCGGTTCGGGTTTCTCTTCCAGGGAGCCGCACTCTTTGATTCGCTAACAGTGGGAGAGAATATCGCGCTCGGCTTGCGCCGGGGGCGATCCTTGCGCGAGGAGGAGATCCGGGAAAAGGTGCGCGATTCCCTCGACCGCGTCGGCCTTGGTGCCATAGAGCATCAGATGCCTTCCAGTCTGAGCGGCGGGATGAAGAAGCGGGTCGGGCTGGCGCGGGCAATCGCTCCAGGCCCGACATATATACTGTATGACGAACCAACGACAGGCCTGGACCTCGAGACTGCCGATGGCATCAGCCTCCTTATAAATGATCTCCGGACGTCGCTGGGTGTCACCGCTATCGTGGTGACACACGATATCCACAGCGCATTCATTGTTGGAGATCGTTTCGCAATACTGGACGGCGGCGTGACACTCGCCACGGGCACGCGTGAGGAGATTGAAAAGAGCTCAAATGAGGACGTCCAGAAGTATATAACAACCTCGCTCTCGGACAATAGAATGCTGAAACCATGAAATGGACCCTTGAAGCCCGAATTGGCATCGTTGTGTTTCTCGCGGCCGTCGTATTCGTTGGCGGGATCCTGTACCTGAGGGGAATCGATATCCGGTCGAAACAATACTCTCTCACTGTGCTCTACAGGAATGTCATCGGTTTGCAGACCGGGGACCTCGTCACAGTCGGGGGGCTGGCGATCGGCCACGTGGAATCCATGACGCTTTCAGGCAGGCAGATCGCTGTCAACCTGTCCATTAAGACGAGAGTGCAGCTGCCGAGAGATTCCAGAGCGATCCTGAAAAGCACAACGATCATGGGGGGAAAGTTTATCGAAATTACGCCGGGCGCCGACACCGTCATGCTCAAAAACGGCGACTCGCTGAACGGGTTGTATGAGGCAGACCTTTCTGAATTAACCGCAACGCTCGCGCCGATCACCTCCAACGTCCTTGGCATTCTCGAAAACGTGAACACCACGTTCGACGAACCAACACGCCAGCGCATCAAAGATATCGTCGCAGACCTTGCCCATTCGGCTGCCCGGCTGGCCGACGTCATTCGGACGGGCGGACAAAACGCCGATCGCGCATTTTCTGATTTCGCCGATTTTTCACGGGACCTGGCTCACTTTGCGCGGACGCTGGATACGCTGGCGCTCCGGCAGCGAGGGAACGTCGATACGGGTCTGACAGCGTTTCGACGTACGGCGGAAAATGTGGACCGGCTTACGGCACGACTGGAGCGAACCGCTGAATCTCTCGACGTCGTCATCGGAAAGATCCGTAACGGAGACGGGACACTCGGGAAACTCGTGCATGATGAGAAGCTGTACAACGATATTGACAGTTTGACCGTAAACCTCAACCGACTGGTGAAGGACATTCGTGAAAATCCTGAACGCTACGTGCAGGTGAGTGTGTTCTGAGCTGTTGGTCGAATCGGCCTCCAAAACCTGTTCATGCGGTCCCAGAGAGGGTTCTCAATCGGTTATTCGCAGCATTGCTGTTTTCCCCATCACTCAGGAGAGATCATGACACGGTTCCTCATCTTCATCTCATTCCTCATAAGCCTGACTGCGCCTCTGTCCGCACAGCCCACTTCCGGACAGGCCGGGGTGTTCTTCGACCCGGCGACCATCCCCGCAATGCGGTCGCTCTTCGCTTCTGATCCAGTTTTCTCTGACCTCAGGGAAAAGTTGAACGCAATAGACCGGACGGCGGAGCGGAATTTCCTCAAGAACGAGGTCCGCTACAACGATCACCTCTACGACATTGCCCGCGTCGGAAATACTGCGCAGCAAATGGCGTTGCTTTACCTGTACAGCGGGGACAAGGATGCGGCGGAACTGGCGCAGGAATGCGTGGAGTCACTGATGAAGTTTCCCAAGTGGGACTATTTCCTTGAGGGGGGCACAAAGGTCTTCGGATTGCAGCGAGCCCCGAATTCGGCACTCGCTGTGGCAATCGTGACCGAGGCGCTCGGAGATCTTGTCAGCAAAGAAACTCGCACGCGGTGGATGCAGGTCCTCGCTGAGCGGGGCATTGAGCCATGCTGGCTGGCGACGTATGGGATGAGATATCCGGATCGGGTCAAGGGATGGGGATTTGACCCTGCCAGCACCTATCTGGAACACCGGCCGGCAGATAAGGGACTCGACCTCTCACGATGGCCGATCATTCTGAACACAATCAACCTGAAAGCCGTCCCGGCAGGCGCACTCGCCGTGTCCGCCCTGACATACCGGAAATATATGGGAGAATCTGACGATACACGCCGGTGGATCGAACAGGCAGTCTATAGCATATCGACGTTTCGCGACATCTACGCGGCGGATGGATCGTACAGCGAAGGGATTTCATACGCAAATTACACTACGATGCATATCATCCAGGCAGTTGACGCGTTCCGCCGAACGGGCGTAGCTGACCTCTCTGCTCTCCTGAACTGGTCCGGCTACCAGTCATACCTGCTCGAAATGTCGATGCCCACAAAGACCGATCCCTACGCGATCGTGAACTTCAGTGATGCGGGACAGGGAGCAATGGCCTCCCCCTCATTCTGGATTGCCCGCGAGACCCGGGACGGACTCGCTCAATGGTTCGGACTGCATCGGGCCTGGGAACGTGATATCTGGTCGCTCATCTGGTACGATCCTGCAGTCCGACCCGAGCCCCCGATCAGCGAATCACACATCTGGCATTCGGACCTCGACTGGATTGTCGGCCGACTCGGATTCGGGACGGACGACCTTGCAGTCGCGATGCGGAGCGGTCCCCCGTTCAACCATGAGCACGCGGACCGGAACTCCATCATTCTCAATTGTTTTGGCGAACGGCTCGTTACCGACCCGATGCGACCCCCCTATTCCTTCGCGGACCCTTCGTGGGTCATGCGGCTCACCGCGGGCCATAGCGCGGTGTTGATCGATGGGAAAGGGCACCAGTATGTCGACGGAAAAGAAGGGACAAACGCGTCACAGGCCAGCGCCAGGATCGTCCGAACCCGGGAGCGCCGGGAGTTCCTCTCCTGGGTAAGCGATGCCACGCAGGCGTATCAGCTTGTCCTCCCCGACGTGGCGTCTGTGACGCGCACGGTCGTCATGTTGAAGGAAATACCCGCCGTGCTTCTTATTGACAAGGTGATCAAGAAGGCAACCCCCTCAACAATTCAAGCTCGGTTCTATGGGTACAACAACGACAGCAGCTGCACGATCGATGCGGGAGTGACCGGATTCGTCATCCATCGGCCCCTTGCACGGGTCGAAGGAACGAGCAGCGCGGGAGACGGTGTCACGTACCGGTCAACGCTCCCGACGATACCTGAAGAGCAGGCAAAGAAATTCCCCTTTGCGGAGGTCTCGACCCGGACCCCCTCACTCGAAACCTGCCTGGTCACTCTGCTTCTCCCTTCTCGGAGCAGCAGCGCCCCGGGCAGGGTCAGCATCTCCCGCACGGGATCGAAGACGAATGCACTTGTCCAGACGGGCGGGGAGTCAATTACCGTCGAGGTCGTTGAATCTGGGGCAATGCCAACGTTTGAGGTTAAGTAAGATAGGATACCTCACGCGGGAACCATTCCCCGTCCAGGTGAAACGGTAGGGGCAGCCATTACGGCTGCCTCTATCATTTTTCCCTGATTCATAAGTATACGACAGCTGCCTAACCTGCTATAGATGCCTAGCCTGCCGTAGCTGCCTAGCCTGCCATAGATGCCCAAGATCCAACCAGATGCCATGGATGCCTGGCTTGTTCTTTCCGCGTTGGGTGGTTCGGAAATTACGGGCCGACGATGTAAAAACCTATGAGAGACCACACTTGTCACGCTGGAAATGGCAATGTTGTTCGCCAGCCGCCTCCTTCCTACACGGTCGGATTTGATCCGATCAAACGATGACTACTTCCACGTCTACAACCGGGGAGTGGATCGTCAGGTGATATTCTTCTCGGCAGAATATTACGAATTGTTCCTGTCTCTTGTTGGTCAGGCAATCCAATTGAATGAGCTGAAAATTCTCGCATACTGCCTCATGCCGAATCATTTTCATTTCCTGGTTCGCCAGACGCGAGAATTCGGACTCTCGTTCTTCATGGAGCATGTGTGCGGCGAGTACGCCAAGACTGTGAACCAGATGCGCGAAAGAAAAGGACACCTGTTTCAGGGAAGGTATAAGCTCAAGTGGATCCATACGCCTGCCACTCTCCCGATCGTTGCCAACTATATTCATCTAAACCCTGTCCTAAGCGGCCTCGTCAAATCTCCCGCAGACTGGGAATACGGAAGCTGTCGGGACTATCTTGGACTCCGGGATCTCACCTTCGTGGCACCCGGGGATATCCTTGCCAACATGACCGGATTCGAGACCTATGAACGCTACCTAGCCAACGAGAATCCAGATTCCCACCTTCCCCGTCACTTACGTTTTCGCGAATGAGGTCCTGGCAGAGGACCCTCCATCCCATACCAGAACCCAGGCCGTACTGGACATCGTGACAGCCAGAACAGCCACCTCGTCCGCCTCCACCGGCGGGATTTCGTCAAATCTGGTTGAACCCACTTGAATGTACTCTCGTAAAGATCTAATAGGGAGCCCCGTAAAGGAGTGCCTAATGTTGATCCGCCACATGCGGATGCCGCCGCTGAATCAGGCAACAGCCCTCAAAATGATAATGACTTCTGTTCCGATCGCGTATCGAGAACCCTCCCCCCGCTCGAGAAGCGAAGCCCGACCATACAGGTATCGAACCTCTGGCATGGCTCCCCCAGCACGCATTTCCCTGGTTGTCTTCTCGCTTCTCCTCTCCCTTCTTCTCGCACCGCATTTGGCCACGGCTCAAGTGCCCCCTCAAATCGACGCGGAAAAAGATTCCCTTTATGCCGCGTTGAAGGGAACCGAAAACGGCCACCTCACGATTCACTCGAATGAGTATCTTCCTTTGAGTGGACCGATGCCTGAGGGCGACTCCGACATTTCGGCTGAAATCTGGGCTGCCTGGGACGTGAATTACCTTTACGTCTATGCCGAAATCATTGACGATTCGGTCCTGGTGAACAAGCCAAACAGACCTTCAAACGATTGCCTGGAGCTAAAATTTGACCCCGATCCATCTGTGAAGAGCTGGGCCGGCGTTCTGAATGTCCGGCTGTCGGCCCTTGACACCTCAGAGGCTGAGTCCGTCGAGGGGGTGGACAACCTCTATCCGGACCCGTTCGGGTCCGGGGTCCTGCCCCCCGAGGCTTCGTCCCGTAGTAACTACGCGCGCAGAAGGACTCGAGACGGGTACGCGCTCGAATTGAGGTTGGCCTGGCAGTGGTTTGCAGTGGATGGCAAGAAAGCCCGCCCGCAAATCGGGACAACTTTGGGAGTTGCGATAAGCATTCACGACAACGACGGAGTCGCCCCCTCTCCGGTAATGCGCGACGGGTCAATCCAGTGGTCTGCTGGGCAGGCCGACGAAGTCTGGCTGGTCCCTCAACTTCTCGGGACAATGCAGCTCCTGGGGCAAAACCGGGTGAGATTCGTCCGTACAAATTCGATTGACCCGACCGCCGCTCCGGGAACAACCTATCTCTCGTCCCTCAGATTCAGCAGCCACCCCCGGGGGGTCATCGAATTCGAAAACTGGAAATACCACCCCGGCGATAGCCTTCAGTGGGCAGATCCGGAGTGGGACGATTCATCGTGGGAGATCGCTTGGTCCGGACTCATCCCTCCCAGAATGCCGCGCGAACGATGGGACAGAATTGGCTGGTTCAGAATCCGACTGGTGGTCGATTCATCTCTCAGAAGCACGGTGATGGGGATCCGAATGTTCCACCACGGCGCGTCAGAAGTTTATCTTGACGGGAGGCTCCTGTACAAGTTCGGCAAGGTGGGGCTCTCGAGGGACCAAGAACAGCGTGAGCTGGTCCTTGATCCGCACTACATGACCTTTGCGGAAGGAGGGGTGCACTCCCTCGCAGTCCGATACTCCAACAACAGGTCCGATTATTTCCTCACGACCCCGGGAGACATGGCGGNNTATGACAAGATGGTTGCAGACCGCGTGGACACTGTGCGGTTGGCCTCAGTGTACCAGGGCCTTTTTGTCTTCATCCCGGCTCTTCTTGCACTCTTCCATTTCCTTCTCTATCTGTTCGTCCGACAAGGCAAGGAAAACCTCTACTTCGCGCTTTCGATGCTGAGCTGGTCGTTTATCGCGTTTCGGGACTTGAGCAGCGTGCTGCTCACGAACATCGACCAACGCATTCTGATCGCACATTCCATGGGTGTGGTCATCCCGGCGGCCATGCTGTTCGGCGTAATTACATTCTACCTGGCTTTCCTCGATCGCCTCCCTCGCCTCTTTGTTGCCTATCTCATAGCAGGGATTTCCATCGGCGTCTGGTCAATGCTTGATCCGACGAATCGCACCATGGGAATATCGATCTACGTATTCATCGGGCTCTGCATGCTTGAGATGCTTCGCGTTGCCTTCATCACGGGGGCCGAGGTGCGCCGCCAGCGATGGGTTATGGGAGCAGGCTTCGTTGTTCTGATGCTGTCGGTCGCGTATCAGATATTGATGTCCTATGGCATTCTCCCCGCACCATTCGGAATAGGCGTTGTCTATATGTGGGGTCTTCTGGTGCTGAGCATCGCGGTGTCGGTCGATCTTTCCCGAACCTTCGCCCGGACAAACAAAGAACTGATAGCGCAATTGGCCAATGTGCGGAAACTCTCAGTGAGGGCCCTTGATCAAGAGCGACGCGCGCACGAGGAGGAAGTGGCGAGAAGGGTCATCGAAGTCGACAACGCCCGCAAAACCCAGGAATTGCAGGAAGCGAGAAAGATCCAGCTTTCAATGCTGCCGGACACCCTTCCTTGTGTTCCGTCGTTAGACATTGCTGTATACACGCAACCGGCGACGGAGGTCGGAGGGGATTATTACGACTTCCATCAATCTGAAGACGGAACACTTACGATCGCCGTCGGCGATGCAACCGGACATGGGATGAAAGCGGGGACCATGGTCGCGACCATCAAAGGGATGTTCAGCGCCCAAAAGAACGGCCTCCAAATCCTTCCCTTCTTCGAGCACTGTTCGACAACGATAAGAACGATGCACCTCGGCAACCTCTACATGGCCATGATGTTGGCAAGTTTTCGGGGGAGGACGTTGACCGTATCCTCAGCCGGTATGCCTCCTACGCTGGTCTATCGTGCGAGAACGGGACTTGTAGAACGAATAGCGCTTCGGGGCATGCCGCTTGGCGCGACTGCAGATTTTCCGTATGTCGAAAAGCAGACCACGCTCGACATCGGTGATACGGTCCTGTTGATGTCCGACGGACTCGCGGAACTTTTCAATACGTCTAATGAAACGTATGACTATCCGACTGTCACAGAGACATTTCGCCGCATCGGTTCCCGTCCGGCCAAGGATATTATATCGGCCCTGACGAGAGAGGGGGAGATCTGGCGGGGTGAAAAGCCTCAAAACGACGATATCACCTTCGTCGTGGTAAAAGTTTTGGGGGAGGCTCCTTGAAGCCGATCACGGCATTCCATCGCATCAAAGTTCACGCACGAAAACGGGAAGGTCCGCGGGTCGATCCGCCGCTCCGCGAAGTCCCCCGGGAAGGATCGGGTATCTTGACGATCCGCCTCGTTCTGCTCTACCCGATCAGCGGTTTTGCTGCTTCCCTCCCCCCACCGTGAACGACAGACGTTCGGGCGGGAGCCTCAGCACGTCGAACAGGTGCATTGCCCCCTGCACCCCCCTCGATTCGTCCGATTATAATCACGGAACTCTTGTTTCGGAAGGCACAGAACTTCATCCGTTGCAATAACCGTATTTCTCACGTATATTCGCGCGAAGGTGAAGCTGCCGCAATACCTGGAGCTCAAGGACCCGCACCGTGGAGAGGGAAATCTCAACCTGCACGGAGGGCAGAATCATCTATGGGAATATGGGCTGCCACACAAGGTCTGGCCGAGGAAGTCCGGAGGTTCCTTTTCCATTGTCCGGACTACATACTTGCACGTCTGCTATACAGAAGGTCCAGAGATCTGCGAATTCACGCCGGCTGCGGTCCATATCTGAAACCAGGGTGGGTCAACATCGACCTGAGGAAGGAGGCAGACATCAGGCTCGATCTCCGGCGGCCATTCCCCTTCCCTCCTGGCTCCGCG
>DKBG01000236.1 GCA_002451155.1 Ignavibacteria bacterium UBA6906
GTCATCGGCCGCGAAGAATGGGGAGGATATGCGTACCCAGGCGAATGACAGGAAGGCATGTCACCGGTATGCGCGTGCGTGTGAAGTGCCGCGCAAGAGCGGGGATCAGGATATCAGCCGCGCGACAAGCCGGGCTATGGCGGGCGATGCGGTGAGACCGGGAGACTCGATCCCGATCAGGTTGACGAATCCCGGAAGTCCCTTTTCTGATTCTTCGCGGATAATGAAATCCCGGGGTGGCTCGCCTTCGCGCTGGAGCTTTGGACGGATGCCGCACATGTCAGGCGTGAGATCGTCGTCCTGGATGAAAGGCAGAATTCTTCTCACCGACTCCGCGAACTGATGGCGTTTTTCCTCCGGCACCCGGTAATCGAGGGACCGCGATGAGAGGTATGTTGCGTCCGGCCCGAATTTCAGCCTCCCGCCCAGGTCAACCACCGCATGCACGCCCAGCGAGTGTTTCGTGGGAACCGGATAGACTAGCCGTGTGACGCTTCCGCTCATTCGCGGAGGGAGGGCAAAGTAGCAGCCTTTGCTGTACACGAGGCGGTAGCCTTCGCCGTCAACATCGATGCCGGCATATGCGGCGATAGTATCGGCCTCCAACCCGGCCGCGTTGATCACCCGTTCCGATGTGAATGTCGATCGGGTGCCGCCTTCATCAATCAGGATCTCGTAGTCGGCGGTTCTCCGGCTGATCCCTACCACGGTGCAGCGCGTCTGGATCGTGGCGCCAGCCTGGCGGGCCGCTCCGGCGAAGTAGTCCATCAGTCCGTGCGCGCTGATGATCCCGGTCGTCGGGGAAAACACCCCGCCGACGGATACAATTTGCGGCTCGAGAGACTGGACTTGATCCCGGGTCAGCATCTCCAGCGGAGCGCCGTTTTCTCTTCCCCTCGCGTAAATTTCCTCCAGGTCATTGAGCTCGGACGCGGTTGTTGCGGTGATTACCTTGGTAATCTTGCGATAGGGAATCTCATGCCGGGCGCAGAGTGAATACAGGATCTCTCTTCCCTCGACACAGAGACCGGCTTTGAGCGAACCGGGGGGGTAGTAGATTCCCGCGTGGATGACCTCGCTGTTTCTGCTGGAGGTTTCCTGCCCGTACTTCTGGTTCCGCTCAGTGAGGATCAGGGGGGAATACCGGGCGGAGAGCTCCGCAGCAATCGCAAGCCCGACCACTCCCCCTCCGATCACGGTACATGCGGCGTCTGCCATCCGGCGTTTACTCCTCGATCGTCGGTGTTTCGATTACAATCCAGGAGTCATCGCGCGTGATCTTCCCCAGATCGAAAAAGACGGTCCAATCCTTTCTGCGCGAGCTGACAAAGACCTTCAGATCGGAGGAGTATTCAAGGAGGGGAATATCGTTCCGAGAGTCGCTCGCGACGAGCAGTGGACGGGTGTTGGCGCGCGACTGCAATGCGTCGACTTTCTTCTCTCGGATGGGGACAGGTTCGATTGCGCGGGGGACAAAGAGGCCCGATTCCGTGTCCAGCTCAATCCCGATGACGCGGGCGGGAGGAATGCCGAGATTGCGGAAAACGGGTTCGACGCTCCAGACATTGCTTCCGGATACCGCCCAGATCTCATAGCCGCGGTGCTGGAGTTCTGTAATCATCTGGCGCGACTCCAGAATATACCGGGCCCCCCGCGCTATCCTGTGATTGCCGAAGGGTGTCTCCGACCAGGGGGACGAAACCTGAGCGGTGAAGGAATCTTCCGCAACCCGGCGGACTTCCTCAGGCGTGTAGCCTGTGAAGAGGCGGACGATATCCACGCACGCTTTCTCGATCTTCCCCTCATCGATCTGCCCGAAGTACCAGCCGAAAATTAATGAGAAGAATTCCCTGAAGTCGGGACGCTCTGTCCGCTCCAGCGCTGAAGTCCGCGCGAGACCCTGGTACAATCGATCCAGCCGCTGCCGGTCCGGATGATCCTGCCAGACGTCGGCGGGAGAGACTTTAAAGAGGAAGTGCTCCACTTGGTACGCCAGCATTGCCTCGCCGATATCTCCGCGAATCACGGTGCCGTCACAATCAAAGACCGCAAGTCTGTCGCCGCGGTCAGCGTGGTCACTGTGCTCGTGAAAGAACCGCTGCAGACGGGGGTTGTCGAGTATGCTCATCGGATGATCGGGGGTGACGTTGATGTCTCTCTTCGTCAAGATACGAATGCCCCTTCCGAAGAGCAAGGACGCGACGCATCATCCCTTGCATATCGGCTGTCAAAGACCTATATTGACATATGTCGTCCTGTCCTGAGAGTCCGTCCCGCCGCCAGCGGACGGATTTTTGCATTATGGGGTCAACAGCCTGTCACAGATGAACCAGATCCGCAATTTCTGCATCATCGCTCACATCGATCACGGGAAGTCGACGATTGCCGACCGGCTCCTGGAACGCACGGGGACCGTAACGCCCCGCGAGATGAAATTTAACCAGGTGCTCGATGACATGGACCTGGAGCAGGAACGTGGTATCACGATCAAGCTCCACGCCGTCCAGATGCACTATCGCTCGAAAAACGGCGGGGACTA
The DNA here is from genome assembly GCA_002451155.1 of Ignavibacteria bacterium UBA6906. GTDB lineage: Bacteria > Bacteroidota > Ignavibacteria > UBA10030 > UBA6906 > UBA6906. The sequence goes on from DKBG01000236.1 coordinate 2,540, forward strand.
CCTGCTGAACCTGATCGACACGCCGGGACATGTCGACTTCTCCTACGAGGTGTCC
>DKBG01000237.1 GCA_002451155.1 Ignavibacteria bacterium UBA6906
GCTCGTGGCGCTCGAGCAGTTCGGGTACGGGTTCGGGTTTACGGCGTACATGCTCTACATGATCCTGGTGTCGGAGGGGGAAAACAAGACCGCCCACTATGCAATTTGCACCGGGTTCATGGCGCTCGGAATGATGATTCCCGGCATGATCAGCGGGATGATTCAAGAGGCCGTGGGGTACAAGCTGTTCTTCATCTGGATCATCCTCTCCACGATTCCGAGCTTCATTGTTCCGGCGCTTGTGAGGATCCCTGCCGGATTCGGAAAAAAGAAGGCGGCGTAAGGACTGGAAGGGAGAGGGCTCATTTGGGATCACAGGGGCGCAGTTCCGCATCGGCAATACAGCACGGAGACCACCGATGAAAAAGCCAATCACAGCGTTCCTCCCCTACAGCGGAGACCAGCGTACAGGGGAAACGGTCCGCGCATGCGTTGAAAGTGGACTGGTTGAGCGGATCGTCCTGATCACAACGCAGCACGATGTTNNGGGCTCGAGCGGTTCCTGCAAGTGGCTGCAATGACACAGGCGGGGTGCGTGTATTCCGATTACTACGAAATCCGGGGGGAGGTGCGCACGCCGCATCCGGTGACGGACTACCAGCAGGGAAGCATCCGGGATGACTTCAACTTCGGATCACTGCTGCTGCTGGATTCGGCGGTGACGCGCGAAGCGGTCCGGGATTGTCGTGGAGCCTCCTGCGTCTTTGCAGGATGGTACTCCCTCCGCCTCGCCATTGCGCGGCGATCACGGATCGTGCGGGTCGGAGAGTTTCTGTACGGGAAGATCGAAGATGATGTCAGACGGTCAGGAGAGAAACTCTTCGACTACGTGGACCCCCGGAACCGGCAGGTTCAGGTCGAGATGGAGGATGCCGCCACGCGTCATCTGAAGAAGGTGGGTGCCTACCTTGCACCTCCCTTTTCTCCTGTGCGTTTCGGACCCCGCACGGGGATGGTTGAGGCCTCGGTCATCATTCCAGTCCGGAATCGGGCAAAAACCGTTGCCGATGCGATAGAATCCGTCCTCCGCCAGGCAACCGATTTTCCATTCAATCTCTTTGTCGTCGATAACCACTCAACAGATGGGACGACGGATATCGTGCGGGGTTTCGCCGCACGGGATACACGGGTGATCCATCTGATTCCCTCGCGACGGGACCTCGGCATCGGCGGGTGCTGGAACGAAGCGGTCTTTCACGCGTCGTGCGGGCGATTCGCCGTTCAGCTTGACAGCGACGATATGTACAGGGATGAGTCGACACTCCAGCGGGTCATTGAGACATTCTACCGGGAGAAATGTGCGATGGTCATCGGAAGCTACCAGATGACCAATTTTCAGCTGCAGGAGATCCCGCCGGGGGTGATTGACCACAGGGAATGGTCCGATGAAAACGGGCCGAACAACGCGCTCCGCATCAACGGTCTCGGCGCGCCCCGCGCGTTCTACACCCCGGTCCTGAGGCGGATCAGGATTCCGAATGTGAGCTACGGCGAAGACTATGCCGTTGGGCTGGCGATCTCGCGTGACTACAGGATCGGGCGAATATATGAGCCGATCTATCTCTGCCGGCGCTGGGAAGGGAACACAGACGCCGATCTGGACATTCCCAGGCAGAATGCCCACAACCAGTACAAAGACTCGCTCCGGACGCTCGAGCTCCTTGCCCGTCAGCGGAAGAATGCGGAGACGAAGAAAAAGGTCCGGCGCCGCTCACCGGCGCGACGGAGAAAAAGCCGGTGACACGGATTCCCCGGAGAATCCCGATTTCGCGGGAAGACCTTGCACCGTTCCTGCGCGGTGACGGGCTCCCGGATTACCTTGAAGCCCTTCTCGCCCAGCAGACGAGATCCTGGGCCATGGCCCGGAGGGGGTATGAGAGTCTTGCCACGGTGCAGACCAGGCGCTTCGAATTTGACGGGTTCCAGGTGAAGACCCAGTTCAATCCGGGGCGGCTGATATCATCGTCAGCCCGCGTGGACAGCAAATCCATCAGCGAGAGGCCCTGTTTTCTCTGTGGGGCAAACCTTCCGGCCGACCAGAAAGGACTTCTGGTTCACAATGAGTACCTGATTCTCTGCAACCCCTTCCCAATCTTTCCCGAACATTTCACAATCTCGCACGTCGATCACCGCCCCCAGGATCTGCTGCCCGCCCTGGCCGTCCTGATCGACCTCGCCCGAGAGCTTTCCCCGCGGTACACAATGCTCTACAACGGTCCTCGCTGCGGCGCGTCCGCGCCCGACCATCTTCATCTGCAGGCCGGGCTGAGAGGGTTCATGCCGTTCGAGGCCGAGGTGGGCGTCCTTGAGCAACNNCCCGGACCAGGAGCCGATGATGAACCTGCTCGTCTGGTTCGATGCGGGAGAGTGGACGCTTGCACTGTTCCCGCGTTCCAGGCACCGGCCCTCGTTCTTTTTTGAAGAAGGGGAGCAGAAACTCCTCCTCAGTCCCGCAGCGGTAGACGTCGGTGGGGTCTGCACGCTGCCGATCGAGAAGGATTTTCGAACGATCGCGCAGGATCACCTCGTTCAAATGTTCAGCGAGGTCTCACTGGAAAGCAGAAGATTCGAGGACCTCAAGCGGCGAATACGACTGCTATAGGAACGCCACCCTTACCTGTATAGATAGTACATCTGCGACGTCGTTCTGAACTTCTCGATGTCCTTCCCCAGATATTTGTCGATATCGTTATACAGTTTTCGATTGGCGAATTCAAGCCTGATCTGGTCCGTCCCCGCCGCTTTGTCAAAAGCCGGTAAACGCCTTCTGTCGGCCAGGCGAAACGGATCCATTTCCGGATAGAGGCGGTTGTGGGCTTCCATCAGTCGGTACTGGATGGCGAGGAGGTTCACTCGATCGGGGTCGGTGATGTGGATCTGAACTCCACGGAGAGTCTTTCCCTCATCACGGCCGTAGAAGGGTGTGAATGTGATCGGCCGGAAAAGAACCCCGTCCAGGTGAAGGGACTCCAGCTCTGCCAGGAGTCGATAGGGATCGATCCACTCGGCTGCAAAGAGTTCGAAGGGGAGCGTGTATCCGATCCCGATGGAAATTGATCCAAGCTCTCCAAGCACGCCGGTGGCGACATAGTACATGGCCGTCGACGAGTGGGGGAGATGGGGGGAGGTGGGAACCCATATGAGCCCGGTCTCCTCGTACGTCATCTCTCGCTTCCATCCCTCGAGGGGGACAACGGTGAGTTCACACCGCACCCCGTTCGCAAGCATTCCCTCGCCGTTCAGCAGCCGTGCCAGTTCCCCGCTTGTCAGACCATAGACGTAGGGGATCGGGAACTGACCGATGAAGGAGATGAAGTCCGGCTCGACGATATTCCCCTCGATCTTCAGGCCTCCCAGCGGGTTCGGACGATCAAGCACGACGAACGGTATGTGCTGCTCCGCCGCGGCCTCCATGGCCAGCCCCATAGTGCTGATGTACGTGTATGACCGGCATCCGTTGTCCTGGATGTCGTACACAAGAACATCCACTCCCTGGAGCATTTCCGGCGTCGGTTTCCGAACGTCGCCGTACAGTGAAAAAACCGGGATGCCCGTCGAAGGATCGGTATATGACTCAACTCTGTCGCCCGCGGCAAAGTCTCCCCTGACTCCATGTTCCGGGCCGTAAAGGGCAACGAGCGTCACGCCGGGAGCCTGATGGAGAATATCAATATCGGACAATAGCTTTGAGTCGACGGCGGTCTGATTCGTGACAAGGCCGATGCGCTTTCCCTGGAGGATGTCGAAGTTTCGTTCGCGCAGGACCTCGATGCCTGTCCTCACTGTGGGAACCTGGCACTCGGAGGTCATTGCGAAGGCGATGAATGGGAGGCACAGGTAGATCATTCTCATGGTGTCTTCTCCAGCGGGAATGGAACAAGGTTTACGTCCTTCTGGCCGGGAAGCTCGAGCAGGCTCCCCGGGCGTTCGAGTCCCCAGAAGCGGACTGTGCCGTCCGGGTGGGTTAGCTGTGGCAGTGTACGATCGAGGATGACCTGCCTGCCCGGGACCGGGTCTGGTGCGCGTGCCGTGAGAACCTGATAGCGTCGTGCGGAATCCGGCTGGAATCCCTCACGGAGAAGGAGTCCCAGGAACAGACCCCAGGCCAGACGGTCAGCCGCTGCGTCAGGCTGCTGCGCATAATACCCGGATCCAGGCGAAGGGAGGCGTACGGTGATTGTCGCCATAGCGACGTCCCGATAAAAGCGCTGGGATGAGGTGACCGTACCGGTGGTATCGAGACCGGTGACGATTGCCAGCCCGCTGAGGAGTGCGCGGGACGTCAACTGGTTCGGACGGTTTCCGAAGATTTCGCATGATGTCCCCGAGGGAGATTGGGAAGCATCAATCCTCAGGAATAGCCCGCGCGGCAAGCGGGCCGTCATCTTCGCCCGGTTGCCCTCCGAAATCGTAGTGTCGTTCGTCCGGGTGAGGAAGACGTCAGCACCTGCCGCGTCCAGCAGCCGGGCGAGCCTCATGGCGATTTCGAGATTGCAGTCCGCGGCACGCCTGCCGGTCGTGTCTGTCTCGCCGTTTTCCGACCCGCCGTAGCGAGGGTCAAGGCAGATTGTCCGGCCGTGGATCCGCCCTCCGGCTACGGGTTCGAGGAAGAGGTCGCCCAGGAGTTGCACGGAGGTTGTTTCCGCAGGGATCAGGCGCGCGTGGTACCCGCGTCGCCGGAGGAAGACCGATGTTCCAGTCCGGACGGAATCCAGCAGACAGAATTTACCGTCCAGGGCCGTTGTATCCTGCTCCAATCGGGCCGGTTGACCGCTCGAATCGGCCAGGCTGACAATCACACCCGCCAGCAGCGAGCTGTCACCTCCCGAACGGATGTCCCCTCCGAAATAGGCCTTCCCGGAGGTCCGGACAGGCAATTCGAAGCGGGTGCTTAGAGAATCGGCCGACGCCGTGAGTCTGAGCGTCGGGTCATTCACGCGTGCCTGGACGTAAAATACCGCCCGCCCGCCGGCTGTGGCTGTGGTGGAGTCGGTCTCCCAGGCGGTCTCTGCCAGACGGGCCGTCATCCCATCGGCCACCGGCATTCCCGCGCTGTCGTGCAATGCAAGAGTAATTCTACTGAACGTCCTGCTGTCAGGAAGCAGTTCGGCCGGGTGGGCGGTAACGAAAAGGGCCGCTGCAGGGAGCATCGCGAGGATCTTCTGCCGGAACGGCCAGTTCCAGTTGCCCGCCGCGTTTCTGACCGTGATGTCGATCCGGTGGTACCCGCTTGTCAGAGGAATGGACGGGGAAACAAGAACAGACTGGAGAGAATCCGAAAACTGTCCAATGGCCGGATTGCCGTCGATCGACAGGGAAAGAGAATTTCGATCGATAGAATACCAGGGGGAGAGCGCGACCTGAAGCGTCGGGGCGGCATCGTGTGTAAGGGTATCGGAGAGGAGCGCGACCTGAGGGACACCGGATCGAAAGTATTTCCCCAGTCCAAGGAAAATCCCCCATGCTTCGATCCGGTTGAACTCATCGGCGGTCAGTCGCCGCTCCTCATGCGGGTGGCTGAAGAAGGAGGCCTCAACAAGTACCGCGGGCAGCGTGTTCCCGCGCAGAACGGCAAATCCGCTGTTCGGATAGATGTCAAAATCCGATAACGTCCCATCGAACGTGGGAGAGAAGGGCGGTGCGGCGTTGCGCATCGCATAGCTCATGTCGCGCTCGATATATCGAGCCAGATCGTGATTGGCCGGATGATAGTCCGGATGGCCATCGCGTGAATGATAATACACGGACGAATAGTTCGTGATGTCATCCCCTGTTCCCGTCGCATTGTGATGCAAGGAAACGAATATTTCCGCGCCTGTGGAAAGTGCGAGCAGGGGACGGTCGGCAAGGTCGATGCTCGTATCGCGCTCCCGCGACATGAAGACCCGGGCCCCCGCAGCGGTGAGAAGAGACCGGAGTGCCAGGCCGACCCGGAGGTTCACATCCGCTTCGATCGCGTCTCCCTCCGGTCCGCGGCCGAACCTGTCCACTCCTCCGTGACCCGGATCGAGAAAGATTCTCCGGCCTTCCAGGTATGGTCTGAACGATTGGATCAGAGAGTCTCTCTGGACGGGGGTTCTCCATTCGCGGGGGGTGACGTAGTACACGGATCGCCCGCAACCGGAGAGCAGCAGGGCGGCAGTCAACGAAATGACCAGGGCTGTACGGTTTGGTGTCATGCGACGAGGAGACGGATGGTGCGTACAAGCTACCACCTCCTCCCGACAATTCCAAATGTCTGGATGCCGTTTTGGCGTGGAGTTGCACGGGAGACGCCAAGGGCGTACATGGTATGAAGTATTCTCTCTGTGGTCTTCTGGGATGCCGGTGAGCGTCTTCGCGTACTCTCTGTTGCCTTGAAACTTGGAGGTGCATTCAATACATTGCAGTACGAATCATGAAACAGATGACACAACGAGCTCAGCTGATCTTCGGTGCGGACGGAGGCGGAACCAAAACACTCGGGATCCTCGCTGATCGAGCTGACCATGAACTGATACGTCGATCCACGGGGCCAACGAATCCGAACGTCGCAGGTGTGGATCGCGCGGCAGAGACGCTGGTGGACCTTGTGGTTAGCTCCTGCCGCGGGATTGATCGCTCACCCGAAGAACTGGGTTCGATCGTATGCGGTCTTGCCGGGGTCGGTAGCAGGCCCATTCGCGAAGCCCTTGAGCGGGCACTTGATGCTGCCTGTGCCGCACGAAACATTCCGCCGCTCCCCTTCGTGCTCGAGACGGATGCGACAATTGCCCTGGAGGGTGCATTCGGGGGCGGGCCCGGTGTGATCATCATTGCCGGGACGGGATCGGTAGTTCTCGCAAAGACTCCTGCAGGTGGGCGGCGGCTTATCGGTGGGTGGGGGCGTATTCTCGGCGACGAAGGAAGCGGGTACGATCTCGGTGTGGAAGCCCTGAAATCCGTTGCGCGCGAACTTGAAGGCCGGGGGAAGTCCGGGCCGCTCCGAGAGCTTATTGCGGAGCGGTTCTCATTGGCCACCCGGGAGCAGCTTATTGCGGCAGTGTATAAGGAGGGCTTTGCGGTGCCTTCACTTGCCCCGGTCGTCCTCGAAGCTGCTGCGCAAGGCGATCCGGGCTGCACGATGATACTGGAATCGGCGGCAGATCAACTGGCTGACCAGATCGCGCCGCTCATCTCTGACTGGCCGGGGGGAGAACGAATGGGGATCGTCTTCACCGGCGGATTGATCGATCATGACACGGTCTATGCCCGGATTCTTCGAGAAAAGATTTCTGCGAAATGGCCGCCTGCCAAGATTCTCGCGCCGATGCATCCTCCTGTCAGAGGTGCCCTTATCCTCGCCCAACAGAAACTGGATGTGAGGTAGCCCTGGTGTCCATCCTGAGTTTTTCCTCTGTGAGTGTTCCCTCCGTTCTCCTTCTCGTCTGCCTGTACGCTCCGGACGGGCGCGCACAACTGTCCGGTCAGAGCACGTCGCAGCCCGGGAACCCCATCGCCGTGCCCTTGGAGAACTGGGTGGACAGCGTGTTCAGTGTGTTGACGCTTGAGGAAAAGGCGGGCCAGGTGATCGGCGTGAGGGGGAAAGGACACTATCTGAGTGAAGATTCGGAGGAGTACAGGCAGCTTGCAGAACTTGTCGCGGAGAAGAAGATTGGTGCGCTGGTTGTCCCGCAGAGTGATGTGTATGAATTCGCCATGCTCGTGAATCGGCTTCAACGGAGGGCAAGAGTCCCATTACTCGTCGCCGCAGACCTGGAACGGGGGCTCGCGATGCGTGTCCGTCGTGGTACCTCTTTCCCTGACGCGATGGCCATCGGGGCAACACGGGACACCTCGTACGCGTTTCGGATCGGGCTGGCCATTGCCCGGGAGGCACGGGCGCTCGGAATCAGTCAGAATTTCGCTCCCGTTGCCGATGTGAACACAAATCCCGCGAACCCGGCGATCAATACCCGGTCGTTCAGTGACGACCCGCAACTGGTCCGCGGGATGGTAGCCTCGTTCGTCCGCGGGACACAGGAAGGAGGATGCATCGCGACCGCGAAACATTTTCCGGGCCACGGGGCAACGGGGACCGATTCACATCTTGACCTGCCGACAATCCCGGCCGACCGCGCAGAGCTCGACAGCGTTGAGCTGAGTCCTTTTCGTGCCGCCATCACGGCCGGAGTCAGATCTGTCATGGTCGGGCACCTGGCCGTGCCGGCGCTGGAAGCGGACCTCCGTTTGCCGTCGTCCCTGTCTCGACCTATTGTTACGGATCTTCTCAGAGAACAGCTCGGTTTCTCGGGCCTGGTGGTCACCGATGCAATGGAGATGAAGGGAGTGGTACGTGACTACTCGGTTGCCCGCTCATCCGTCATGGCATTACAGGCGGGCGCGGACCTGGTGCTGTTGCCCGCGGACGATGAAGTGGCCCTGAATGCCATTATCGCAGCTGCCAGGTCAGGCGAGCTGCAACGTAGTCGGCTGGATGATGCTGTGCGACACGTTCTGGAAGCGAAGCGCTGGGCGGGGTTGGGCGACCGTCCGTGGGCACCGCTGTCGGAAATCGGGGCCAGGGTCGGAACCGGTGCGAATTTGCGGCTGGCCAGTGACGTGGCGCGCGCGGCAATCACAATCGTAAAGAATGACGACCGGATTATTCCCCTGAGCCTCGGAGACGGCCGGACTATCCTGACGATCCTGGTGACAGACGATGAGGATGCGCTGACAGGAGTAAACAGGCCCGCGTCCGCGAGGACCTGTGAGGCCGCAGGGGACTACTTCCTCGAAGTGTTGCGCTCCAGGGCCGGTCGCACCGGGTCCATTCGTCTCCATCCCCGCAGCGATGCCGCGGACTTCGAGTTCGCGCTGGAGCAATCACGGACCGCCGATCTCGTTCTTGTACCGATCTTCTTCAAAATCCGTACCTCGTCGGGCCGTATCCAGCTTCCGCAAACGCTCCGCTCCTTTCTCGGGGAATTGGCCCGGGCGGGACGGCCCACTGTTGGCATCCTGTTCGGAAGCCCCTATATCGCGGCGGACTTGACCGACATGAATGCGGTAGTCTGTGCGTACTCAGACGCAGAAGTGTCCGTGGACGCTGCTGTTGAAGCGATTTCGGGCGAGATCGATGTCCGGGGGAGACTCCCGGTCACCATCCCGGGTGCATTTGCCTTTGGCGATGGCGTTCACCTCAGCAAAATCCGGCTCCGGAAAGACGATCCGGCTGCCGCAGGATTTGATGCGGACCGGCTTCGGATTGTTGACGCAATGATCGACGAGGCGATCCGGGATTCGGCCTTTCCCGGTGCGCAGTTGGCGATTGTGAAGGACGGAATTGTTGCCTGGAACAAATCCTACGGAACCTATGCGTACGACTCTGCGGAAAGAGAAGTCGGCCCCGGGACGATGTACGATTGTGCCTCGCTCACCAAGGTTGTGGCCACAACGACCGCGCTGATGATTCTCGCGGACAGAGGGCGGGTTGGGCTTGACGATCCTGTGTCCAGCTACCTTCCGGCGTTCTCCACTCCGGAAAAGTCCCGCATTACGATCCGTCATCTGCTTACGCACAGGAGCGGATTTCCGCCATTCAGAAAGTTTTGGGAGATCTGTCCTTCTCCTGATGACGCCATCGATTCCGTGTACGCGACCCCTCTGGTTGCCACCCCGGGGGATACGACGATCTACAGCGATCTCGGATTCATAACGCTCGGGAAGGTGGTTGAGCGGGTAAGCGGTGTCTCCCTCTCGGAGTTTGCAGCGACGGAGATCTTTGCCCCGCTGCAGATGCGGAGGACGATGTTCACCCCGCCTTCCCGGCTCGCTGCAACGATCGCCCCGACCGAATACGATTCCTCGTGGCGGAGGGAGCTTGTCCGCGGCACAGTCCATGACGAGAACGCCGCGTTTTTCGGGGGCGTGTCGGGACACGCCGGACTGTTCTCAACTGCATCGGACCTTGCGACGTTCGTGCAGATGCTCCTGAACAGTGGCACCTATGGGGGAGCGCGCGTCGTGAGTGACAGCATCGTGAGACAATTCATCGGTCACCGACGTCCAGAGGAGGATCGGTATCTGGGCTGGGACACGTTCTCGCCCGGCTCCTCGTCGGGCGGATCACGGCTTTCCTTCTCCTCGTTCGGGCATACGGGATTCACAGGCACGTCAATCTGGGTTGATCCGGAGAGGAAACTCGGCGTTGTCTTTCTCACAAACAGGGTCTGCCCCACACGGAGGAACGCGAAGCTCTTTCGTTTCCGGCCGGCCTTGCATGACGCGGTCATCTCGGCGCTTCTTGACCCCTCGGTCGGAACGGCGAAGGAGGGCAAGTGATCGGCGGCCGATGGAGTTCTTGCGTGGGTGCCCGGGTCCGCCGAATTCTCTGGCCAGCGCTCCTGGTGATTGTCGGAGCGTTCGGTGCCGGCGCGCAAGAAGGGGAAAGCGTCTGGATGACTCACATAACGGGAAGCGCTCGACAGGGTGATTTCACGACGGGGGAGGCGAAGCAGAGGGCCAAGTATGATGCCTATCGCAGGGCGCTCGAACGACGGGGAATCGCGTTCAATGCCGAACATATTCTTCGTCAATCCGTGGCGGCACAATCGGCCGAGAATCTCAGACGGGCAAACGACGCTTTCCTTCTGCTGTTCCGGTCCCGATCTCGAGGGTTCGTGACCGAGGTCCGAAACACTCTCTGGGAGACGCGTCAGACACCCGAAGGACCAGAACAGCAGGTGACGCTTGACGCGCGGGTCACGCGTCCTGCAGGCGTCCGGGACGACGGCTTCGTCGTCACGATCACGCCGGAAACTCCCACCGTCCGGGTCGGAGATGCGATTCGCATTCGCTTCAGGCCGTCAAAGGAATCATACCTGTATGTCTTTCACATCACGTCGGACGGGGTTCGCCTTCTGTATCCCGCCGGGTCGGACAGAGATGTTCCGGTTCCGGGGGGCTCGGAGGTGGGCATTCCATCCGGCGCAGGGGTGCCCTGGACCGCGGAGTTGCCCGAGGGGTGGGAAGACTCGGAAGATCTGGTGCTCGCGATTGCGACAAAATCGAAAAAGGCCGATGACGGGGAGGGTATTGTGGATCGAGAGGGATATTCGAACGCCAGGGAGGCAGCACTTCTGGAAATTCTAGGATGGCTCGCGGCACTCCCCGTGTCCGAGGTTACGGACGCTTCGGTCCGGATCGAAGTAGTCGCCCACTGACGATTGGCGGCGATCCCCGGGGTCTTGAATCTGAATTATGCCGTGACTATCATGTACTCCAGACCTTCGAACGAATAATGAAATCCACATAACCGAAAGGAACCGACGGAATGAAAAAGGCGGTCTCAGTCTTGATGATTATCGCGTGGCTTGCGGCGCTGGCGTATGCACAGGAGAAGGAGAAGTCTCCAACGACCGTCAAATCAGACACACTGAAATCCGAATCGGTGAAGTCCGTGGGCTGCTGCGGTGCTGGAATGGCTGCCGCAAAGAAGGATGCTCCGAAAAAGATGTCAGGATGTAAGGGGATGGAGACCTGCTGCAAGCAGGAGAAGGGCTGCTGCAAGGAGGGGGGCGAGTGCATGCAGAAGACCGGGACGAAGGGAACCGCCCCGGCGAAAGCTCCGGAAAAGAAGAGTTAACAGTTCTCTCTTCCGTCGGATTTCAGAGGCCGGTCCGCTTCGGACCGGCCTCTCACGTTTCTTCAGGCGGCGGTCCATGGATGTCTCTGGACCGGAGAGGATCGGGCGTATCGCTAGAGAGTGATCGCTGCTCCAAGGTTTTGTCGCTGTGCTTCCGCAAGGACTGCCTGCGCTGCCACAAGATCCTGTACTGCGTTGCCGACCGATTTGAAGACCGTAACCTCCTCAGGATTCTCTCTGCCCGCCTTCGCGCCATTGAGTATTTCTCCCAGTTCTGCGTGAATCGCCTCGGGGGTCAGACGGCCACTTCTGATCGGCATGAGAAAATCGCCTGCCTCCTCAAGGCACGAGGACATTGAGTCCACACACACTCTGGCGCGGAGGATCGTCTCCTCCGGTATCTCACGCATGTCCGGACGGTAGGCGCCGATCGCATTAATGTGTGTTCCGGCGCGTATATCCTTGTCGTCAAACACGGGATCGTGAGCAGTGGTTGCCGTTGCGATAATGTCGGCCTTCTGAACAACAGCGGGGGAGTCCGCCGGGAGTAGCGCGCAGCGCACGCGCTGAGCCATCTCGCGGCAAAAGCGATTGACTCTCTCCGGGTTGGGGTCGTAAATGAATGCGCGCGTGATCGGACGGACGGCGCAAATTCCCTCAAGTTGAGATCTGCCCTGAACGCCAGCCCCGAAGATTGCTACCGTCTCAGCCTCAGGTCTGCTGAGAAGACTGGTCGCAAGGCCGCTTGCCGCGCCTGTCCTGAGCGCGGTGAGGTATTCGGCATCCATTATCGCAAGCGGGCGTCCCTCCCGGGCGTCCATCAGGATCAACAGCGCGTGAATGTAGGGGAGGCCGCGTTCCGGGTTCTGGGCGTGAAGGGCGACCAGCTTGAGGGAGATCTTTTCATCGGCAGGGATGTACACTGGCATAATCAGGACTCTGCCCTCCTGCTCCGGGAGCTCCATGCTGAGACGAGTCGGGACGACCGCTGTCTTTGAGCTGAGATGGACGAATGCCGGTTTCATCAATTCGATGGCCCTGTCCATGGGGAGAGCCAGACGGACATCGGCGTGCGTGAGTATCCGTAGATCGAAAGCCATTCCCAACCCCCCTAGAGAAGAAACCCTGAACCGAGGGGATCCTCCGGATCGACCCAGAATTCAGATCTGCCGGTGATATGGGCTGAGCCCTCCACCTCCGGGAGCACGGCTGCATAGGGGCCGAAGGTCGTTCTCCCCGCTACTCTGCCAATGAACCGGCTCCCGATAACGCTCTCGATGGTGATCGGTTGTCCCGGCAGGACTTCCTTTCGGGCGAAGTGGATGGCCATCCGCCCGCTGACCCCCGTCCCGGTGGGCGATCGGTCCACCTCCCCATCCGCAAAGACGCAGACATTTCGGCTGTGCGCTCCCTCCTGGAGAGGCGGTGATATGAATATTGTCCCGTACAGAAATCCCAGGTCCGGCTCAACAGGATGATGGATCTCTCGAGAAGCCATCACGGCCCTCTTGATCGCCATCCCCTTTTCAACGAGTGCGGGAATGGCGTCGGGAGT
>DKBG01000252.1 GCA_002451155.1 Ignavibacteria bacterium UBA6906
GCGCCAAGCGAACCCGACAGGACAATGTCGATCCAGCTCATCCGATAACCTCCCTGATTCGGCGCTCGAATCCCTCCTTGATTTCCCGTCTGACCGTTTCCGGATCCTCGATGATAATCGCATGAACAAACATGGCGGTCCTGTCCTCAGCGATATCCACCGTGAACGTTCCCGGCGTCAGCGTGAGGAGGTTCGCAAGGAGGGTAATACCCTCATCCGATTGCAGATCGAGTGGCACCCGGACAATTCCCGGACGCATTCTACGCTTTGGCGAGAGGAGAATCACTGTCAGGCGGATGTTCGCCAGGACGATCTCAACCAGAAGGAACCCGAGAAGACGAAGGACCCTGATCAGTCGAAGGGCGTAATTCCGTGATGCTTCCCCGCGTTCTGTCAGAACGAGGATAACGAATCCGACGATGAATCCTCCGAGCAGATTCTCCAGACCCGGGTCGCCCGTGAGCATGACCCAGGCGAGTGCGAGCAGGACGTTGAGCAGGAAACGATTCATGGTGCTCTCCTCAGCACTGCATCGACATAGGCGGAAGGATCAAGAAGCTGGCGAGCAGCGTCTGACACGAGGGCAAAAAGCGGTTCCGCGAAAAGTCCGAGCGTGAGCGTGATCGCAGCCAGCAGTGCAATCGGTGCCACCTGATACGCTATCGGCCGCTGAGCGGGATCGGCGTCAGTCTCCGGATTGCTGTCCCGTTGTTTCCAAAAAACCTCTGACCAGACCTTGGACATGGAGAACAGCGTGAGAAGGCTGGTGATAAGTGCCACTGCGCCGAGCAGGTAGTGTTCGCGTTCCAGGCCTGCCCTGATGACGGCGAGCTTTGCCCAGAATCCGGAGAGCGGGGGGACGCCCGCGAGAGACAGGGCGGGAACGAGGAACAGGATGCCCAGCCAGGGTGCGGCGGAAAACAGCCCGCCGAGCTTCCTGATGTCATAGGATCCGCCCAGCCGGGCAGCCACCCCCGCGATCAGGTAGAGATTCGCCTTCGCGATGATATTGTGTATCGTGTAAAAGATTCCCCCTGCAAGCGCGAGCGGCGTTCCAACGCCGAGGGCAAACAAAAGGTACCCGATCTGGCTGACAATATGAAATGAGAGCAGGCGGCGGAACTCGTATTGCACCGCCGCCCCGAGAACGCCAACAAGCATCGTGAACCCGGAGATGACCAGGATCAGGGTCGTCATGCCAAAGTCCATCGCCGGGAAGACCAGCGTGAACATCCGGTAGAAGGCATAGACCCCGACCTTGGTAAGCAAGCCTGAAAAGAGCGCTCCCACAGGAGCAGGGAGTGTGTGATACGATGCGGGTAGCCACATGTAGAGCGGGAACATTGCAGCCTTGATGCCAAAGGCAACCAGATAAAGCACTGCGACCATCCCCAGTATTTCCCGATGCTGGATCGCCGGAATCCTCGCGGCAAGATCCCCCATCGAGAGCGTGCCTGCGATCCCGTAGAGGACGCCGGTTGCAGTCAGGAATACCACCGAGGCGATGAGGTTGAGCGTCACATACTTGACAGCTCCTTCGAGCTGGCCTTTGCCGCCGCCGAGGGCTGTGAGGACAAACGAGGAAATGAGGAGAAGTTCGAACCAGACGTAGAGATTGAAAATATCGGCAGTCAGGAACGCGCCGTTAACCCCTGTCAGAAGGGTGCTCAGGAGGGGATAGTACCCGTGCGCCTCCCGGTTCGCATCGATTCCGCTCATCGAATAGACCATGACCGCGACGCTCACAACACCGGTCACTGTAATCATAAGCGCGGAAAGTATGTCCGCGACGAGGACAATCCCAAATGGGGGCGGCCATGCTCCGATGGCGATGGTTACGATACGTCCGGTCGACGTCTGATGCAGAAGGAGGGCAGCGACGGCGAGCTGGACGCAGGAGGATCCCAGGGCGATGATCCGCTGCACCGAAGGACGGGTCCAGCAGCCGACGAGGACGATCGCGGTCAAGAGCGGGACGAGTATTGGGAGGAGGATGAGCATGGGGTGTGCGGCTACCGTCTCAGGTGGCTGTTCGGTCGACATTCCGCAAATCGTCCAGATCGTCCGTGCCCACGATCCAGGCTGCGCGTTTGATAAGGACGATCACAAATGCCAGCAGCGCGAATCCGATAACGATTGCGGTGAGAATAAGTGCCTGCGGGACGGGGTCTGACGAGACGGCCGCAAGCCGCATGCCCCCGGCTTCAATGATCGGCGGTTCGCCGCGGACCAACCCGCTGGAAGTGAAAATCGCGAGATTGGCCGCCTGCGCGATGAGTGCAAGTCCGAATGCGAGTTTGACAATGCTCCTGCGGAGCATCAGGTAGAGTCCTCCAGCAAAGAGAATCCCGGTCACAAGGGCGAGCAGAATATGCATTCACTCCTCCATGAGTTCGAACACGATGGTGAGGACGACACCGAGTACGGCACAGTAGACCCCGGCATCGAACAGAAGCGGAGTGCCTATTGCTCCGACAACCGGAGTGTTCTCAGGTGTCCACAGTCCGGTGAGAAACGGCAGTCCTACCGGGACCGCGAACACGCCGCTCAGGGTGGCGATCGCGAGGCCTGTTGCGGCAAGGATGAAGGGGCGGACGTGTAACAGGCTTCGGGTTTGCTCCACGCCGAAGGTGAACGCGTAGAGCGTAATGGCCGCCGATGCGGCCAGTCCGCCGACAAACCCTCCCCCCGGATCGTTATGTCCTCTGACCAGAAGAAATATCGAAAATAGGAGGACAAGCGGCAGCAGTGCCCGGATGGTTGTTTGCACGATGAGCGATTTCATTGTCTCTCCCCGGGCCAGGACCGCATGAGCGCGTAGACCCCCAGTGCGCTGACAAGCAGCACAGTGATTTCCCCGATCGTATCCAGGGAGCGGAAATCGACCAGGATCACGTTGACAACATTCCTTCCGTGGGCGAACGGCACGCTGTATTCGCCGAAAAATTCCTGCAGATGCGACGGAGCATGCGCATCGGCTCCCAGAAGAACGAGAAGGGCCACCAGGAGTCCGAGAAGACTCGAAAGCAGGGCGTCGCGGATTCGTGTTGATAGAGATGAGGTATC
Source organism: Ignavibacteria bacterium UBA6906 (assembly GCA_002451155.1). Classification (GTDB taxonomy): domain Bacteria; phylum Bacteroidota; class Ignavibacteria; order UBA10030; family UBA6906; genus UBA6906. Next base: position 3,067 of record DKBG01000252.1, read on the forward strand.
CAGCAATTTTGGGAGCCGCGGGAGGACCAGAACAAACAGCACGATGCTCAACGTCTCTATGCTGAACTGGGTCAATGCGAGGTCGGGGGCGCCGTAAAAGAGGAAGATGAGAGAGACCCCAAACCCAACGACGCCGAGGGCCGTAATGGCGGTGAACCGTGATTTTGATGACGCGACCGTGACGGCTCCGAGCGCGATCAGCACTGCTGTCGCCGCCTCATGGAACGGGATGCCGCTCATTGCCGGGAGCGTGCCATGACGCAGGAGGGGGGCTGCTGCTGCTCCGAGCAGGACGCAAAGAAATATCAACGCGAGGAGGAGGTAGTGACGCAATGTCCCGTCCTGTATCGCATCTGTCAAGGCGTTCGCGAGTCGCAGCGTTCCGCGCAGCAGACTGTCATACGCCCTGGCCGGTCCGAGCGAGGCGAGAACGCGCATTCTCTCCCCCCGGACGAGAAGCCACCCACCCCATCGAAAAAGAGCAATACCGGCTCCGACGGTGAGTGTGCTCAGGATGAGGACGTCAGTGAATCCGTGCCAGAGCGAGAAGTGAACGGGTGCGATCTCTGGCCGTACCGCCTGAACAGCGCCCTCAATCAGCCGCGAAGCGAGCTGGTCCGGGAGCAGGCCGGCGATCAGTCCGAATCCAGCGAGGAGGGCCGGTCCAATCCGCATGAGGATCGGGGCCTCATGAGGCTGCTTCGGGGTCGAGTGCGCCTGTCCGAAAAACGTCATCAGGACAAACTTTGCTGCGAGGGCTACGATGAGCGCATTGGCACACACACCGGCTGCAGTCACAAATGGTGCCGCGACGGGGGCCTGCAACTTGGCCTCATACAGGAGCTCCTTGCTGATAAACCCGAGGAGCGGGGGAAGGCCCGCCATGGAGAGGGCAGCGAGGACCGCCGCCGCAGCCGTGGCCGGCATCTGCAGGTAGAGCCCCCCGAGCGCTCTGATGTCGCGGGTCCCACTCTCGTGGTCCACGCTCCCGGCGATCATGAACAGTGCGCCCTTGTAGAGAGAATGGACGAAGAGAAAAATCAGCGCCGCCTTGACGGCATCGTCTGTGTACAGGCCAAGGAGCAACGTCAGCGTTCCAAGAGCACTGATTGTGGAATACGCAAGCAGCCGTTTGAGATCCGTCTGCCCGAATGCGAGGAATGCACCGAGCAGCATCGTGATTGCCCCCGGGATCGAGAGCGCGTAGTGCCAGAGTTCGGTCCCTCCGAGTGCCGGACTCAGTCGAGCGAGGAGATAGATTCCCGCTTTCACCATTGTTGCGGAATGAAGGTACGCACTGACCGGCGTGGGAGCCTCCATCGCGTTCGGGAGCCAGAAATGAAAAGGAACCTGGGCGGACTTCGTGAACGCCCCGAGCAGGAGAAGAAAGAGTATCGCCGGGTAGAGGGGGCTCTGTTGAATGATCGCGGAACTTTCCATGATGCGGGGAAGATCGTAACTGCCGGCAATGTTCCCGAGCATTATGAAGCCGGCCAGGAGCGCAAGCCCCCCCAGTCCGGTCACCAGCAAGGCCTGCAACGCGCCCGCGCGCGCGGCCGCCCGTTGATTGTTGAATCCGATAAGAAAATAGGAACTGACCCCGGTGAGTTCCCAGAACACAAACAGCGTTATCAGTGTGTCCGCCAGAACGAGTCCCAGCATCGAGGCCATGAAGCTCATGAAGAGGAGGTAGAACCGGGGCAGCCGTTGGTCTCCCTTGAAATACGCGCTCGCGTACAGCAGAACGAGGAGACCGATCGTGGTTATAATGAGTGCGAAAAAATAGGCGAGCCCGTCGAGAGCGAAGCTCAGTCCAATTCCGAGGGAGGGTACCCAGCTGAGGGATTCCCGGATCACCGGACCGTCGACCACCAGGCCATATTCATTGATCAGGAGGAGAAGGGTCAACAATGGGTAGAGCGCAAGGATCACGTGCGCGCGATCCCTGGTGAACCGCTGGAGAAGCGGGGCGGCTGCGGCGAAAAGAAATCCTGAGAGAATGATGGAGAAAGGAGATATCACGTCGTCGTAGGATTCAGTGGGACACCGGGAAACTTCAGTCGGCTGAGCACACCTCACTAAACATATGCGGTGCCGGAGGGAGATGCAACTCTGCTTCTGACAAACGAGGCTGACTGCTATGCTCTCCCTGGAGAGAAGGACGCGATGACCTGTCGGTAGGTCCTGATCCTCTTTCCGGGCAGTTGAGTGTCCGCTCCCGCGAGCGATTCGAGACCTGTCGGTCTCTTGCGACTTGGTGGCGATTTTGGTATCTTTTCACTGTTTTTGTACGGTTCTAATGACGGGTTGAACCTGACACTTCTATGGAGGAAAGGATGGTAGCGCGACGGACTCGTGGTGCGGTTGGGATGATAGTGTCTCTTCTTTGCTTCGTACCCCTGCAACTCCACAGTCAGGGTGTGGACGACGCGATCCGGGTCTCCCGGCAGGGGATGAATTTCAACGCCCGCGCCCTGGGGATGGGAAACGCCTATTCGACAATCGGATATGATTTCACCGCATTACGGATGAACCCTGCCACGCTGGGTCTCTCGGAAGGAGCGACGTATACGATGTCGGTGAATACGAATGGCTTCCTCTACTCGAGCAACTTCTACGGTACAGAGACCAATTTCACGACGACCAATACAAGCCTGAACCAGGCCGGATTCACATTCCCGGTAAGCCTTGACTCGACCCGGCAGGCGGTCTTCGGATTCGGGTACACGCAGGACAAAGACTTCAACATGGGAGGAAAATACTCCGGCTTCAATTCCGGCTCGACCTCCTTCATCCAGCTCCTCAAAGAAGATCCCACGGATGCGGCGCGACAGTTAGGCCTCGTCTACCCGACGTATGACCCTGTCGGCAGATACCTTGGCGACCAGACGGTCCTGAACGGCAATTTCCAGGAGCGGGGGTATGTCCTCGACGCGGGCAATATGCTTCACTTCAGCGGAGGCGTTTCGCTGCAGGCCGCCCCCGGCGTCTCTTTCGGCGTGAGCGGGAGCTACAATCTCGGCACCTACAACAGCGACCGCGAATTCTTTGCCGAGGATCTGCTCGGATTCTATCCCGACAGTCTTCGTACGAACCCTGATGACCCGCGCACGGCCGGATTCGTCGATGCCAGCTACCGGGACGTGCGCACTACCCAGTATAAAGGATGGGATGTCCGGTTTGGAATTGTGTACCGCTTCTACAACTTCATCGGGCTCAGCGCCTCGTTCAAAGTCCCGTTCGCACATCTGATCGATCGAACTCAATATGTGAGCGGCACGAGCAGCTTTTCATCCGGATCCGTCATCGACGTGAACCAGACAGGTGTTTCGACGAGCTACCAGATCACGCCCCCCTACGAGGGGACGATCGGCGCGATGGTGAATCTCTGGATTCTAACCGGCGCGGCGGAGGCGACATATGTCGATTACTCCCAGATGAAGGTGAGCGGCGGACTGAGTTTTCCGGACGAGAGTGACATCAACAAACGGATCAAAGATGAATTCACCCGTGTCGTGAATTTGAATATCGGCGCTGAATTCAGGCTGCCCTTCACCGGTCTCATCGCCCGGGCGGGGGCGATGTACCGGCCGTCGCCCTATAAAGGCGATCCTTCCCGCTACGACCAGAAATTCATCACACTTGGCTTCGGCATCAATTCTTCGGACAGGCTCTTCTTCGACATCGGCTACCTGTACGGGTGGAGGGATCAGAGAAAAGACGAGGTCCAGACCGCGGCAGATCCTACGGTTGACCAGACGATTCGATATCATGACGCACTCATTTCGGTAAAATTCGTTCTGTAGGAGTTCGCGCCGCGTAATCCGGAAGCGTGGATTCGCGCTCAGCCCTTCCAGGCCTTCAGCCCGCCAGGAGGGGCTGATCTGTTTACCGGGGCGTCCATGCGTTTTCCCACCGTCCTGCGGATTGTATAGAACCTGGCCTTTCGGGGGGGGCCCGGAGAGGAACGAGTATGCGGAATCTGCGGTTTATAAGTCAGAGAGGGGAGGAGCGAGGCACGGGATGGTTGTGAGGCTATCTCCTGGTTGTCGCGGTGGACACCCCCTTCGCAACTGTTCAAGAACAATGGAGCCTATCCATAAAGTCCTTCCTCGCATTGCTATTCCTCTGTTCCGCGACGATGCTCTCATCCTGCTCCGCCCACCGGGAGCCAAACGTGGAGGGCAGGGACATCATCTATTCCTCGGGCGGGACCACAATGAAGGGTATCTTGCCTCCGATGTCAACCTGGAGGGAAAGCGTCCGGGAATCCTTGTTGTCCACGAGTGGTGGGGGCTGAACGACTATGCGCGGAAGCGCGCGAGAATGCTTGCTGAGCTCGGGTATACCGCCCTTGCAGTAGACATGTTCGGCGACGGAAAGACCACCGATCATCCGGAGGAGGCTGGGAAATTCGCGATGGAGTCGATGCGGAGTCTGGACACTGCCAGGGCCCGATTTATGGCCGCCTACAACCTGCTCAAAGAGCAGCCGGGGGTGGATGGTGAGCGGATTGGCGCGATCGGGTACTGCTTCGGCGGAGGTGTGGTGCTCGAGATGGCCCGCACGGGAGCCGATTTGCGGGGGGTTGTGAGTTTCCACGGATCTCTGGGCACTCAGACGCCGGCAGAGCGGGGCGCGGTGAAGGCCCGTCTTCTTGTCTGCAGTGGCGGCGATGACTCGTTCGTCACACCCGACCAGGTCGAGCAATTCAAAAAGGAAATGAACGAGGCGGGAGTTGCATACACCTTCGAAAACTTCCCGGGCGCGAAACACGCGTTCACGAATCCTGACGCGGATACCTATGCAGAGAAGTACGGCCTTGCTGTCGGGTACAACAAGGCCGCGGACGAGAAGTCATGGGCCGATATGCGTGCGTTTTTCCAGGAGGTTTTAGTCAGATAGTGAGCCGCGAAATCGTGTAGTCGATAGCGCCCGGGCCGGTGGGACCCGGGCGCCTGCGTCTTCTGCTCTTGCTATGCCTTTCTTCCCGCGACGTCGACCACGAGAGGAGAGAAGAACATCGCGTCCGGGTTCCCGCGGTGCTCGTTCCAGTCTTTCAGTATCGCCTCTGCCTCAGCCCTCTTCATGAGGCCATGCTCTGCCATCAGGGGAACGTGAGTGGAAAAGAACCGATGTGCCCACTCCATCACGCCGCTTTCCGGACCTCCCGCCAGACAGGTCGGAGAAAAATCGATCAGCGAGAGCCGATGCTTTCTGAATACTGCAGGCAAACGCGCCGCGACATACGGGTCACCTCCGCCCTTCCTGTAATACTCCCGGACCAGATCGGGCACCTGTTCGAATGCCCCTCCCCTCGGGAAAAGGCTAAGACCCTCATATGAATAATCCTGTATCGCCAGAATGCCTCCATCCCGCAACGCAGGGACGAGCCGTTCGATGGAGCGGTCAACGTCTTTCGCAAAACTGATGACCCACCTGGCAAGATAAAGATCATAGGCACCGGCGGGGAGAGGAGTATCCTCCAGGGTGCCCTCTATAAAGTGAACGTTGGAAATCCTTCTCTTCGCGGCCTGGTCCCTCGCGTAGTCGAGGTAGAACGCGGAGGGCTCCAGGAGCGTGATGCTACCCTCCTTCCCGACTAGATCCGCGAGATCCCAGGAGACAAATCCAGGTCCCGCCCCGACATCAAGGCATTTCCAGCCTGTCCGTATTCCCAGTCGGAGAATGAACCGCTCCGTGACTGCCTCCCAGACAGAATGCTGGAATCGCAATCTCTCCAACTCAGATTCATTCGCTCCAAATATGTACTCCTGGGATTTCTTCTTCTTGCCCATAGGAGTTTGTCCTGGTGTGGTTGCGAAGGGGATAAGCCCTGTACTGTTCGGTTATGATGCTGTGATTACGCTGCCAGAGTATCACAATCACGCTCCCGTGTCACATCCGGATTGTCCATACGGAACGGTCGTCAGCGACGCCGAGACAACGCAAAGAGCAGAGAGGGAACCTGTGTAATCTGTTCTCTTTGCCTCCTTCGCGATTCCATTGTTGTCTCTGCGTCGCACCAGGGTGGACTGCATGAACGTGACGGATCCACAGAACGTCAAAGTCGCGGCACTAGAAGGCAAAGACAACGGACACGCCGAGGCCTCCCGGGCCCAGGGAAGGCGACGTTTGAATGGCACTCCCCTCGGTTCGGTGAAGAAGTGGTATGGTATACCCTATTGCGCTTCCCAGCAGAGCGCCCACCAGCACATCGGTGGGGAAATGCTTCCCTGATGTCACGCGGAGAATTCCCACGGTGGTCGCCAGGGCGAGCGAGCCGGCCCAGAGGTAGGGTCTCCAGGGGGAGGTCGGGAAAAAGTCCCCGTACACGGTTGAAATGAATACCGCCGAGGAAAAGGCGAACATGGTATGCTGAGAAAAGAAAGATCGCCTCGCATCCGGAGCAGTTTTTTCGGCCTGATCAACACTTGCGTTATAGACGAACGGCCGCGGACGATCGACAGACCCTTTGGTGATCTGCGGGAGCACCGCCGCAAGGGCGAGCGTCTCGAGATACATTCCGCCGACCGTTGCCGAGTTGTCGCGGATTCGGGCGTCAGCAAGGAGTGCCAGCGGCGAAAGGATCAGGGAAAACTCCAGAACTGTACTCGCATCAGAGGCGGTCGGGGAAAAATATCTGGTGGCGCCGCGGTCGAAACTGTTTATATCATTTCTGGAGAGCGACGCAATTTCAGTGTCGGTCAGCCCGGGCAAATCTTTGTCGACTGCGAACATCGTTGCCGTGAGTGCCCCTGTCACGCCCAGCATAGGCCCGTCCACCTTCCAGCTCAGCGAATAGGGAGACTGGGCCAGAACAGTGAACGGAAAAGCGAGCAGGAGGAGGATTGAACGAAGGTTGCGCATCGGGTTCTCCATAAAGTGACTTCCGGTAAATCCCCCCGCGGCAGGTCCGGGACCGGCCGGTCGCTGTGCAGGGCGGACCACCAGGGACNNCGTCTACCGTCGACGGTGTTGTGCGGTGAGTGTGATCGTCTCACCTTTTCCAGTATTGAATTCGAGAAACCGTCCCCTGGGGACGGGGAGATCCGTCTTTATCCCGTCAACTCGAAATGGAGCATCTCCAAAGGGATTCTCCAGCCGGAGGGGTCCGCCCTGCTCCGAGTGAATCGAGACTCTGGTGATCAGCCCTCTTGATCGTACAGCGGACACCAGGAATGCGCCTTCAGCCCTCAGGGTAGAGAACTCGGCTTCCTCCCACGACTTCGGGAGCGCGGGAAAGATGCGCAGACACCCGTTTTGACTCTGAAGCAGCATTTCGTGAATCGCTTCAGCGAACGCGAAGTTGCCTTCCAGTGTGAAGGGGCGATAGGTGAAGCGTGACTTCCCGCTTTTCGTCTGGTCACCGTTGACGTGGAAACTGTTTTCGAGACAGAAGCAACGGGCAAAGGTTCGTAGCGCATCAGCGGCTTTCTCGCCGTTGCCCGCCCGGGCGTACATGCTCGCAAGCCAGCTATAGGAATACCCGACCCAGAGATCCGGCCCGAGGCGTTCGAGGTCCCTGAGGCTGGCAAGAATCGTTGTTCTGTCACTCTCTCCATGCTGCCAGTCAAGGATCCCCAGGGGGTGGATTGCCATCAAATGAGAAAAATGCCGGTGTGATTCTTTCAGCGGGACTCCCTCTGCCACAAGGAGCCTGCCGTCCGTGGGCGATCGAGCCAGGGGCGGCCACTCGGACAGCACTGCCCGCCAGCGCGACTCCTCCCCGGGAAGGCCGAGCTCCGCGGCAAGTTCGGCAGCGGCACCGAATATCCATCGAACCAACGCAAGGTCGTAGTTGGTGATTGTGTGAAACCAGGCGTCGATCCTGTTGTCGTTGATTTCCGGGGAAGAGCTCAGTGGCAGCGATCGCAGTCCGTCGGGCCCGCGCGTTGAAAGACTCAGGAGATGTGCTGCCACCTCTTTCACCCAGGGATACGCGCGCTCCTCCAGGAACGTGCGATCCATGCTGTACCGCCAGTGGAGATAGAAATGATGTGCCAGCCATGCGCCGATTGTAGGTGAGAACGAATACTGGATCCATCCCCCCATCGGTTTCCCCGCAAGGGTTGTTACGCCCGGGACATTCAGGCCGGCCGTTCCGAAGAACGTACGTGTGTAGCTATGAAATGCCGGTCTGCATTTCCATAGCCAGTCCAGGAAGGAAAGCTCTTCCTCGAGGTGATTCCCGCTGTATGCGGGCCAGTAACTCAGCTGGGTGTTGAGGTCATTGTGGATGTCTCCTTTCCAGGGAGGGATCTTTGCGTTGTCTGCCGTCCATACTCCCTGGAGGGTGATGGGTGGAGACCCTCGTCTGGCGACGCTGCCGAACTTGTACATTTCAAGGAACCACTGCCGCTCGAGAAGCGAGTCCGGCAGCGAGACTGAACTGGCGGCCCAGTATTTCTGCCACCAGGACATGTGCGTTTCTCGATCACGCAACAGAGAGCGTTCGATTGCTGTTGAGCACTGTTCGACCGCATGGGTAGATGCAGACATGTAGGATGGATGTGCGGATATGGACCAGACCCCCTCCAGTGTTGTTTCATCAGGCCTAGTCCAGCGGCAGGCAACCTCATACAGAAACTTGCCGTGGCCGGCCTGAGTATACAGGACAGACCCGTGGGATCTGGTGAGGACCGGAGCGGGATACTTCAGCCGCTTCAAATCCTGACCATCGACAACAGCGTTTGCTGCGTCCTGTTCCGGGCCTTCCCCCGTGTACGGAGGCGGGACAAGTGCGGGTGAGAAGCCGGGAGGAACATGCTCAAATCGGTACCAGCCAATCGGCAATGTGGCGTGGACAAATGCGGTCAGCGTTGCTCCTGACGCCCATACGACCGTGCACACGGCCTGAGCAATGTCAAGACGGACCGAGACCGCGGGCCCGAGACCGATTGTGTCGAACTCAAGGGCGGCGGCCGGAATCCGGGTGGGAGCGGGATCCCGGTCGTAGGGGAGATCAAACAACCGTTGCACCGGCTCGTATTCCCCCTTTTGAACCTGCCGTACCACCCAGGAAAACTTGAATTCCTTCGTTTCGAACTCCGGGATCGGCCGTTCATCCCAGAGGTCAGCGCGGTCAAGGCTCATCCTGATCCTGCCCTGCCTGCTCCAGATGAGGGCCCCCACTGAGCCATTCCCGAGCGGGATTCCCTCGTCCCAGGTCGCGGCCAGACGGGTGAACCGGAGATCATGGTGCGGTTCGGGACCCGCCTGCCCGGTGCTGGAGATCCACCCAAAGAGTGGGAGAAGGAAGAGAGGGACTATGAGCCGGGAGGTGAACATTATAGCTTCCGGGATATTTTGGACGCGGGTCGGTTCTTCCCCGTTCCCCCACAATATACCGAAACCGATTCATTTCTCAACTCTCGCGTGCGTTCTTCTTGATCCGGTACGTCGGACTGTTCCGGTCTGAGGTGTACTCGGGTCAGGAATGCGAGCATCCGAAGGAACAGAATCTGCAGTTCTGATCTCCCCCTTCCTTTTTTGGTGTTCTGGCTCAGGGNNCCCCAATCGTTGTCGGCCTCCTCTGGCTGACCCCGGCGGCTGCCCAGGTGTTGGTGTTCACCCCTTCGCAGCCTTCAGTTGGCGAGACGATTACGGTCGCCTACAACGAAACAGCACCGGGTGCTTCGATCCGGAACGCCGATGCGATGCGCATGGACGTAATGATCATGCGGGAGGGAGAGTCGCCGCTTCTTAAGGAAGTGCCGCTCACGAAGGGCTCGGCCGGGTGGAGCGGGGCATTTGTGCTTGAAGACTCGACAGCCAGACTTATCATCTTCAGGCCGACGGCGGGTTCCCTGAGCGACAATAACGGGGGAAAACCTTGGGCGACGACGATATATGACGCATCAAAAAGACCACTCAAGAATTCTCATCTCATGATGGGGCAATTTCTTTCAGGGTCGGGAATGCCGGGATTCAAGCATGACGCAGATTTTCCAGCCGCCCGGGCTGAGATGGAAACGGAGAAGAAATTCCACCCTGACAACTACCAGGCAGATCTCGACGGCTGGCGGCTGCTCGTACGCGAGAAACCGGGAGACGAGACCCTAGCCCGAGTGGCCGGTGAGCTGGACCGGTACATGGACACCTATCGGGGGAACGAGCTCGCAGTTGCAGGCGCGCTGAGCTGGTTCGATCAGACGGGACAGAAGGGGAGGGGTGATTCCATTCGGGCTGCCTTTGTGGCGTCAAATCCCAAGGGAAGGGTAGCCGAGACCGTTCGCCGGATGGAGTGGTCCCAGGAGCGCAATCCGGCGAAACGGGCCGCGCTGATCGCGAAATTCAAGGATGATTTTCCACAGAGCGGACAGGTCGCATCGACTCTGGACGGGCTCCTGGTCAGGTCGTATCTGCAATCGGGAGACACCGCGAAAGCTGTAGCGACGCTTGAAGGGATGGTCGCCCCCGACTACAGCGTATACAATATGGTCGCCTGGGGGATGATTGACAAAGGGACGAATCTTGAGCAGGGTGTGGAGATTGCCCGACGAGGTGCTGAACTCGCGCTCGCGTCGGGTGATGCCATGAAGCCCTCCTATATGTCCGCTGCGGAGTGGGACGAATCGAATGCATGGGGGCGTGCCGCGATGCTCGACACCTATGCCTACGGACTGTTCAAGCAGGGGCAGATGAAAGAATCTGTTCGCCTTTTCGGCGAGGCGTACTCGCTGACGAAAGGTCAGGAGGCCGATATCGTAGAGCGCTACGTCGCGGCTCTCGCGGCTGCGGGCGACAATGAACAGGTGCTGAAGGTGGCCCGAGAATCTGTAGTCGCCGGCAAAGCGTCCGGGATAGTCATCGAGGAATTCAGAAGCTCCTATGGCAAGGTGCGGGGCTCCGACGCAGGATTCGACGAAGCTCTTGGGGAGGCAAGGAAAGCCGGAGAAGCGATGGCGAGGGAAAAGCTGCTCAAGGGAAGGATCGACAAGCCGGGAATCGATTTTACCCTCACGGACCTTGAAGGGAAAGCGGTTCGGTTGTCAGACCAGCAGGGGAAAGTGGTCGTGCTCGATTTCTGGGCCACCTGGTGCGGTCCCTGCAAATCGTCCTTCCCCACGCTCCAGGAAGTGTTTGAGAAGTACCGGTCGAACGACAGGGTCGCAATCTTCGCCCTCAATACCTGGGAGCGGGTGGGCGGACGCCAACGCGAGGAGCTCGTCAAGAAGTTTATGGCAGAGAACAAATACACATTTCCCGTCCTTTTTGATGAGGGGTTTGTCGACAGGTACGGTGTTGAAGGGATTCCAACGAAATTCATTATCGACAAGAAGGGGAGAATTGCGTTCAAGAGCATCGGATTCAACGGGGCCGATGAGATGATGAGGGAGTTGACTATGCAGCTCGATCTGCTCGTCGCCGAATAACGGTCCGGCCGCTTGCGAACGAAATGGTGCCCGGGGGGCGGGGGGACGTGTTGACAAATGGGGGGAGTGTGCGAAAAATCCAGCTTCCACTGCCGCGCGGGGGCGGAGGGGTGTTGATCGTCGCCCATCGGGGGAACAAGGCGGCACATCCTGAGAACACGCGGGCGGCATTTGAACGCGCGATCAACGAAGGCGCCGATCTGCTTGAAACAGATATCCGGGTTTCAGCAGACGGAGTCTTCGTCTGTTTTCACGATGAGCGTTTGGAGCGCATGACCGACGGGCGGGGGCGGTTGCAGGAAAAATCGATTGCCGATTTGAAACTGCTCAGGGTCAGACAGAGAGGGAGGGAATGGTCGGGAGAACGGATCGCCACGATTGAAGAATTCGCCGCGCTTCTTCCGGCGGATGTTGCGGCTGCCCTTGAGCTCAAGGACCGACGATTCTCCGAGCGCAACACCTGCGAGAAGCTTGTGGAATGTCTGGAAAAGCTCGGCCTCCGTTCACGCACTATCATCCTCGGCTTTTCCCGGAAGCAACTGGGGGTCATGCGGGAAGTGGCCCCAGATCTCCCCATCGGGCATGTGACCTTTTTCCCCTTCCCCTTCGGGTCGGCCGATCTCCTCGGTCCGCCCTGGCCGATCCTGCTCCTCAATCCCTTCTATGTACGCCACGCGCACAGGCGAGGACGGATCGTCTGTCCGCTTGACTCACATCCTGATCGCCGCCTCGGCCTGTACAGGTCCCTTGGCTGTGACGCCTTGCTCACCGATGATCCAGGTGCCACCATCCGGGAGTTGCATCGCCGGCGGAAACCGGCACACGGTTCATCCTGACGGACCTACTTGCCGGTCAACCGCTCGACAAGGTCATCCCGGTCGACGATCGAATCCTCTCCAAACCATATTGTCCAGAGAACCCGTGCAAATGTGGGATTGGTGATTGATCCCTTTTCCTTTCCCTGGATGGTTGCGCTGATGGTGCCGCCGGGGAGCCAGCGGAGAATGAACGTATCGTTTTCCTTGACCGGATCGGTGAAGAACCCGAGGAATTTTCCGAGATCGGACGCAATCGCCGCCTGTTCTTCTTTGCTTGCGTTCTCTTTGAAACCGTCCCGGTATGCATCGGTGATCTGCACGGGGGTCACCTCCCGGACAAACGTCATGGTGATTTGCTTGGCCTTGCCCTCTTCGAGGATTGCCTTGAAGATTGCATCCTCGGATCCCCGGACGGGATCCTGCATATAGTGGGCCATTCCGTAGACTTTGAACACCAGCTTCTTACGCACCGCCGTGCCCGTCGCCTGCAGGCTAAAGTCTTTTCCCCCCGCGGAGAATGTCACCGTCGCGGGAAAGGAAAGCTCGGTGGAAGGTTCAGTGATGTTCTGCTGCCCGGCGGCGGAGCCGACAAGGACGAGAAGGAGAGCGTACATTCCTGCAAGTCGGACACAGAGTTGTTTCATTGAGCGAACCTCCTTGTGTTGGTGGGTGACGGCCAAAATAGCCAGCCCGGCGTGAAGATGCAAGGAGCGGGAGATGATTCGCCCGACGAGGTTTCCGTTGACTTTTCGCCATTTTGCGATATATTGCCTCATTCCTTCGCCACTCATGCCTGGACGAACTTCATTGCAGATTGCCACCGCCAGAATCCTCCAGGGGGGGATCGTTGCCCTCCTTGCCTTATCTCAGTGCTTTCTTGTGTCCTGCTCTTTTCCTGCTGCTGCCCTTGAGGATGGTGCAGATGTCCGGACTGTACGGCCCGGCGTTGTGTACAGGTTTATCCGGGATTCCCGTGGACCCTGGCAGATCCATGTCGTGGAAGCGGATCTGCGTGCACAAGGGCTGTACGTTGAAACCGTGCATGCCCGGGATTCCGTCTATGGGCTGGAGGAAACGAGCAGCATGGCGAAAAGAATTGACCGGCCGGGTGCGCGGGTGGTCGCAGCGATGAACGCGGATTTCTTTGAAAAGACGGGAGAAACAGTCAACAACCAGGTGCAATCCGGGACCATTATTCGTGCACTCGTTCCGGTGTATGCCGCAGACGGAGAATACCGGGGGATCCGCTCGCAGGTTGGGTTTCTGCGCGACGGACACCCCTTCATTGAGAGGTGTGTCTTTGAGGGAGAGATCCTTTGCAGGGGAGGAGGCAGGGCGGCCATCACCGGAGTCAATGTCGTCCGCTCCCGGACGGATCTCGTGCTCTTCAACCATTACGCGGGAATCGTGGCCTTTGGCGACTCGAGTCATGGCTCGCTCTCCGCCTACCGGTTCCGATCGCTGGGGCGGGCTGCCGACACGGTGATCGCGTATCTCAGTGCGCGCGTCCTGATGCCCGATTCGGTCCGGATCCCCGCCGAGGATCTGGTGCTCGCGTCGTTCAGGTCCACACATCTGTTCGACAGTCTTGGCGTTACGGTCGGGGACACTGTGCGGTTTGTTCTCAGGTTCCGCCCATCCCCCGGTCCGATTCGGTCGCTTGCCGGCGGGATTCCGAGACTCGTCAAAGACGGTGAGAGCATGGTGGGGACGTCCGGGTTTCTGGAGGGTGCGAGCGAAGAGTTCTCCTCGAAAAGACATCCGAGGTCAGGAATAGGATTTTCGGCGGACAACACGCGCGTGTTCTTCATCGTCGTCGATGGGAGGCAGCGATTCAGTGCCGGGATGACCCTGCCAGAATTTGCCGACCTTATGATCAGGCTCGGCGTGGCTCAGGGCCTCAACCTTGACGGAGGCGGTTCCAGTACGCTCGTTGTCGATCAGGCTGTCGTAAACTCACCCTCGGATCCATCCGGTGAGCGGCCTGTTGGCAACGCGATGGTGCTTGTCGGGCCGGACTGGACAGGCGGAGGCGCGCACGGAGAATAACTTGCGGCTCAGACGATGCTGCCCATGCGTGCGTGAGCGGTCATGCAGGGTCCCATTTCACACACAGTAGCGGGGATAGAATGATCCAA
>DKBG01000029.1 GCA_002451155.1 Ignavibacteria bacterium UBA6906
GCGCTCTAGCCGGGCTGAGCTACGCCCCGAAATATGAAAAACCCAAGCACCAAAAGCCAAATTCCGGATACATCTGGACTTAAGGTAAAAAGAGTGCGATATCAAAGCAAGACCATAGGACGGAACACCCTTTTCAGTGTCAAAATATCAACGTCCATTTTTCGGTGGAATTCGTCAGGCGTCCGATGTATCCTGAGGACGCAAACAATCAGAACCACCTCAAGGATATATCCATGCCGGCACTTCCTCCGGAATCAGAAATGCAGCAGGCGTACAGGCAGAGCAATCCTGCCTATGATGGAGTGTTCTATCTCGGGGTCAGAACTACAGGAGTATTTTGCCGCCCCTCATGCGGAGCACGGAAGCCACTGCCCCGAAACGTCATCTACTTCGCCACCCCGAGGGAAGCACTTTTTGCGGGGTTCCGCCCCTGCATGCGGTGCCGGCCGATGAATGCGGTCGGACAGCCGCCGGGGTGGGTGGAAATACTTCTCGATACGATCGACCGCGACCCGGAACGGCGTTTGACCGACGGAGCGATCCGGGACCTTGGCATCGATCCTGCACGGGCAAGGAGGTTTTTCAGGAAGAATCATGGGATAACATTCCAGGCCTATTGCCGCTCGAGACGGCTCGGGCGAGCCCTCGAACAGATCCGACGGGGTGAACGCATCGACGATGTGGCACTCGGCCACGGCTATGATTCTCACAGCGGCTTCAGGTCCGCCTTCACCAACGCGTTTGGCAAGCCGCCGGGTAAAGCTCGCACAACCAGGTCCGTCTCACTCGCCTGGATCGAAAGCCCTCTCGGACCGCTCATTGCTGGCGCGACCGACGACCACCTGGTCCTGCTCGAATTCACAGAACGAAGAATGCTCGAAGCCCAGTTCGCAACGCTCCGTCGTCACTTCAAGCTGCCGGTTGTCCCGGGAGAGAACATGGTCCTCAGAAAACTCCGTCGCGAGTTGAGCCTCTATTTCTCCGGGAAGCTGCGTCGGTTTACCATTCCGCTGCAATCGCCCGGGAGCAAATTTCAAGAAGATGTGTGGAGAGAACTGCGGAAGATCCCCTATGGCACCACAATGAGCTATGAAACTCTCGCCCGCAAGATCAGTGCGCCTATGGCGAGCCGGGCGGTCGGCAACGCAAATGGATTGAACAGGATCGCGATTCTCGTTCCATGCCACAGGGTGGTCAATAAGAACGGCAAACTTGGTGGATATGGAGGCGGCATCTGGAGAAAGCAGGCGTTGCTGGAACTGGAGAGGGGGGAGAGAGTCTATGCGCGGGAAGAGCAGCAAGCCNNTGTGTAATGCCTATCATGCATTTCCTATCAGCAAGGCCGCCGGGTGTGCCGGCTGGCCTAATAGGAAATGAGAAATAGGAGATACGTACTGTTATTCCGGTCAGTGCGGGTCAACCACCCACCCCAGCGGTCCGTCTGATGCAATAATTCCCTTCAAAACCGCAAATGTGACCCGCACCTCCGTGGGACCGAGAGCGTGCGGAGCGACTTCGTAGTCATTATAGTAGAAGAACAGGCCGGCCGGCTCGACGGCGAAGTTGGCCGGCAAATCGAATTTCCCATCCTTGAACCAGAATCCCGCAGCCTCGAGGTTCTCATCCGCGCTGAGATTGCGGGCCTTTCGAAATTCCCTTTCCACAATGTCCTTCAGCCGGGACTCTGACCCCTGTATCAGGCAGTCGGCCAGCTTCACCGCGCCGCCCGATGATCCCAGGATGGTCACAAGCCGGACTGCCTGATTCGGGTGAGCACCACCCAGATAGGAATCCTCAGTCGCCTTCAATGATATCAGGCCGCATGTGTCTGCAGTCACCTCTACTCTGCGGTGAAAATACCAGTCCTGCCTGTATTCCGGAAACTCCTTCTTCAATTCCGTATATCCCTTGCCCAGTTCGCCTGCGAGCGCTTCAAAGGATTGGACCGCTCTCCCCTCCGCGACGGAACCCAGGACAAACCCGTCAACATAACTGCGAACGGAATCAAGCAGCAATTTCGGTCCCGTGCCCTTGAACTGGGGGAATGCAACACTCACGTGAAGACATCCGCTACCCCCGGGCCCGCAATCGCCCAACGTCGAATCCACTGTTCGCATCTCATACGAAAGCAGATGGCCGGACCCGCGAGTACCGGGACCGCACCCGGCAGCTGAAACTAACAGCAGACACACTATCCCACAGAGACGTTGCATTCCCATAGTCTTCCTCCGGTGTAATGCCCTCTGGACCTGTCCTAAAATAACAGCGCCCGGTCGAGAAGCAACTCTCAACCGGGCGCTGGTAACTTCGCACAGCCTCGTCATCGCACGAAGAGCGCTTTCTTCGTTTCGACAAATCCGCCCGCTCGCAGCCTGTAGAAATAGAGGCCACTGGAAAGACTGGACGCGTCAAAGCGAACCGTATGCACGCCGGCGGATCGCTCCCCTTCCGCCAGGACGCCCACCCGCTGTCCCGCCGCGTTGAATACTTCCAGCAATACCGATGCGGCACGGGGGAGCTCAAACCGTATCTCGGTTGTCGGGTTAAAGGGGTTGGGATAATTTTGCAGCAAGGAGAATTCCCGCGGAACGGCTCCGTCCCCCGGAACATCAGCAACAGCACTCGGCGAAATGATCCCCAGCGGCCCCTGGGGAAGGGCGAACCGGGGAGTCCCCAGGACTGCCTGCAGCTGCGTCGGAGATGAACCGAACCAGTCACGCAGTATGTCGAAATAGACCTGCCTGAAATCGAACTGCATGTCGAGATTATCTTTGATGTTCCCGCTGGTGGTACGGATAGCCGGGCTAGACCCGAAGACACCGCCCTGAACATTTTTTCCGAACACCATCACCGGGACAGCAGTGCCGTGGTCGGTGCCCCCGCTCGCGTTGGACTTTATCCGGCGGCCGAATTCGGAGAAGGTCATGCCGATGACCCGGTCGTCGACGGCAAGCTGAGCCAGATCCTCCTGAAATGCCGCAATCGCCCCCGACATCGCCCCGAGCAGGTTTGCGTGGTTCCCCAGCTCATGATTGGTGGAGTCTGTCTGCGATGAGTGCGTGTCAAACCCGCCGATATTGACGACATAGACACGCGTCTTCAGCCCGCCTCCGACAAGCCGCGCCACGGTCTTGAGCTGGTTCGCGAGAGAACTCGTCGGGTATGTCGCAATGTTGTTCACGCGCGCATATGCATCCTTCACTGCAGTTGTATAAATCTGTGTCTGCTGCGCCACGTTTCTGATGAAAGTAAGCTCATGGCCGGACGGAGTGTCCGGAGCCAGATCTGACCCTCCAGGCAGGATGTACGACGAATTGGGATTGGAGATTGCCATCCCCATCGGACCATGGGTTCCCACCAATCCCGTAGAGAGCACCGAGCCAATCTGTATTGCGAGCGGATCCGGCATCACGGTGTTCGGGTACCCGGTCGGGAAGCCCGGAAACGCCTCGTCGAGATACCGTCCCACCCATCCCGAGCCCAGTTCTTGATTGTAATCGGCTCCGGTCAACCAGATGTCGGTCGCCCGGAAGTGGGAGAAGTTTGGACTCGGGTAGCTCACTCCCTGCACGATCGCGAGTCGGGCGTCATCGTACATCGCCCGCATTCCACTCATCGCGGGATGAAGCCCCGTTGCAGCCGTTCCGCTCAGCGGAAGGACCAGTCCTTCCGGTATCAGGATGTTTGACCGCGCCGCCGCGAGATCGGAATAGACATCCAGGGGAATCACGGTGTTCAATCCGTCATTGCCGCCATTCATCTGGAAAATGACCAGCACGCGATCGCTTGCAGTCGAGGAGGCGAGCAGCGCCTCAAGGAGCGGAGACCGGCCGTATGCGCGCATCGAAAGACCGCCGACCAGGAACGGCAGCGCGCTGACCGGTGCGGCGCGTCGCAGAAATTCTCTCCGTTTCATCAGGTACTCCTCCCTCAAAGCTCACATCAATTGGTATTCGGGCATCTGCATCAGGAACATCAGCAGAGCCCGCAACCTGTTCGTGACCGCATTCCGGGCGGTGGTGTTCGTGGGGTCGGACAGATACAGTGACCATTCGATGGTCCACTCATAGTCGGGCAACCCCGGGATGAGAATTTCCTCTTTCAGGAACGTCTTCTGCGACGCGGTCAACGGAACGGCAAGCAGGTACTGCGCGGCTTCGTCGATGATCCTGTTCGGATCGGACGGATCCGAAAGCGTCAGGACAAAGGCCAGGGGATCGATCACGATCTTTGCGCCGGACGAGGAATACCCGCTTGACACCATCCGGTTCGTCCAGGAAGCCCTCTTCGTCAGTGTGTCGGAATTTATCCAGATCTCATAATACTGCGGTACCTGGTAGTACGCTTTCCACCCGGCCACATCGGGCGGGTCGCCCGGATTCATGCCGATTGAGGATGCAGTACTCCAGAGATAGTTCCACATGGAATACTGCTGCACGACGTCTGAGGGCGGAAACGAGACGCCAAAGTGTCTGCAGGTTCCCAGCGTCAGCCCCAGCGGGTCCTTGATCATGCACCCCATGTTCACCGTGTCGAAGAAGTGGGCGCTCTTGAGCAGTTCCTTGAGCACCGGAAGCACGTTCCAGTTGTTCGCCCGGAGAGTATCGGCCATATGCGAAATGATGTTCAACTCTGTCCAGTCATCAATGACATAGTACACGAACCATCGGTAGATCTTCCGGCAGAGGAATTTCGCCGTCTCAGGCTGGAGGAAGATGATCCCCAGAAGTTCGTCGACTTCGCGTGCGCCGTCGATGCCGCCGACAATTGTTGCATTCTGATAATGGTACGAGAAGTTCTTGTTCCCGATGTCATGTCGTGTTTGATCGAAGCTGGACGTCTGCAATCCCACCGACCCGTCAGGATTCTGGTAGATCCGCCATCCGGTGAGAACATGAGCGGCGGCCTTGACATCCTGTTCGGTATAGTTCGTGTAGTCGCCGTCTCCGATTTGCGGCCCCTTGCCGATCGTGAAGAGCTCCTGAAGTTCCCGTGCATAGTTTTCGTCCGGGGCGTTCTTGTTGTTGAGATAGCCGTTAAGGTACCGGAGCATTGCTCCGTCGAATGTGATTTCCCGCGCAAGCTGTTTGAAGTTGCCCAGGGCGTTCTTCCTGAGAAGGGCTAGATAGCGGTATGCATACCGGGGATCCGGCAGCGACGAAAACTCAGTCACAAAATGGTTGTGCCAGAACACCACCATCTTTTCACGGATGGAAAGCGGCTGGTTCAACATTAGATTTGTCCACCATGCCTTCAGCGAATTCAGCCTCGATCCGCTCGATACGTTCGTCAGTCCATTCACCCAGGTCGAGCCGGGTGATCCGGCCGGATCGCTCGCGTCATAGATCAGTGGCACGGTCAGCTCATCCGGCGGTACCGTCGTGATGAGGTCGACCGCCTGAACCATTGTCTTGTTTTTGAGCGTGGTGAAATCCGCCCGGGTCACCCCGAACGTGGTCCGCCGAAGCAGGTGCAGGATTTGCTCTGTCCCCCAGACGCCTGTGTATGGCTCCATGCCCGCTGTGGTCCGCTGGACATTCGGAAGGGATGAATTGGCAAATCTGCTGATGGAAGGAGACTGGTCGACCGATTGGATGGGTGTCGAAGCAGCAGGATCTGACTCTCCGACGATGCTGGCAAGCAATTCACGTCTCTTCATGGCGCTCGGTGCGACAGTGAATGTATGGTGTGTGAAGAACAGTCCGCCGATCCGCTGCTGCGCAGAGGAACCTCCCGCAGCAGACGATACCGGCCGTGAAAAAAATCCGTACGAATATAGATGATTCCGGAGGTGCCCGCAAGCTGACCGGGACGGTGCCGGAATCATCCTGAACCACCAAACCACTGCACACGATATGCCATGTTGACCTGCAGCACACTTCGTGCTGTTTCTGACCAATATCTGAGCAGTCGCGGAATTGACATCGGTTACATGTGGAAGAAATGTGCACCGCCCTGTAACGAGGGATCGTGAATCGAACCTGGACAACCCTCTTTACACTCATCGCGCTCAGCCTCAGCGGCTGTGGGAAATCCTGGAATGATCTGAAAATCGAAGCGGAGATGAACGAACTGGTTGCCCGACCCCATGATGAGGGGATGTTGCTCGCAAATCCCTTCCCCGGCCTCGAGAGGGAAATTGACGCTGCGCTGTCGGCACATGATTCGACAGCACGGATGCATTCAGGATTGTTCTCCGCAGATACATGTAATGAGCTGACGGCGGCCGAACACAGGCTGGATTCGGCACACCTGGCTGTGAGAACATGGATCAGGGAACACGGAGAATACGACGACACCCTCCCCCACTGGAAGGTGGGGGACCTCCTCGCGCGTGATAAAGAACATCTTCTCAGTATCACCACTGAGATGAAAGCCGCTTCTGACCCCGCGAGCAATGTTCTTGCCAGATACCGCCGGGTCCTCGCAAAGGAAATAGCCGCGAGACCATCCGGGTTGGGGAGCTACGCGTAGACACCTCTCCTGAGCTCTTCGCCTCTGGTCCCCCCGCTTTCTTGTTGCTCCCCCGTTTCGTAGATTGTGTAATGTCACGCTTCAAATTGACCATCGAGTATGACGGAACCCGCTACAGCGGTTGGCAGAAACAGCCGGGCGTCCGCACCATTCAGGGCGAATGTGAGTCTGCCCTCCGTCAGGCACTCCAGGGCGCGAAATTCGATTTTCAGGGGTCGGGCCGAACCGACGCCGGCGTCCATGCCACCGGTCAGGTGGCACACCTGGGGACAGGCACCGCACCGGCCCCGGACACCCTGCGCCTCCGGCTCAATGACGCCCTGCCGGTGGATATCGCCGTTATCACCGTTGAGAGAGCCCCGGAATCGTTCCATGCCCGCCATGACGCCGTCGGCAAAACCTACCTGTACCAGATCAGCCGGCGTCGGACCGCGTTCGGCAAGCGGTACGTGTGGTGGCTCAAGGATCAGCTTGATGTTCTGCGGATGCGCGAGGCCTCTATGGCGTTTCTCGGCATGAAGGACCTTCGCGCCTTCACCGACGATGACCCGGAGGAAAAGTCCACGAAAGTGCTGATCGAGGATCTTCGGGTCACGGAATCCGGAGACCTCATCATCATACGGATCGACGGATCACATTTTCTCTGGAAATCCGTCCGGAGAATCACCGGCATCCTCGTGGAGGTCGGCAGAGGATCCCTCTCCCCGGCTGACGTCCTCGACCTTCTGGGATCTTCCTCAAAGAACGCCGCGCGCTTCACCGCCCCCCCGTCCGGGCTTTTCCTGGCACGGGTGTACTACAAGGGCATGACCCGACCGAAAACCATTCATCATCTTCTGAACGTCCCCCATGAGCGATAACAAGATCATCTTCTCTATGGTGGGGGTTGGCAAACTCTACCCCCCGAAGAAGCAGGTTTTAAAGGACATCTATCTCTCCTTCTATTACGGGGCCAAGATCGGCGTACTCGGACTGAACGGCGCCGGTAAAAGCACCCTGCTCCGCATCATCGCGGGTGTGGAGACAGAATACCTCGGCGAGGTGACTGCGCAGAAAGGAATCACCTTCGGCTATCTCCCGCAGGAACCGGCACTCGATACAACCAGGTCCGTCCGCCAGATTGTCGAGGAGGGAGCCGCACATGTCATCCGCCTCGTGCGCGATTTTGAGGCGGTCAGCAACAAACTCTCTGAACCCGACGCGGATTTCGACGCCCTCCTCGAACAGCAGTCTGCGCTACAGGAGAAGATCGAGCACCTCAACGCATGGGATATTGATAGCAAGCTTGAACAGGCAATGGACGCCCTTCGATGCCCACCCCCTGATACGTCAGTCTCAGTTATCTCCGGCGGCGAACGACGGCGCGTCGCGCTCTGCAGGCTTCTCCTGCAGGAACCGGATGTCCTCCTGCTGGACGAGCCCACCAATCACCTCGATGCGGAATCCGTCGCATGGCTGGAGCACCATCTTCAAGAGTATCCCGGAACCGTCATCGCCGTTACGCATGACCGGTATTTTCTCGACAATGTCGCAGGGTGGATACTCGAGCTTGACCGGGGAGAGGGCATCCCGTTCCAGGGGAACTACACCGCGTGGCTCGAACAGAAGAAAGCGCGGCTCTCTGTGGAGGAGAAACAGGAGTCAAAGCGCCAGAAAGCGCTTGCCGAAGAGCTCGAGTGGGTCCGCATGAATCCAAAGGGACGTCATGCAAAGAGCAAAGCGCGTATCGCGGCCTATGAGCGTATGCTCTCTGAGGAAAATGACAAGCGGCGGGAGGAGATGGAGATCTATATCCCGCCAGGCCCGCGTCTGGGCAACCTCGTGATTGAAGCCGCCAGCGTCTCCAAGGGATACGGTGACAATCTTCTGTATGAAGACCTGAACTTCTCGCTCCCGCCCGGCGGTATTATCGGTGTCATCGGCCCGAACGGCGCCGGCAAGACAACCCT
>DKBG01000284.1 GCA_002451155.1 Ignavibacteria bacterium UBA6906
GTCTCGGCCATGCGCCGAGCATTGCAGTAGGGGCACAGGCCCCCGCCCTTGCAGGAGAAGGCGACTAGAAAATCAGGTCCGCACTCAGCGCACCGGTCCCGCGCAAACCCATAGATTGCAGGGAGACACTCAATCGACCGCCGTATCAGCGGCGGTTATATGGGGCGGGATTGCTCTGGTTCAACCTGGAAACGACCCGGCTTCCCCCGGAATTCGCGGGTCGGCTTGAGGCTCCGTACCCCGAGGGCGGCGCGGCCACATCCCCGACCGCTACCGCCCGGAAGAAACGTCCCGAATCAATAGCCGTCTTCACGATAGTTGCACGTGCCGTCGGGGTTGCAGGCGCAGATCTGAGTCGCGGTGTTGATCTGGGCATAGGCATCGCCGGCGGGCCCTCCGGTCTCGCCCGGCTTATGGTATTTCGGCGTATTGAAGCCGTCGGGATTGCCCTTGGTACCGGGCGGCGGCTGGTAGGTCGCGGAGAATCCGAAGTCCTGGACGTATCCTTGCTGCTCGGTGATCCGGTCCGGTGTCACCGAGATCACCATCAGGTCGAAGGACCAGGTGATGCGGGCGGCGTTTCGGACCTGATCCGCCCAGGTGGGGAGATTGCCCTGATAGACCAGACAATGCTCCTCAACGCTTTGCATCGCGCACGCAACCGTGTCGTCGGCCGTCGGGAAATGGGTCGCGACCGTGAGCCGTGGACGCGGCTGGATCTGGCTGAGGAAATACCCGAAGGCCCCCTGGGGCGAGTGGGAGCTGTTCTGCACGGTCTGCATGTTCAACACACTGGGGTCCGTCAGCGACGGTAGCGTATCGGAATTGGTCGACTTCATGGCCCAGACCTGGGCCGGAGGGACCATCTCGTGGATCAGCACGTCGACGCCCCTGTTGCCGTTGCGGGCCTGCTCCACGGTGAGCCACTCGGGTTTGGTGTCGCCGGTGAAGATCATGCTGAGACCGTTCCACTCCAGCTTGTAGGCGATGGAGCCCTGGCGGTCGTGGATCACCGGATAGGCGGTGATCTTCACGCCCGTGGTGGGGTTGTCGTAGGCGACCCGCTCCGTAGGGTTGTCCCAATCGAATGCGAGCTCGATGGGGATCATGGCGTAGCCGTCGTCGGCGCGATCGTGGTCCACGGGGACCGGATCGCACGGCAGGCCCCAGTCCTCCCTGGTGGGCGGCACGTATGCCCTGTAGCTGGTCGTCTGGAAACTGAAGCTCTCAGTGTGCCAGCGGCAGGCGGCGCGCAGGCGCTCGCAGAAGACTCTGGTACCGTCTTCGTAGTATTCCGGCCCGCCGGAGGGGTCCGCCGGGTTGTAGTTCGGATTCTTCACACCCGAAGGTCCCGGACCCCAGACGAACAGCGGGGACTTGCGGTCTGCCGAGGGGCCGAAACAGTAAATGTGCGTCAGGTCGCTCATGTGATCGCCGTGCAGATGGGTCAGGAAGATTTTGTTCATCCTGCCGAAGCCGACGTTCATCGCCCCGTAGTTGGCACAGACCCCGGAGCCGCAGTCGAAGACGAACTGGTCTAAGGGCAGCTGCGTATCGGGGTCCCAGCCCACCTCCACGAAAATGCTCATCATATTCTGGGCCCGGGTCCGCGGCGGGATCGCCGAGCCCATGAAGGTGATCCGCATCTCGTCGTCGCGCAGCGGCACGATGGTGGTGGCCGTGCTGTCGCTGAACGGCACGAACCGGGGCAACTGATCGAAATAGCTGTAGCGTTGCGCCTGCGCCGGAGAATCCCAGTTGCAGGTCGGACCGTCCGGGCATACAACCCCTGAACAATCCGGGCAGTCTTCGGCCGCCTGGGCGCCACCCGTGATGAGGTCGACGCCGCCAAAGGCCAAGCCGCCCAGGGTGAGTCCGGACAGCTTCAACGCATCACGTCTGGTCAATTTACGGGGATCGAATTGATCGGAACCGGGCATGACAGCTTTCCTCCCTCATTGTGTATCGATTCGGGCCGCAGCTGGCCCACCGAGAATAGGGGACGCACCCGAATGGCACTGACTTAGCACTGAGACTCCCGATAAATCAGTGAGTTAGGATGTTCTCATGGCGCCAGAAATCGCCCCTACCCCGGACTGGTACTCCGACATCCTTCCCAACAACCAGCGGATTCGCCAACGGAGTGTGCCTCGATCCACTTGTAACGTGTTGATTTTACATGCCTCCGCTTAAGTCGCTGCCATTAGGGACGCACCCCGATTATTCGCTGGGAGCAAGCCCATCTTTGAAAGCGCGCCGTCCAGCGAAAAACCAGCTATCCGTTGAGCGTTCGATGCTGGCGTGTCTCCCGCAGCACCCCACCTCGCATTGCGCAACGTTCAGCGCGGCCATTGCCCCGAGGCTCGCAATGGAGGGATAGTTACACGCAGGCGGTTGGATTTCCTATCCTTAGAATTTGAAAAGAATGCGACCGAATATCATTACCGCCCGGCGATACAGCAGGCAAACCAGGATATTGCCGCGTTTCTGAGAAACCTTGGGGGGTATGATACCTGACATACCCGTTCCCTGGAAAAATTCCTGAAGCGATGAAAAAGGCGGTTATCGTTCTTTGCAGCATTATCCTGCTCGCTACAGCCGGCGGGTGTGAACAACAGTCCGCCACACACGCACCGGTGGTCTTTGCAGCATACCTGAGCGAACCCGAAGCCCCTGTTCTTCTCCCGGACGGGAGCTGGCTCCTCGCCGAGATGGGGGCTGGAAAGGGATCAATAACCCATATCAGCGCAGACGGGAAAACTCGGCGGATCATTGCAAAAACAGGAAGGCCGAACGGACTTTCCGTGGATCAACAAGGGATCATCTGGGTTGCGGAGTCCATGACCCCCCCGTCGTTGCTGAAGATTACTATGGACGGGAATGTAGAGGTTTTTCTGAAGGAATACAGCGGGGCTCCCTTCCTGTTTCCCAACGACCTCGCCTTCGGCCCTGATGGGGCTCTTTACATGACTGATTCCGGTGTCGGGCTCAATGACCTTGTTCAGAATGGAGAGCTCCGTTCCGATTATCTGGATATCAAAACGGATGGGAGTGTCTTCAGAATTGACCCGAATACGAAAACCATTGAGAAGATCGATTCCGGGCTGAAATTCGCCAACGGCATTGCATTCGGACCGGATAACACCCTTTATATAGGCGAAATGTTCACCGGCAAGGTGTACCGTTACCGCTGGGCAAACGGGAAAGTGAAGGGGGAGAGAGAGTTTTTCGGGAGCGTCTTTGACGGAAAAAGACCGAAGGTATTCAACGGCCCTGACGGGATGAAGTTCGGGAAGGACGGAAACCTCTATGTTGCGGTTTATGGACAGGGTGTAGTAACGGTACTCGGGAGCGACGGCTCGATACTCCGGCATATCCCGACCCAGGCAAGCAAACCCACCAACGTTGCCTTCGGTGCAACGGGTGAAAAGAAGATATATGTTACCGAAGATGAGACAGGGGTTTTGCAGGCGATCGATGTCGAGACTTCCGGTCTGCCGCTCTATCGGTGAGTATTGCGCCTTTACTCTTTCTCTCTGTCTTCTGAGGGATTCTGTTTCAGCAGGAGGGTGAACAGGAAGCCGAAGAGGGAGAATAGGGAACGCACTCCGATTATTCGCGCACCTGCTCGGCAACGGCTGCGGGATCCTGAGGTATCACGGCCCGAGGGAAGGGAAATTATCGGACCTATACCTATAGGCCGCTGGCCTTCAACGAGCACGCAATGGACGCACAGGGCTCGACCTTTCGGCATCAACCGGGCATTTTTTCGGATGTTCATTCGGGGTTCCCTCGGTGCTGTTTGGTTCGCACCTCGAGCCTCGGGGGATTGCCCCGGATGAACAACCTACTGAAAGATCATAGGCCGCGTGAACGTGAAAATCCTCGGTGTTAGGAGCTTGCTGGAATCCGGCCCTCGCTGAGCTCCCACGGCGATGTAGTTGCGCAGACCGATTGTGAACGTGCCGCGCAAGGCTGGGTCTCCTTCATCCGGCGGCAGCAGGTCAGCGGGTAGAGGGGCGCAGTTCTCCCCGCCAGGCACGCCTGCAAGCACGGCGCAGTCCCAGGCGAAGTAGTAGACGAAGAACTTG
>DKBG01000149.1 GCA_002451155.1 Ignavibacteria bacterium UBA6906
GGCTCGCCGCGTACGCGGTTTACGCCTTCTGCAGGCATGCGGATGACATTGTCGATCGATCAGCGACACGGGCGGATCGGGAGGCCGCTGGCCAGCATCTGGACATCCTTCGCGCCCAGCTCGATTCGCTCTACTCCCGGTCGGGAACGGTGGACAGGAAGTTCCTCGCTCTGCGTGACACGGTGTCCAAGTATCAGATTCCACGGGAGCACTTTCTCGACCTGCTGCGGGGAGTGGAGATGGACCTGACGAAACGGCGGTACGCGAGTTTCAGCGAACTGCGGGAATACTGCTACTGCGTCGCGTCGGTTGTCGGACTCATGATGACCCGGATCTTCGGAGTCGCTGATGATCGGGCGTATGAGCATGCTGTGGAACTTGGGATTGCCATGCAGCTCACCAATATCNNTCGGGGCGATCGAGGAAAACGGATATGACGTGTATTCAAACAGGGTGCATGTCCCCACCCGCTCAAAACTTTCGCTGGCAGTCAGGATGGCCCTACCCTTCGGCAGGCCGAAACGCCGCCGGGAGACGCAGGCGCATCGTATTGCAGAGTCCATTCGGTAAGAGGGAACATCGTATGCACATGTCCACTGTTCGCAGAGAAAATGATGACCGGATCGCGTTCCTGATTGAGGATCGGCTCAACCAAGCCTGCGCCTCCGTCGGATCAGGACCGCTCCGCGCAGCCATGATGCACTCGATCGAAGGCGGAAAGCGGATCCGCCCACGTCTGACGGTGCTCGCGTGCGCGGCGGCGGGTGGTCGGGGCCAGGAAGCGCTCGATCCCGCGACGGCAATCGAACTCCTTCACGCGGCCTCGCTGGTCCACGATGATATCATGGACCGGTCGGACCTCCGTCGCGGTCGCCCGACGCTTCACGCCCTGCACGGCATTCCCGCGGCGATTCTCGCCGGAGACGCCCTGGTCGGAGTGGCCTTCCGTCTTCTTGCGTCCGCCGCAATGCCGAACAGGCAGAAGATCCTGGCAGAATTTGCCGCAGCCTATGTCCATCTCTGCGAAGGCCAGAGCGGGGATATCGGTTTTGCTGACAGCTTCCCTCTGGATGTGCCAGGACACCGCCGGATGGTCCGCAAGAAGACGGCGGAATTGCTCGGTGCGGCGCTGGCGATAGGGGCGATGGTCGCCACAGCGGATGAGTCAGTGTGTGCCTCCCTTCGCCGGTACGGCCTCCAGCTCGGGATGGCCTACCAGGCGAAAGACGATCTCCTCGAGCTCACCGGAACGGAAGTGCGGATGGGAAAACGTCCGGGGACGGATCTCCGGAACGGACGGACGACGTTCCTGACCATGGCCTACCCGGAAACGGACAGCATAGCAGCCGTGTCAGGCCTGATCCGAGAACATACGGCGTCAGCGCTGCGCGAGCTTGACTCCCTCCAGCCAACGCCGGCGCGGCGGGAACTGGAAATGGTTGCCACGTTGCTCGTCCAGCGAGAACGGTGAGTTGATGCCGCCGAAAAAGAGATACCGCCGGGTGATTGTCTGGATGCGCCGAGCGCTCAGAACAAGGGACAACACCGCCCTGTGGCACGCCGTGCGCGATGCCGACCAGGTGATTCCCCTCGTCTGTATCCATGGCGAACCCGCCGACAAGACTGAGATGCCCCGCAGGATCTTCGTGAAAGGTGCGTTGGCAGACCTTGATGCGGGCCTGCGGCGCGCAGGATCCCGACTCTTCGTCCGGGTGGGAAATCCTTTCGAGGAGATCCCGGCCGCGGCAGAGGGACACAATGCGGAAGCGGTGTATGCCCCGGCGGTCTACGACCCGAGGGCGCTGAAGCGGGACCGGCAGATTGCCGCGTCGCTCAAGATGAGGGGGCGAGAACTGCTGACATTCAAGGACGCAGTGATCTTCGACGGGGCCGAAATCCTCAACGCGCAGGGTTTACCCTACAAAGTCTTTACGCCGTACAGGAAAGCCTGGCTTTCCAGAATCGGCGATGTGAATCCGGTTCTCCCGCCGCTCGGGCCCATCCGGTCTCCCGGGCCGACGCGGGGAGATTTCTCGCTTGAGCGCGTCCCGGGGTTCGAAAATCTCGGGGGGGGAGGCGGGGAAACGAGCGGACTCAAGAGGGCAAAGACGTTCTTTGCCTCAGGGTTGGAGAACTACAGTACTACCCGGAATTTGCCCGGTGTGGACGGAACGTCGCGCCTCTCGTCCCACCTCGCACATGGAACCCTCTCGATCCGTATGGTTTTCTTGAACGCGATGAAACGGCGTACAGGAGCATCCAGAAGCGCAAGGGAGAGCATCGACGTCTTTCTTAGTGAACTGATCTGGCGAGAATTCTACTACCAGATCCTGTACCATTTTCCACATGTCATCGATGGGGCATTCCGCACGGAATTCGACTCAATCCCCTGGAGTCAGGCAACATCCCATTTCAGTGCGTGGGCCGAAGGCCGAACAGGCTTCCCGATTGTCGATGCCGGAATGCGGCAACTCAATTCGGAAGGGTGGATGCACAACAGGGTGAGAATGATCGTTGCATCCTTCCTGACAAAGGACCTGCACATCAGCTGGCGGCGTGGAGAACGGTACTTCTTCGAGCGATTGCTCGATGCGGATTGGGCGTCGAATAACGGTGGGTGGCAGTGGGCGGCGGGAACCGGAACGGATGCGTCTCCCTGGTTCCGCATCTTCAATCCGGTCCTGCAGGGTGAGAAATTCGATCCGCGCGGAGAATACGTCCGGCGCTATCTGCCGGAACTCGCGCTGATCCCTGACAGGTTCATTCACAGACCGTGGGAAATGACCGGGGACCGGCAGCGTGCTGCTGGCTGCGTGGTGGGTGTGGACTACCCGGCGCCGATCGTGGATCACGGAAAGGAGAGGCTGGTGACGCTTGAGCTCTATGGGCGGGCCCGTAGAGGGCCTGCTGCCCGGCTGGTTCGGGGAGGGGGACAGCGATGATACGATTTATCCTCATCACGTGTGCGGCGTTTGTCACGATGGAATTTGTCGCGTACCTGGCCCATCGGTATGTGTACCACGGCTTTTTGTGGATCATACACAGGAGCCACCACGCTCCCCGAAAGGGACCGTTTGAATTGAACGACCTTTTTCCCCTGTTCTTTGCGACGATCACTATTGCCCTGATGGTATATGCGCTGAGCGAGCCGTCCCGTCTTGATCTTCTCGCTGCGAGCATCGGAATAGCGCTCTACGGATCGGTCTATTTCTTCATTCACGATCTTTATGTCCACAGGCGGATGAAGAGCCTTTCGTTCAGGATTCCGTTTCTGCTCCTGTTGAAACAGGCGCACGCGATCCATCACCGACACGGCGGCGAACCCTACGGGCTTTTGTTCTTCGCAGATCCCCGGCGCGCGGCGGCCGAGGCGGTACGCGAGACCGAGGATGTATGAAACGGAGCGTAGTCATCGGTGCGGGTCTGGGCGGACTCGCGGCGGCCCTCCGCATCGCACGGCACGGACAGAGTGTCACAGTCCTCGAGAAGAATGACCGCGTTGGCGGCAAACTGAATATCTGGGAGAGCAACGGGTACAGGTTCGACACCGGACCGACGCTGCTGACGATGCCGTTCATCCTTGATGAACTCTTCGCCGCTGTCGGCGAAAAGACGGGGGACCTTCTCGACATCATTCCGCTTGACCCGCTGACACGATATATCTGGCCGGACGGCTCCCGACTTGACTCGCATGCCGACCCGTCGAAGATGCAGGCGGAAATCCGGAGGATAAACAGGGAGGATGCCGAGGGATTCCCCCGGTTTATGGGGCACGCGGAGAAGATCTATGAGGCCGCAGCCGGTCCGTTTCTCTTCACGCCCTTCATGTCACTCGGGATGTCCGGGCTGCTCAAGCACCTTGGGAAGCTCCGGTCGGTGACCCGCATCGATGCATTTCGAACCCTTGACAGGGTGGTCGGAGAATATTTTCGCGATGAGAGGATCCGGCAACTCTTTAATCGCTTTGCCACCTATAACGGGTCGTCGCCCTATCGGGCGCCCGGGACACTGGCCATCATCCCCTATGTCGAGTTTTCCATGGGGGGATGGTATATCAGGGGGGGGATGTACCGCCTCGCACAGGTGCTTGAGGCTCTTGCACGGCGCCACGGGGTGGCAATCCGCACTGGCGTCGAGGTAACACGTATCGTGTCGCGAAATGGGCACGCTGCCGGTGTCGTCACATCGGAGGGAGAGGAGCTATCTGCCGATTCCGTCGTCTGTAACGCGGACACGCTGACTGCGCGGGAGACACTGCTCGCCGGGGAGCTCGCCACGCGCGGACGGCGGAGTGGGAGACCTGAGCCGTCGCTGGCCGGCTTCCTGTTGCTCCTGGGAGTCCGAAAAAAGTTTCCGGACCTCAGTCACCATAACATCTTCTTCTCGTCGGACTACCGGAAAGAGTTCGATGAGCTGATCCGGTGTGGGAAACCGGCCGAAAACCCGACGCTCTACCTCTCGCTCTCATGCGTCCACGACCCGGGGCATGCGCCTCCCTACGGCACGAATCTCTTCGTGTTGGTCAACGCGCCGCCCCTCGGTCCGGGTTTTGACTGGACGTCGGGTGGACGGGAGTACAGAGAGGTCGTCTTGAGGACAATGGCTGAATTCGGGGTGGACGTCCGTCCCGACGAGATTGAGGTGGAGCGAATGATTACCCCGGTCGATTTCGAGGACCACTTCCGAGCATACCGTGGCTCGATCTATGGGACTGCGTCAAACGGAAAACTGGCGGCGTTTCTCAGACCTCCGAACAGGGCGCGCGAACTGAAGGGGCTCTACTTCGTCGGAGGAAGCGCACATCCTGGGGGCGGTATACCTCTCGTGTTGCTCTCAGGGAAGATCGTGGCCGGCATGGTGACCGGGGTCGCGCCATGAAATTCCTGCATGAACAGGTCGTCAATGCCTCCATGGCACGGGTCGTATCGTTCTTCGGGGATGCCGCAAATCTACCGAGAGTGAGTCCGCGGTTTCCCGCAATGAGCATTCTCGGTGGACGGACGGTGATCAGCCCCGGAGCCGGGTTCACGATTCGCCTGAGCGTCGGTCCCTTCACGGCTCACTGGCATACTGATATTGAATCCGTTGCAGAAGACGGATCCTTTGTTGATTCGCACTCCGGCCCGCTGTTTCGTGCGTGGCGGCATTCCCATCGGTTCGAGCCGTCGGGAGAAAACTGTCGGATCATCGATGAGGTTGACTTCGAGCCGGCCTGGTGGTTCTTCCCATTCGCCGGGGTCATGCTCCGCGGACTTTTTCGTGTCCGACGCGGTGCACTTGCGAGAGTATTCCGATGATCAGAGTGAAACGAAGCAGGGTATTCGAATCAGTGTTCACCAGGTATAATACCTGGATGCTCCGGCGTCACTTCAGCTCTCTCCGGCTGAGAGGATATGAGCATGTCCGCGAACTCGACCGATCCCGGCCGATTGTCTTCTACGGAAACCACAGCTGCTGGTGGGACGGGCTGATCGAGTACTACCTTTCGCGGCAGGTGTTCGGTTTCGAGCCATACCTGATGATGGATGAGACGCAGATGTCCCGGTACAGGTTCTTTCGCCGAATCGGAGCGTTTTCGGTCAATCGCGGCGTCCCCCGCGAGGCGGCATCCTCGCTGCGGTATGCGATCTCGTTGTTCGGAGCCCCGAATCGCGTGCTCTGGATCTACCCGCAGGGGGTCATGCGGCCGAACGACTCCAGGCCACTTGCCTTCTACGGGGGGGTGGTGCGGATCGCGCAGGGGATCGGCATGACCCAGCTTGTCCCGATTGCCCATCGGTACGAGTTTATGAAGGACCAGAAGCCGGACGCGTTTCTCAGCATAGGGAAGCCAAGGCTGGTGGAGAAGGTGGACGACCGGGACCGCCTGACCGGAGAGCTTGAGGCCACGCTGACCGATCTGCTGGATGATCTCCGGGCGCGGATTGCTGACGAGCGTCTCGACGATTTCAATTTCCTGTTGAAGGGAATCCTCTCGACGAATCTATGGTACGATCGCCTGCTCGGAAGAGGGAACGGAACATGACGTTCGGCTATTCGGAACTGGTGCTCCTGTGTATTGCGGGAATGTGGGTGACCGCCCTGGTGAACGTCCTCTGTTTCCGTTCACTGTCGGATATTCGTGGCGGCGAGAGCGACTCGCTCGTGTCGATTCTGCTCCCCGCTCGGAACGAAGAGCGGACGCTCGATTCCGTCCTTCAATCTCTCACGCGGCAGGAATATCAGAGGATCGAGATTCTCGTTCTCGACGACGGTTCCGAAGATTCCACCGGTCTGATTGCCGAGCGGTGGGCGGAGACCGATCCGAGAATCCAGCTTGTTCGCGGGCGGCCGCTCCCCCCAGGGTGGGTCGGGAAGAGCCATGCCTGTTCTCAGCTCGCAGAGCGTGCCCGGGGTGAGTATCTGCTGTTTGTTGATGCGGATACGGTGCATTCGACTCAAAGCGTCAGTGCTGCGATGGCGGAGCTGAAGCGCACGGGGGCCGGGCTGCTCACGGTGATTCCGCGGCAGACCATGGAGACCTTCTGGGAGAACACTCTGCTCCCGCTCCTGCATTTCAGCACTTTTTGCTTTCTCCCGATGCCGCTCGTCAGTTGGTCAAAGCATCCCAGGCTGGCTATGGCGAATGGCCAGTTCATGCTGTTTCGCAGGGATGCGTACGAAAGGATCGGGGGACATGCCGCCGTCAGGAGCGCGATGGTGGAGGATGTCTGGCTCTCGCGGCTGGTCAAGGCGAATGGTTACGGGCTCGCAATCCGTGACGGCGGAAACGTTGTCTCCGCACGCATGTACCGGTCACTGAAGGAGATCTGGAACGGGTTCTCAAAGAACCTCTTCGCCGGGTTCAGTTACTCTCTCCTGCTAATCGCGGCCGTGATTACCTTCAACGTCTGCACATCCATAATCCCGTTTTTTCTGTTTGCAGCGGCGTTTGTCCCTGGCGGCGGGACGGATTGGGTGAACGGGCAGGTGATGCTGCAGGTGGGGCTGATTCTGATGATCAGAGTCGCGCTTGCGGTCCGATTTAAGCTTGATCTCTGGCCGGTTCTCCTCCATCCGCTCGCCATGCTTATGTTTGTGGGGATCGCCCTCAATTCGGTGCGGTGGGTTCTCTTCGGAGGGGGCGCGCAATGGAAGGGAAGGCAGTACGACTTTCGAAAAAGGGCGGTGATACAAGAATAACAAGGTAAGACGATGATGCTTGCACTCATGATTCTGCTGGTGGTGACAGGGGACCCTTTCATTGTCGAGGCCAGCGCCTCGACATCCTACTCAGTCGCGGTCTCCCGTGAATCGCTCAGGACCTATGTCGATGATATCGGACTCTTTCGGCGGAATATGCCCGGGGTCGTTGCGGTCACCCCGATGGGGAACGATACCTACTTGTACCAGACGGAAAAGGAGATACCCCTCTCGCCGGCGCTGAGGACCGATTTTGTGATTCAGAAGCGGACTGTCGGTGATTCTGTCACCGTGTACGAATCCGTCGACCAGAAGGACGCGAACTATATGTTCTGCCAGGTTCTGATACGACCGGAGAGCGAAACTACAACGAGAATAGTGATCGACCTCCGGCTCAGGATGGCGCGGGAACACGCTTCCGAGGTTCATTGGATGGCCCCCATTCTTGGAGCGGAATTCATCAGTGATCAGATGGGCCGGGATATCGAGGAAATGCTCGAGGTCTTTGTCGAGAAATCCAACGGTGAATTGTACGGCAGGCTCCAGCCCTCCTCGACGAGCAGGCAATGAAGCCGATCCTGAACAGAATTGGCGGCTTTCTGGGTCCCCTGGCGGGCGGATTCGATGATTCCGCCCTCAGGCTGCGGTACGTCGCGATGATTGCCTTTTTGCTCTTCATGTTTCCGTTCAGCATCCTGTTCCTGGTCGGCGGACTCCTTCCCCGGCCGTTTGCGTGGACCGCCTCAGTCGTGATTGTCGTGACTGGCCTGGTCACTCTCATCTCCGAACTCCGGACGAGTCCGCCCGTCGCGGGGCTGCTCCGTTTCGGGATTCTCTTCGTCCTCCTGTTCTCCGTGGAGCTGCTCGGTCTGCATACCGGGTACCCATTCGGTGACTATTTCTACACCGACACGCTCCGGTTTGCGCTTTTCGGAGTTCCGATCGCCATCCCGTTCGCGTGGTACGGGACGGTGATTAACACCTGGCGCATCGGCGAGATTGTTGCCGGTCCAGGACCAGAACGCTTCCCCTGGCGGATCGCGCTGGTGGCCGGCCTTTTGACTGTGGCGCTCGATCTCGTTCTTGAACCGATGGCGAGTTTCGCAAACTCATACTGGCTCTGGTCTGGGGCTGAAGTACCCTGGCAGAATTATGCCGCCTGGTTCGTTCTGGGTACGGCAGCTGTCGCCTGGTGTGTGTGGAGTGCCAACGAGGTCCATGATACCGGGGAGGCTGTGCGCGGGCGGCGCGCGAACGGTGTACTCCTTTTCAGCATGCAATGGACCCTCTTCGTTCTGACCGATCTGGTGCACGGGCATATCGGGGCCGTCATCCTGTCTGTCGCTTTCCTCGCTGTGGCGCTGGTGGTGGGAGGAAACAAGACCCTGGCTCTCCGCCGGGCGCTCCGGGGGGATACATGAAAGGGGAATACCTCATCCTGCTCGCTGCAATACTCCTGTTCCCGCTGGCGCTGAGCTTTGACCGGAACGTCAGGCTCTACAAGCACGCTGGATCGCTCCTGAAAGTGCTGCTCATCGTCTCCGTTCCTTTCTGGATCTGGGATCTCCTTGTGACTGCGCGGGGACATTGGGCATTCAACGAGCAGTATGTCCTTGGAATCACCCTTCTCGGAATGCCGGTAGAAGAATGGCTCTTTTTCCCGGTGGTTGCGTTTATCTCGATTTTTACCTGGGAATCGGTCAAATACTTTATCAGGCGGAGACCATGAAGGAATACACGGTTCTTGCCGCCGCATCAGTGCTCGTCACGATCGTACTCGACCGGGCCCTGGGAACACGTGTGCTCGCAAAGAAAGCGTTCTGGATCTTTCTCACCGTTATGACGGGGTTCACATTCATCGTCAACGGCTATCTGACCTGGAGGCCGATCGTTCTCTACAGCGAAAAGTTCTTTCTCAATATCCGTCTCTGGACGATCCCGGTGGAGGACTTTCTCTACGGATTCGCCCTGATTACGTGCACGATCATTCTGTGGGAGTTCTTCAAAGGGAGGGAGCATCAGAATGAAATTTGACCATATTGCCGTCAACGTGAAGGATATTTCGCGATCGGTCGCCTGGTACAAAGAGCACCTGGGGGCAGAGGTCCTGTATGAAGACAGCACCTGGGCAATGCTGCTCGCCGGGGGAGTGAAGCTCGCGCTGACGCTCACATCGCAGCATCCTGCGCACATTGCATTTACGGTTGACCCGGAGCAGGCGGGGAACTTCTTCGAAAAAGCAGCGCGGCACAGGGACGGAAGCATCTCCAGGTATCTTGCTGACCCGGATGGGAACGCGATAGAATGGATACACTACCCAGAGAATCCATGATCGACGGATTGGAGCGATCCGCGGATGCCAAGGAGATGAGGGATCATACACTGGACCTCTCCCAGTTCGTCCCCGCTCCCCTGGAGGAGGTCTTTTCGTTTTTTTCGCGGCCGGAGAATCTTGCGCGGATTACTCCGCCCTGGCTCAGCTTCCGTATTCTGACACCGTCACCGATCTCCATGCGCAGCGGAACGGAGATCGACTATTCAATCCGATGGCTCGGCCTTCCAGTCCGCTGGCGCACCCTGATCAGGGACTACCGCCGGCCATTCCTGTTCGTCGATGAACAGATCCGGGGGCCCTATTCGTTCTGGCAGCACACGCACACGTTCGCGGAAGCAGGCGAAGGGACCAGGATGGATGACCTGGTACGGTATCGTCTTCCTGGCGGTATTGCTGGCGATATCCTTCACGGGATTCTCATCAGGAGGCAGCTCGGCGAGATTTTCGACTATCGTGCTTCTGTGGTGAAAGAGCTCTTTTCATCACGTGGTGCAGGCGAGGGAGGGCGGGGAAGGGAGACGGACCCATGAATATCATCGTTGCAGGCGGCACGGGATTTATCGGCCGTGCATTGGTGCGCCGGCTCGCGGAGGAGGGGCATGCAGTGAGCGTACTTACACGGAATCCCTCCGCGGCCGGGTCCGTGCTTCCTGAGGGTGCGCGGGCGCTTCAGTGGGACGGAAAGACTGCCGGCCCATGGGTTTCTGAGGTCGAGCGGGCGGACGCGATTCTCAATTTTGCCGGCGAACCGATCGCGGACCGTCTCTGGACCGGGGCGCGGAAGGAACGGTTGTGGCGCAGCCGGACGGAGGCGACGGCTGCTCTGGTCGATGCGATTGACCGGAGTTCACGCAGACCCCGGGTCCTGGTCAATGCATCCGGCGTCGACTACTACGGAGATGTGCCGGAAGGTGATGTCACCGAGACTGACGGACCATCGTCAATGTTTCTTGGACGTCTCTGTAATGAGTGGGAAACTGTCGCCGGGCAGGCGGGGCAGTACGGCGTTCGCGTGGCCCGAATCCGGATCGGTCTCGTGCTCGGAGACAACGGGGGAGTGCTTGCCCGCATGGTGCTTCCGTTCAGGTTCTTCGTTGGCGGTCCCTTAGGGTCCGGATGCCAGTGGGTGTCATGGATCCACAGGGAGGATCTCATCGGTGCCGTACTGCATATTCTGGGCAGGCCCGACCTTTCCGGTCCGTTCAATCTCACAACTCCCAACCCCGTAACAATGGACGAGTTCAGCGCGGGCCTTGGAGATTCCCTCCGTCGACCCTCATGGGTCCGCATTCCCCCGTTCATGCTCCGCGGCCTCCTCGGCGAATTGTCAACGGTCGTGCTGTCGGGAAGAAGGGCGATCCCCGTCCGCCTGATGGCGTCGGGGTATACCTTTCGATTTCCGGTTCTTCGCCCCGCGCTGGAGGATATTGTGCAATAATGGCCTCCGCTGCGGTCTACCTCACCCTGATTGACGATGGACTCTTGCCCGTGGACAACCGGATGGCGGAAGGCCGGACGAATGAGCGATGAGCGATTCACAATCTGCAAACACTCACACTGACTCCTGAATGTGCCGCCCGTTACATACTTTCCTCGTTTTTTGCTATGTTGAGAGAACGTTTTCCGCATTCCTTTTGTCTCCTGCGTACATGGGAAGATGCGAGCACCAATGAAAACACCGACAGACGTTCTCCGTGCTGCCGTCAGGCGATGGTTTGATGGACGCTACCGGAAAACGGTTGAGGACTATCCGGAGCGCTCAGCCGAATTTGCCACCGCCTCATTTACTCCAGTTCAGCCTCTCTACACACCCGTGGACACCGGGGGAGTTGAGGACTATCCGGCGCGTCTCGGTTTCCCGGGGGAGTATCCATTTACCCGGGGGATACAGCCGACGATGTACAGGGGGCGGCTATGGACGATGCGCCAGTATGCCGGATTCGGGACAGCGAGAGAATCGAACTCGCGGTATCGATATCTGCTGAGCCAGGGGCAGACGGGGTTGTCCGTGGCATTCGATCTGCCGACCCAGATAGGGTATGACAGTGACGCTCCGATAGCGGACGGGGAAGTGGGAAAGGTGGGTGTGGCCATTGATACCCTCGCTGACATGGAGACCCTCTTCGACGGTATCCCGCTGAATACTGTGTCAACCTCGATGACCATCAATGCCCCCGCATCGATCCTGCTCGCGATGTACATCGCCGTTGCGGAGAAGCAGGGAGTAAAGAAAGCGGAGATCAGCGGGACAGTCCAGAACGATATTCTCAAGGAATA
>DKBG01000185.1 GCA_002451155.1 Ignavibacteria bacterium UBA6906
TGGTCCGCTGGTGCGCTCCGTCACCCGAAGGTGCTTCCTGCAAGCTCATGACCGGCCGATGAGGTGTGCGAGGCGCTGACCGATGTCGTCCGCGCGGTGGGCCCCTGAATCATATGCTCTGCGACGTCAAGCACACACCAGCAGAATCTGCCCCAGAATCGCGCGCCGTGCATGCCGGCCCCGGAGTTGCGGGCTTGCAAGTCACTGATTTTTCGACCATACTTGACGAATTGCAGGTTTTGATGCCGGGGCGTGGAGATCCGCCTTCACCTGACCATCCGATTAGCGCAGCTTCCTAACCCTCTCAAACAGTACAACAGAAAGGACGGTCCCAATGAAGCCAACCATGAAGGCCGGTATTGTTCTCGGGGTCCTGGTAGGAATCTGGACCCTTCTCATGGGGTATTCCGGCTGGTACAAAGATCCTGTGCTCCTGAATGTCTTTTATGTCGTCATACTCATCGAGCTTGGCGTGCTCATCTGGGGGTTGAGAATGACGGCCCCCGAGAACACTTACTGGAAGCAGGTGGGCGCCGGAACGCTCATCTCCGTCATCGGGGCGGTGATCATATTTTGTGTTTCGCTGATCTTCACCAACCTGCTTTTCCCGAACTACTTCGAGGAACTCCGCACCATCCGGGAGGAGATGCTGAGGCAGGCAGGGCAGTCTGAAGACCAGATTGCTGCCGCCCTTGAAGCCAGCCGGTCTATGGAAAACCCGGTCGTTAACGCGTTGATGGGTGTGGTTGGGACGGTTGGTACGGGCTTTGTTGCCTCGCTGGTTATCGCTCTCTTTCTCAGGAAGAAATGAACCCCTTCTCGTGGCAAACGCGGGTGTTGCCTCAACAGAAACAGGTTTCATCCTGCTCCCGATGAAGGTCACCTCGTCGAGACCCTGTTATTCTGTCTGCGGCAGAGAAGTCAGTAATCAGGAAGGATGCCTGTGAGTACGACGTCCGACGTTGCGAAGTTCCCGGAAGGATTTGTCTGGGGCACAGCGACGGCCAGCTATCAAATTGAGGGTGCATGGCTGGAGGGGGGGAAAGGGCTCTCCATATGGGATGCTATTTCCCATACGCCGGGGAAGACGAGTGCCGGGGACACGGGTGATATTGCCTGCGATCACTACCACCGTTTTAGAGATGATGTTGCCCTGATGTCCCGGCTTGGCCTGAAGGCATACCGATTCTCGATTGCCTGGCCGCGAATTCAGCCGACCGGCCGGGGGAAGCCGAATCCGGCGGGGATTCAATTCTACTCTGCACTCATCGACACGCTGCTGGAGAACGGGATCACCCCGTGGGTCACCCTGTACCACTGGGACCTTCCGCTTGCGCTCCAGCTTGAAATGGATGGATGGCTTAATCCTGCCCTGGCGGAGGTCTTCGAAGAGTATGCCCGGATCTGCTTTGCACATTTTGGCGACCGCGTGCAACGCTGGATTACCTTCAACGAGCCCTGGGTTGTATCCATTCTTGGCTTCGGACAGGGAGTTTTCGCGCCGGGGCGAGTCTCCAACAGNNCTCTACCGTCGACAATTCCAGGGCGGCCAGAAGGGGATCATCGGGATGACGAACAACTGCGACTGGCGTGAACCGCTTACCGACTCAGAACAGGACAGGAAGGCGGCGGAGCGGGCTCTTGAGTT
The DNA here is from genome assembly GCA_002451155.1 of Ignavibacteria bacterium UBA6906. Classification (GTDB taxonomy): domain Bacteria; phylum Bacteroidota; class Ignavibacteria; order UBA10030; family UBA6906; genus UBA6906. Next base: position 1,649 of record DKBG01000185.1, read on the forward strand.
CTTTCTTGGATGGTTCGCCGATCCACTCTATCGCGGAGACTATCCCGATGTCATGAGGGAACGGGTCGGCGAACGGTTGCCGAAATTCTCCCCGGACGATGCGACGAGGATAAAGGGGTCGACTGACTTCTTCGGACTAAACCACTATACCACGATGTATGCCGCGCATGCCAGGCCGGGCGAGGCCGGGAGAACGGCGCCGTTTGGAAACGGCGGAATAGCAGAAGATCAGGATGTCCAGCTCACCGTGGATCCGTCCTGGACACAGACCCAGATGGGGTGGAGCGTTGTCCCGTGGGGATGCAGGAAACTCCTTCACTGGATCCACACCCGGTATGATGCTCCTGATATTGTCATCACGGAAAATGGGTCGGCCTGGGATGACCATCCGGTCGATGGACGGGTAGACGATCAACGCCGGATCGATTTCCTGCGTGACTATCTTGGCGAATGTCGGAAAGCGATAGAATCGGGGGTGAAACTGAAGGGATACTTCCTCTGGTCGTTTATGGACAACTTCGAATGGGCTCTCGGATACAGCAGGCGGTTCGGGATTCATTACGTTGAGTATGCGACAGGGAAACGAATCCCGAAGAAATCGGCAGCCTGGTACGGCGAAGTCGTGAAGCGGAACGGATTGCCGCCTGAATGAAGCAGAATCAGATCACCCCACCATCTGCAAACACCAGCAGGAAGTCTGGTTGACTCTTCTCTCGCAAAAAGTCCCCGCCGGCGAAAAGATCGCCTACGGCCTCGGTGACACCGCCACGAATCTGGTCTGGCGGACCCTGATGGTTTTTTTGCCGATCTTTTACACGGACGTTTTCGGACTGTCAGCGGCGGCGGTGGGAACGCTGTTGCTTGTGTGCCGGTACTGGGACGGCATTACCGATTTTCTCATGGGCCTCCTCGCCGACCGGACAACGACCCGATGGGGAAAATTTCGCCCCTGGATTCTCTGGACGGCCCTCCCATTCGGAGTCCTGACAGTCCTGACATTTACAGCCGTCGATCTCAGCGCAACGGGCAAACTCATCTACGCGTACATTACCTACAGCACCCTCATTATTGCCTTCACCGCGAGCAACGTCCCCTATTCCGCGTTGACGGGCGTGATGACATCCGATGCGGGGGAGCGGACCAGCATTTCATCATACCGGTTCTTCTTCGCGTTTCTGGGAGGGCTGCTCACCCAGGGCTTGAATATTCCCCTGGTGGCTGCCTTCGGTCAGGGAGATGAGGTGAAGGGCTACACGTTGACGATGATGCTATTCGCGAGCATTAGTGTCATCCTCTTCCTGGTAACGTTTGTCGGGACGAAGGAACGTGTTCAACCGGTCCTTCAGAAGTCCCCCTCAATCAGACTGGACATCAAAGATCTGTTCAGGAATCGTCCCTGGGTGATTCTCTTCTGTACCGGTCTGCTCTTTGTCACGTTCACCACCCTCAAACAGGGGGTGACGATGTATTACTTCAAATACTTTGTCGGAGACACACTGCTCGCGACGGCATTCATGACCAGCGGCCTTGTCGCCGCGATGATCGGTGCGGCGATGACTCCCTGGCTCAGCAGGAAACTCGGTAAGCAGCGGCTCATGAGCGGGTCGTTTAGCGTTGCTGCCGTCACGAGCGGTCTACTCTATCTTGCCGGCCCCGCCGATTTCTCGCTTATGTTCGGACTCAGCATGGTCACGGAATTCTCGACGGGACCGATCGTCGCGCTGTTCTTTGCCATGCTTGCGGATACGTCAGATTTTTCAGAATGGAAAACAGGCCGGCGTGCAACCGGTTTGACGTTCTCAGCGGGAACCCTCTCGTTCAAGTTCGGAACCGGCATGGCTGGGGCGATGACCGGATGGATCCTGACGTCTGTCGGGTATATAGCGAACGCCGCCCAGACGGAGGGGTCGCTCCTGGGGATCAGACTGCTGATCAGCCTCATCCCGGCCGTGGTCGCCCTGATCGCGATGGGAGTATTTCGTCTGTATACGCTCGATGAGGCGCTTCTCGAACGGATTGGAGCAGACCTTGCAGAAAAGCATTCCTCCTGAATACCCTGGATACGCCGGGTTGCGTGTCCGGCCTGCACCAGCGCTTCGCCTGTTCACGTTGCTCTCCGGTGCCTTCCTTGCCTTCGTTGTTTTCCCCGCCCGTTCGCAGGACCATCGAGGGTCCGCGGGCAAGCCGATCGTCGTCCGCCAACTCAGTATTTATGAATCACGGGGGGAGTACTGCGCCTGGCCATCGCTGGCTCGCGCGAAGGATGGGAGCCTCATCGTGCTTTTCACAAAATCGGAGGAACACCTCGGACCGGATGGTGCCATCCTTCTCAGCCGCTCGACAGACAACGGAAATAGCTGGCTCCCGCCGATCGTTGTCCTTGATTCTCCCATCGATGACCGGGAATCCGGGGTCACGCTCCTCAACGACGGCCGAATCCTTGGCCATTTCTGGTCCACTTTCCATACACGGGAATCGTACAAATCCCTGCCGGTGGATGCGTACGAACATGCCCTGCTCGAACGATGGATCCGGTTCGTCGAGACGCCGGAATATCGAGGGGCAAAGGGACTCGAAGGTGCCTGGTCGGCGCTATCGACTGACGGTGGACGGACCTGGTCTCTGCGTACTCCCGGACATGACTCTGTTCACGGCGGTATCGAACTGTCGGGCGGAGGTCTGCTGGTGGCATCCTATCGAAAGACCAGAGACAGCATAGCCGTCCACGCGGCAGAATCGGCTGACGGAGTCTGGCGGCAGATCGCAACAGTACCTTCCCCCGATCCGGACAGTGTGCGGTTCGGCGAGCCGCATATTCTTCAGCTCCCCACCGGCCGGGTGATCATGCTGATCCGCGCAACCACAAAACCGTACAATGACCAGGATCCGCGGTGCGTTCTCTGGGAGACGTATTCGGATGATGACGGCCGTAGCTGGGCAAAACCCTTTGCCACTCCCCTCTGGGGATTTCCGCCGCACTGTCTGCTGCTTTCGGACGGAAGGGTCCTCTGTACGTATGGATACCGGCGTGCCCCCTTCGGCCAGCGTGCGTGCCTGAGCGAAGACGGCATTAGCTGGCGGGTTGAGGATGAATTAGTTCTGAGGGATGATGCCCCGAATGGGGACCTGGGGTATCCGGCGTCAGTCGAACTGGAACCGGGTACTGTTCTGACTGTGTATTATCAGCCGAATGTTCCCCCCGGAACGGTCCAGCGGATGAAGCCACCAGATCCCGGCCGCACCAAGCCCGGAATTCTCGGAACCGTCTGGAGGGTACCGCCCCGCAAGTAGCGGGCAAGGACAAGAGAGAGCGTGCGAGGAAAGGATGACCTGCCAGTGAAAACCCATTCCGTGTGTTGGCCTCTCCCCGCGGTGGCCGCAATCCTGATCCTGCTGCCGGCGGTGAGAGTAGCCGCCCCATCCGGGAAAGGAGAACCGATCAACCTCGGTTCCAGGCGTGAACTCTTCGTGGACCGGTATATGATTGACACGCTGGTCAACGCCTGCCTCCGGCTCCATCAGCCGCACCGGGAAGGCGTTGCCCTCCGGTTTGACCGGTCATGGGAAGGAAAGTTCTCAGGATATATCACGGTGATAAAGGATGCCGGAGTGTACCGGATGTATTATCGCGGATTGCCGCGGATCACGTCAGCCGGAGATTCCTCCGCGGTCACCTGTTACGCGGAGTCACGCGACGGAATATCCTGGACAAAACCGGATCTTGGACTCTGCTCTATCGATGGGAGTTTTGGGAACAACGTGATTCTCGCGAATCAGAGCAGGTTCAGCCACAATTTCTCTCCATTTCTCGACACACATCCAGGCACTCCATCGGCGGAAAGATTCAAGGCGATTGCCGGCGACGAACGCTCAGGGCTGGTTGCCTTCGTCTCAGCGGACGGAATACGGTGGCACAGAATGCGTCCCGAACCGATCATAACAGATGGGATGTTCGACTCACAGAACGTTGCATTCTGGTCTGAGTCGGAAGGCAAATATTGCTGCTATTTTCGCACCTGGACCGGCAAGGGTTATACCGGGTTTCGGACGATCAGCCGGACGACCTCCGATGATTTTCTTCACTGGACGGATCCGGTACGGATGACGTTCGGGAATACACCGTGGGAGCATTTGTACACCAATGCGACGCAGCCATACTTCCGCGCACCGCATATCTACATTGCACTTCCGAAGCGGTTCTTTCCGGATCGGGCGGCACTGCCGGCTGAAGCGGCCATGTCGCTGGTGAGCGATTCCGCGTACGGGGTTGCGTCAAGCGACGCTGTGTTGATGAGCGCGCGCGGGGGAGACCGGTATGACCGGACGTTCATGGAGGCCTTCATTCCTCCCGGCCCGGATCCTGCTGACTGGGTTGCGCGAGACAATACGCCCGCGCTGGGGATTGTTCCGGGGAATATGCGGGAACTGTTTCTGTATCGCCTTTCACACTACGCTCAATCGACTTCGCATGTTACCCGCTATACGCTCCGGCTCGACGGCTTCGTTTCTGTCCGTGCTCCCTACCGGGGCGGGGAAATGACGACGCGTCCATTCACATTCGACGGCCGGGAACTCGAGATCAACTATTCCACCTCCGCGGCTGGGTGGATCCGGGTGGAGATTCAGGATCAACAGGGGAATCCGCTTCCGGGATTCTCCGGAGAGGAGAACCCGGAGATGATCGGGGATGAAATTGCCAGGATTGTCCGATGGAAAGAAGAGTCAGATGTGAGTGCACTTGCCGGATCAACCGTGCGGCTCAGGTTTCTGATGAAGGACGCGGATCTCTATTCGTTCCGGTTCCGGGAGTAGGCGGATTGGCTGATTGACGTCCTCGGTCGCGGTTCCATTGTGCAATCGTCCGTCGGGAGTATGCAGTCATCTCTGTGAGAACAACCAACCCTGTTACCTTGAGAATCCACTAAGGGAGTGTGTGCGATGCGTTCCCGATACCGACTGTTCGTGCTGCTTTTCATCTTCCTGCCCGTCGTTCTGCCGGCGCAGACGCCCCCACCGGCCGATCTGGATACGTATGTCGAAGCAGTCAGACGCCAGTTTGAGGTCCCGGGTCTATCTGTGGCGATTGTCAAAGACGGGCAATGTGTCCTTGCGAAGGGGTATGGCGTACGGCGGATCGGGTCGACGGATCGTGTGGATGGACAGACCCTCTTCGGCATTGCCTCGAATACGAAAGCGTTCACCGCGACCGCGATTGCGCTTCTCGTCGAGGAGGGCCGCCTCCGATGGGATGCACCGGTCGTGCGTTATCTTCCCTGGTTCCGGCTCTCCGATCCGTATGTCACCGACCACCTGAGCGTCCGTGATCTGCTTGTGCACCGGAGCGGACTCGGCCTGGGTGCCGGGGATTTGCTCTGGTGGCCTCCGTCAACCTACACACGGAGGGAAATCGCGGAGAGGCTGCGGTATCTCCCGCTTGCCACGAGCTTTCGCAGTACCTATGCCTACGACAATGTGCTCTATTCGGTGGCCGGCGAGCTGATCGAAAGTGTGACCGGACAGAGCTGGGAAGATTTTGTCAGTTCGAGAATCCTCGCACCGGCCGGCATGAGTGCAAGTTCGGTCCGTCATTCAGATGCCGAACGGTCGGGGAATGTCGCCAGGCCCCATGCGGTCGTCGACGGAAGGGTGGCGGAGGTGAAGCCGTTTACCAGCGATCTGACCAACCCGGCGGGGGGAATTAATTCCTGCGCGGCGGATATGGCGAAGTGGTTGATCCTCCAGCTTGACTCGGGCCGGACGGTTGATGGATCAAGATTGTATACTCAGGGAACGGCGCGGGAACTCTGGACGATCGTCACGCCGGTTCCGATAGGCGATGGAGCCCCTGAGCTCCGCGCGATTCGTCCAAATTTCAACGGGTACGCTCTTGGATTCAATGTGCGGGACTACAGGGGGAGGAAGCTCGTCACGCACACCGGCGGATTGCCCGGGTATGTGTCCCGGGTGATGCTCGTCCCGGGCGAGAGGCTCGGGGTCGCCGTGCTGACGAACCAGGAAGAGGGCGCGGCATTTGACGCGATCACATATCATCTGCTTGACCACTATCTGAAAGCCCCGGAGACAGACTGGATATCAGCGTACAAGCGGGTGAACCTGCGTCGGGATTCCGTGGTGGCGGCGAACGATGCGGCAACCCTGGCTGGACGGGACAGTCTTTCCCGGCCCTCGCTTCCGCTCGAGCGGTACGCGGGCACCTACACGGATGCATGGTACGGGGATATCCGTATAGCGTTCGAGTCCGGACGGCTTGTGATGACATTTAGCAAGTCTCCTGACCTGAGTGGGGACCTCGTCCACTGGCAGCATGACACATTTGTTGTCCGCTGGTACGATCGGGAATTGCGTGCGGACGCCTTCGTGACATTTGCCCTGAACCCGGACGGGAGCATAGAGCGTGCGAGGATGAAGGCTGTTTCCCCCGCCACGGATTTCAGTTTTGATTTCCAGGACCTTCTGCTGATTCCTGCCCCCTGACTCTCAGGCCGGAGGGCAACTGTTTGCATCTCGGTGCTCGAGTTGGTACATTAAGAGGATTTCTTGATGTACAGTCCTCAACCCTCTCACACGACACCATCGGTCAATGAGCAAACGGCTTCGCAACGGACTCCTGATTCTGCTCGGTATTGTCATTCTTGTTTTTCTGACCAGCCCACGGCTAAGAGGGCTGCTCCCCTGGACCGGCGGCGACCAGTCGTCGGAGGAACGGGATCCGAGGCTTCCCGTGACCGCGGTTGTTGCCAGGCCGGGCCAAGTCAGCAGCACTGTTCGCGCGACCGGGACGGTCCTGGCCGACGAAGAGGTAGAGCTCCGCAGCGAGATCTCAGGCAAAATCGTGGAGATCCATTTCACGGAGGGGAGCCGCGTGCGGCAGGGGGATCTGCTGGTGAAAGTCGACGACTCGGAACTTCTTGCGCAACGTCTGAAGCTTGACTCGCAGGTCAAGCTCGCCCAGGACAAGGAACGGCGGCGCCGTCAGTTGTATGAGAAGCAGAATATCAGTTCGGAGGATTACGAAACCACACTGAATGAGCTCAATGCGGTTCTGGCGGAACTCCAGCTGGTCGACGCGAGGATTCAGAAGACTGAGCTGCGCGCGCCGTTTGGCGGGTTGATCGGTCTTCGATATGTGAGCGAGGGGAGTTATGTGTCGCCGAGCACCCGGATCGCGAGTCTGCAGAATGTCAAACGGGTGAAGATCGATTTCGCAGTCCCGGAACGGTATGTCAATACCGTGAGAAAAGGCCAGACCGTGAATTTCTCCGTGGCCGGGCAGGACCGGAGATTTGAAGGGAAAATCTTCGCGATCGAGCCGAAAATTGATCCGACAACCCGCTCCGTTCTTCTCCGCGCGGTCGCCTCCAATGCCAGCGGCCTTCTCGTCCCCGGATCTTTCGCCGAACTGGAGCTGGTCCTGGAGACCTTCCCGGATGCGCTGATGATCCCGACCGAGGCGCTCGTACCGGACGACCTGGGTCAGAAGGTGTACCTCTACCGTGCAGGTGTTGCGGAGGAGTCACGGATCACTACCGGGCTTCGTACCGAATCTGCCGTTCAGATCACCNNCGAGTCGCAGATCACGGAGCCGCTTGAAGAGTCCATCAGCGGGATTGCCGGAATCCGGAGCCTCAAGTCGACATCCTCGGAAGGGCGGAGCTCGATCTCTGTGGAATTCGAACTCGGAGTCGATCTTGAGGCCGC
>DKBG01000121.1 GCA_002451155.1 Ignavibacteria bacterium UBA6906
AGCACAACGATTCCGATCGGAAAGAGAATCTTCCTCATCGTTGCTCGGCCCCCTTTCCTGGCGGAGGATCTCCGTTGGTATGAAGGGACAGGCGCACCCTGGCGGGATATCGAGCTTCAGGGTAGAGATCTTCCGGCGTGAACAACGCCGCACGCTCTGTGACCATTGACCTCTTCACGGCTGCCCTCCCTGAGGGGTGAGGATCTTGAGCAGACTCTTCCTCCGGACAGTGTACGCTCCTTGAGATTTGAGCGCTGTGGAAGCAGCTCCTTATCCGAAGCTGGACGAATTCCCTCGTCGCGGGGCGAACGAATGGTAGCATCGTACGCCAATGTATGCTCTGTAAGGCTCTTGCCCGCTGCAAGGTCAATACTCGTGACTGAGGCGGGGAGTGGAGTGTGTTATCTTTCTAGCTCGTCCAGCATTTTAATGGAGTTCGCATAGCTGGGATCAATCGTCAATGCCTTGCGGAAATTGTTGACGGCGAGCGTCGTGTCTCCTTTGTTCAGATAGGCCTCTGCTATGCTGTCGTAGACATTGGCCGAGAAAGGATACTCTTTGCAGTTGAACGCAAGGAGCTCGATGGCCTCGTCAGACTTCCCGGCGTTGAGGAAATCGTAACCCAGGTTGGTCAGCACACCCTCGCTCGTGTAGNNGCCCGGCCTCCTTGGCCCCCTGGATGATATGGAAGAACTCCGCCCGGGTAAAATAGCTGTTGATCTTCAGGCAGTCGTAGCCGTTCGACTTCACTATTGGCACCGTTTCGGTGGCATGCGGCTCCCACCCCCAAATCGTCCACGCATTGTATATGGTCGGGCCAAGTCTCTTTTTGACATTGAAGTCGGCAGACCACTTCTTGATGCTGGCGACCGGTCCCCCCTGGGTCAGATCACGCACCGTGGTGACGCCGTTCGCCAGAAAGAGGTTGTAGTCGGGGGTTTCCCATTCGCGCGTACCGCTGTGCACGTGCATGTCGGCCAGTCCGGGCATGAGGTACTTGCCGGTACCGTCGATAACAGTCGCTCCCCTAGGAATCGGGAGGCTCTTGCTGTCGCCGATTCTGAGAATCGTCCCCCCCCTGATGAGCACGGTCTGCCCGGGAAGGCGATGTGCCGATGTCATGGACACGAGATTCACATTCGCAAATGCGGTGACTCCCTCGGCAGACTGCCCGACGCAAAGCCCCGGCACGGCAAGAAGCACCGCCATCATCAGCCGTGTTGAATTCATAGTGCTCTCCCTCTGATCCGTTGTTTTCCGCTGCGCTGGAAACAGATCTTGAATCCGCCCAGTACTCCCTTAACACCCATTGTGACTGTCCCCTCCTTTGTACGGCTGTCTCGAGCCATGGTTACGGAGGGCAGACCGAGTCCGGACGGTTGGTCGAACGGGCAATCTACGAGAGGATCTACAATTCCAGGAGCTGGATCAGATGGGAAAAGAAAAACCCGGGGGGAACGCATCGGGTTTTCATTGAAATTGGCTCCGCGAGAGGCTTGAAAACTCGAACTACATCCTCCTCACGATCCCCGGCGAAATCCATATTTTCCAGCGAGGCCAGCGGTGGGTCTGCATGGATCCCGGGCGTCTACCAGAACTGCTTGGGCCCTCCGTTCAGGGTATCGAGCCTCTCGAGCGAGCAGGATTGACGACCCTCCCACCTCCAACGCAAGAACCCAAAGGATGGATCGATTACGTCGCACTTCGGCAGACCTACCCCCGTACGCTCGCCGAAATACCCTTTTCGGATCAAACAGTGCTCGCCCAGCACATCGGGGTCAGCAGAGTCTGGGGGGGCTGGGAATCCAACTCATGCACTCGTGCAACCCTTGGGATCGGGTCATTCAGGGAGCGAGCTGGATCACTCTCTCAGAGAGCTCAAGTGCCGGCTCCACCTTGTCATCGCAACAATGTCCGCGGCAAGACCGCGCATAGCAGTTTGTTCGTTCGGATCGGAAGCCAAGGCGCGCTTGACTGAACGTCTGCTCCCCTCGCGCTCTGAGCGGATTGCCACCCTGCTCGTTCAGTTTCTCAGCCGCATCCGTTTGAGAAGCGCAAGAAACTTTGGATCCGAACGCAAGGGGTCCCATATTGGCTCCACGTCGAGGTGCGTCAGATACACGCTACGTTCTTCTCGACAGGCCTTCTCCAGCCAGGCCAATGCCTCGCCAGGGTCTCCCAATCCAGTGTGTACGAGCGCGAAGGCGGTAGGCTGGACATACCGTTGGCGTGAAACCCCCTGGAGCTGTCTGATGACTTCCCGTGCCCGGACTACTTGCCCTGATTCCCCATAGACATATCCCAGCATCGCGAGAGGATCGGTGCCCGTTCTCCCTGGACCGGACACGGCCCGCTTCAAATAAGCGATAGCTTCAGGAAACATCCCCTTTCCGCGGTAGGCGATTCCCAGTTCGAGGAACATCGAGCTGTTGCCGGAATCAAGCTCAGCAACATGCCCCAGAGCCTCAATCGCGCGGTCATATTGCCTGGCGTGGGAGTACGCTATCCCAACCCCAACGGCAATCGGCACCGACAGCGGATCAAGTTGCCTGGCAAGTTGAGCCTCCGCAAGAGCTTCCTCGAAGCGCCGGAACGTCAGCAGGTAGGTGGAATACCACTGATGCGCTCTTGAATAATTCGGACTCGTTTCCGTGGCCCGCTTGAATGACTCTTCGGCCCCTCGCCAGTCAAGCTCATAGACATACTTGATGAAAGCTGACGAGGCATGAGCTTCTCCAATTCGGTCATCCAGTGCCAGGGCCTTCATCGTCGCCGTCCGGGCTTTGGGGAACGCATCTTCGGGCGGGAGGTAGGCGTGATTCCCGAGCATCTCATACGCATCCGCAATCCCAGAAAATGCCAAAGCGTAGCTGGAATCGAATTCGATCGCCTTCTGAAAGGAAACCACTGCCGAATTGTACCCCTGTTCCGTTCCTTTGTTGAGGTGAAATCGGCCCTCAAGATAGGCCTCGTATGCCCTCGTGTTCTCCGTGTATCGCCTCAGGATCGCGGAACGTTGTTCGTCTGAGAGATTGAGGCTTAGTGATGTGACAATGGCTCGTGCAACATCGTCCTGGATTTCGAACACGTCCTTTAGCTCACGGTCGTAGTCCTGGGCCCAGAGGGGGAAGTCGCCCTCCGCTTTGATTAGCTTTGCCGTAATTCGAATGCGGTTCCCCGACTTCCGGATACTTCCTTCCAGGACGTGCGCCACGCCCAGCTGCCTGGCGATCTCGGGGACGGGCATTTCCGATCTCTTAAATTGCATAACTGACGTACGGGCGATGACTTTGAGGTCCCTGAGGTTTGACAATGTTGTGATAACCTGTTCAGTCATGCCATCGCAGAAGTACTCCTGTTCTGCCTCAGGACTGATGTTTCGGAAAGGCAAAACGGCAATTGAGTTGGTCCGCCCCTGTGCAGTCTGCTCCGGGGGCATATCATCTTTCAAGCGTGGACTGGAGTCCGCTTCCTTGACGCCTTGATAGAGAAAGAGCCCTGCGGCGAGAAGGACACAGAATGTCGCAATACCGCTGGCGACATAGATACGTTTCTTTGAGTAACGTTCTCGGTGACTCAGGGGCTGAAGCGGCTTTCCCAGAGTCATATCCTTCTGGAGGGACCGGAGATCGACAAGGAGTTCCTCGATCTGCTGATACCGGGATGCCATCTCCTTCTGCAGTGCTTTGCTGATAACGCGTTCCAGCTCCACTGGAGCCTCCGCCCGAAGTGCGGTTATCGGCTCAGGATTGTAGTTCAAGACTTGGTACGCGACTGCGTTCTCGTATTCACCGCGGAAGGGCTTGCGTCCAGCAGTCATTTCGAATAAGACCACGCCGAGTGCCCAGATATCAGTTCTCTGGTCCACAGGATCTCCCCGGAGTTGCTCCGGCGACATGTACGCCATTGTTCCCAGGACCACTCCTTTCGTGGTCACATCGGAGACCCCACGGATCTTGGCAAGCCCGAAGTCAAGGATCTTGACCTGCCCCTTGGGGGTAAGCATTATGTTCTGGCACTTGAGGTCGCGATGGATAACGCCCTGTTCGTGAGCCGCCTGCAGCCCTTGAGCGGTCTGGATGGCAACGCTCAGCACTTCTTCCAGCTTCAGAGGTCCGGCCTTCACCGTCTCGGCGAGGCTCTGCCCCTCAACGTACTCGAGGGCAATGAATGTCTCTGATTCAGATTCACCGATTTCGAAGATGGTTGCGATGTTCGGATGATTGAGCGTCGCCAGAGCCTGGGCCTCGAGGAGAAATCGCTCCCGACTTTCCCTGCCGGACACCACGTCGCGCGAAAGGAACTTGGCCGCTACAGTTCGACGGAGGTTGGTGTCTTCGGCCTTGTAGACGACCCCCATCCCGCCCTGCCCGACCAGGGCGAGAATCCTGTAATGGGAGATAGTCTGTCCGATCAGATTATTCACTGTGACCTCCGTGGGAGGTCGGGCCGGCGCCCGCCCGGACGACTCTCCGGTCGGACGGGGTCTTCGCCGAGCTTTTCGAGGATCTTGAAGTGAGAGACGGTCTGACCTATCACGGGGATTCCACTTTCATGTATACTATCCCTGCGTCACGGCGTTCGCGCATGACGGTGACAAAATACAGAGGATGATGAGGAGAGTCAAACCCAGGAGGAACATGGTCCGACTGGAGGAGGCTCATGCAGGAACCGAAAAGACGAAGACTCAAACCACCCATTCTTCGTAGTTTGAGTCTTCAAGCCGCTTGCCCCGCGAGAGGCTTGAAAACTCGAA
>DKBG01000048.1 GCA_002451155.1 Ignavibacteria bacterium UBA6906
TCTCCCACACAACCGAGGGGACGGCGACGTCAGGCGGCTTGACGAAGTAGGCTTTCGCAAAGAAACCTATGAGGGCGAGTGCGACGACAAGAATGGATCCCGCAACAACCTTCCATCCCATGCCGTTCTTCCTTGTCCTGACATGGCGTGGGGGAACCTGCCTCGAGGCGCTGATAGCCTTCCTGTTGGTGACGGTCCGTGACCCCGTCTTTTGCTCCCTGAGCAGCTGCGCCAGGACTTTGCCGCTCTGGACACGCTTTGTCGGATCCTTTTCCAGACACCTGCCGACTGCATACTCCATCCATTCGGGAACCTGGACAAGATCCCGGAGGGGGGTGTACGGTTCCGTCACGATCTTGTGCAGCGTCATGAGAGGGGTATCGCCAGTGTGAGGGAATGCCCCGCTCAGCGCTTGATACATGACCACACCAAGACTGTAGAGATCGCTCCTCCCGTCGATTTCCATGCCGCCAGCCTGTTCGGGGCTCATGAACTCCGGAGTTCCGAGGATCATCCCCTTGGCTGTCAGCTGTTGTTCATTCGCGACATGTGCAACGCCGAAGTCCATCAGAACCGGCACACCCTGCCTGGTAATGAATATATTCGCGCTTTTCACGTCACGATGGACAAGACCGTGGGCGTGGATGTAGTCCAGCGCGTCTGCGATCTGGATGATGATCGGCACAATATCCTGAACCTGCAGGCGACGTCTTTCCGTGATGTTCGCCGAGAGGCTCTTGCCCTCCAGGTACTCCATGGCGAAATAGTGAACACCATTCTCAAATCCTTCATCGTAGACCGGCACGATGCTCGGGTGTTTGAGGCTTGCTAGCGAGCGTGCCTCGCGGTGAAACCGTTCGAGGAGTTCTTTCTCATAGGCGAGTTGTTGCGGGAGGACCTTCAGAGCGACCGTGCGACCCAGCCGCCTGTGTACGGCTTTATAGACAATCGCCATCCCGCCGCGCCCGATCTCCCCCGCAAATTCATACTTCGCCGCAAGCGCAAGGCGCACACCGGTCGCCGGATCGAAGACGATCGTCTCCGAGGGCCCGCTCAAGACAGTCTGGCAGTGTTTGCACTTGACCGCCTCGATCTTGATAACCTCACGACAATATGGACAGAGCTTTGTGTCCACGAGAAATCCCGATTGTACATCAAACCCTCCCCCCCCGCACAGATCAGAGCGCCGGGGAATGACATCCCACGGAACCCGGAGGGTGGTGGAGGGCAATGACTGCGGCCGTAAACGGCCAACTGGTTGTATTATCACAAGTTATGTGCCAACAGAGGTAACGGAATACTGTATCTGGTTCCCCCAAAAACCGGGCGCCAGGGGCGTTGCCGGGGGTGTCATCGGAGAAGGGAAAGTGGGGGAGGGTAGTAATTACCGGACAACTGTGAAGATTTCATAACCAACGTGTTTAAGGGAGGGAGGTTGGGACACTTATTATGAAGCAGTTATGAGGAGGGGAAGCATGTGAGCTCGAGAGGATTCTTCAATTCCGTGCTCTATCCCTCGGAGAGAATCCTTCACCCTTTGACTGACCCGAGAATGTATTTTGCGATGATGTGAATGATCGCCCGTTCGTGTTCGTCGGCCGTAACCCAATCGAAATCAGGATTTGCCGTCGAGACGACGATCATACCGGCCTGCGGCACATTGATGATCAGCTGTCCTCCATGACCCAGCGCGAAGTAGACCCTGTGAGTGCGAATCTCCCCAAGCCACCAGAGATACCCGTAATTATACTCGTTCACGTCGCCCCAGCTAAGATGCTGCCAGTTCGTGTAGTTCGTAAGAGATTCCTCCACCCACCGCCGGGGGATAATCTGGCTGCCATTCAGCTCTCCACCCTTGAGGTAAAGGTAGCCGAATCTGGCCATCTCGCGCGCCGTGAGCCCCATATTGTTTCCACCAAAGTAATAGCCCTGCGGGTCTTGTTGCCAGAAGTGGACCGAGATGCCGAGGGGTTCACAGAGATATGTGCGTGCTATGTCAAGAGTGCTCTGATCGCTTGATTTGGTGAGGATAGCGGAGAGAAGGTGCGTTCCGAACGTAGTGTATGACATCCTTTCACCGGGGGTGAATAGAAGCGGCAGCTCGAGCGTCGCCTTGATCCAGTCGGAGCTGTTGTACACCGGGAAATAGGTGCGCTCGTCCCTGTCGAAGCCGGCCCGCATGGTGATCAGGTGTCTGAGTGTGATCTCGTGTTTCCTCGGATCGAGAGACGGTGAGTCATACTCCGGAAAGAACGAGAGTGCGTTCTGATCAAGACTGTCCAAGAAGCCCTCCCGGAGTGAAATACCGACCAGGCCCGAGAGGATGCTCTTCGACACCGACATGATGTTGTTGGGTTTTTCGCGGCGATTGCCGTTGAAATACTGTTCAGCCACGAGGTAGCCGTTGCGAACGACGAGAAGACTGTATGTATACGGGAGCTTCTCGGCGGCGGCATAGCCTTCCGCAAGGATGCGTGGATCAAGGTTCTGGTCTGCAGGGTTCGATACCGGCCAGCCGTCGTCCAGCGGGGACGCGGTAAAGGGGTGAACGTTTGTGGGGCTCTGAACGCATGCGTGGAAAAGGAGAAGCGCGAGGAGAAGGGGGAATGAATTCCGGACGATCATGGGAATCCCAAAGCCAGGAGGTCCGACTGAACCGGTGGTCTTCCTTTAAGTTAGCAGGAAATTCAAGTGATGCCACCTTGTGGCTCGACCTGGTTGGTCGAGCGCCTGGGCGACGAACCTCGTCGCCCCACAGCCTGGGGTCGGAACGTGTAGGTCGACCAGGTT
>DKBG01000183.1 GCA_002451155.1 Ignavibacteria bacterium UBA6906
GATGACCTTCTTCTCCCCCGTCTCGCGGCACTTCACCGCCTCGTCGATGGCCGCCCGGATCGCGTGGGCCGACTCGGGGGCCGGGATGATCCCCTCCGCCTTTGAAAACATCACCGCAGATTCAAACGTGGGAAGTTGATTGACTGCCCTCGCTTCGACTGTTCCGTGGTCAACTAGGGCGCTTACCGAAGGTGCCATTCCGTGGTACCGGAGTCCGCCTGCATGAATGCCCGGAGGAACGAATGTGTGTCCGAGCGTATGCATCTTCACGACAGGGGCCATCGCGGCGCTGTCTCCGTAGTCGAAGGTGTATGTTCCCCTGGTTATGCTTGGGCAGGAAGCTGGTTCGACTGCAATGATGCGCGTCTTCCCTCCGTCGAGAAGCTTTCGATGGATAAATGGATAGGCGAACCCCGCAAAGTTCGAACCCCCTCCAACACATCCGATCACGATATCCGGATATTCGCCTGCCATCTCCATCTGGTCAAGGGATTCGAGTCCGATGACCGTTTGGTGAAGCAGAACATGTCCGAGGACACTCCCAATTCCGTATCTCTTCCTGCCGTTCGAAGTGGCTGCCGCTTCCACCGCTTCGGATATGGCAATCCCGAGCGATCCTGGTGAATCAGGGGTTTCAGCGAGAACTTGTTTGCCGTAGGTAGTCTCTGAGCTAGGGCTGGAAAAGACCCTCGCACCATAATTCTCCATCACCACCCGGCGATAGGGCTTCTGATTGTATGAGACATTCACCATAAACACGTCCAGACCGATGCCGAAGAAATTGCAGGCCATTGCGAGTGCAGTCCCCCACTGGCCTGCGCCGGTCTCGGTAGTCATCGCTTTTGTCCCCGCTTCCTTGTTGTAGAAAGCTTGCGGGACAGCAGTGTTTGGTTTATGGGACCCGACAGGGCTGACACCTTCATACTTGTAATAAATGTGCGCTGGCGTGTCCAGCATTTTTTCGAGGTGAACTGCGCGGAACAGAGGTGTCGGACGCCACAGGCGGTAGATCTCTCGCACAGGCTCCGGGATTTCGATCCAGCGTTCAGGACTGACTTCCTGCATGATAATGCTCATCGGAAAGAGGGCCCCAAGGAAGTCCGGGGTGACAGGTTCCAGAGTCTTTGGATGGAGTACCGGAGCGGGAGGGACCGGCATATCCGCGTTGATGTTATACCATGCTTTGGGAAGGCGGTCTTCTTCAAGAAGATACTTGTGACGTTGTGACACGATCGAGACCTCCGCGTGTGTATGGAGATTGAACCCCGGAACTGGCGTGGGGATGGCGCGACTGGCTGGGAGGTGGGGCGAGAGGTCTTCCCTTGCCCCCGTGATCCCGGAAGGAGCTTGGTGATTATATTAAAATTGACGGTCTAGCGCAAGGGAGTGCTCGGATAGGCCAGGTGCGGACGGAATGAGCGTCCGTCGGTCAATGCGGGTTTCAAGATGACTGAGGGGGAAAAACAGGAAGGCCCACCTGCCAACGCAGATAGGCCTGAGACGCCACTGTCTGAACTGAAACTGGTCTGCCCGGGCATTCGGCCGGAACAGGGCCCGACGTTCATTGAGAGAGTCTTCAACACGCAGTACACTGGAACCGGAAAGAACTAGATATCCGTTTTCAGATAATACGGCAGGCTGCGACGCATCTTCTCGCGCTGTGCCCTGTACCTCGCTTCTTTCTTGCGACAGTTCGGGCAAAGGCGTAAGCTGCTGCTTCCCTGAAAGTCCTTACCGCACATGCGGCACACATTTGAGACGATCTTCTTCATTGCTCTATGTAACGCAGATCACGCGGCAAAGGTTCGCGCTTCCTGTAAATTAAAGAAAATTAATGAGTTGGGGGGGACCGATCAGCAGAAGTTGCGAAGGAAACCACAAAAAGTGCCCTTTTTAGGCTTTTTTTTGAGGAGACCGACCGCCGTGAGTGCACGTGCAGTTACTATCAGGCAGAGAATGAGGATCTGGGTGCCAATAAGAAGGAAGCTGAGACCTCCGAGCAGAAATTCGAGATTTTGTGTCATTGCTGACAGATAAATATGGGACTCTTCAGGATCTTCCTGGATTTGTGTAGATTTCAAACGCTGTGCCACTGCGGACCGGCCCTATTGCACACGAAAACCACCGGATGGACACCATCCGGGTTCGATGGTTGAAGAAAAGGTGACTCGAAGAGGATTTCTATGGAAGAACACCGTCACGATATTGCCATCATTGGCGGCGGGCCATCGGGTCTGGCATGCGGGATTGCGGGCGTTCGGGCAGGGCTGGATGTCATCGTTCTTGAGCAGGGAAGCATTGTCGAGGCGATCCGGAGATTTCCGACAAACCTGGTCTGGTTTTCCACGCCTGAGCTCCTTGAAATCGGAGAAGTCCCTTTTGTGATCCCGACTCTCCGACCAACGAGAGCCGATACAATCCGGTATTATCAGCGGGTCTCCGCGCATTACAATCTCGATATTCGGCCGTTTGATGCAGTGGAAGACCTGGGGAAAGAGGGAGAGTATTTCCGGATCGGGACCCGCCGCGGAATGTCCTATAGTGCTACAAACGTGGTGGTGGCGACAGGGTATTTTGACCATCCAACTCAGCTCGGAGTGCCCGGTGAGGATCTTGAACACGTATCTCATTACTACGATGAACCGTTTAAATTTTTTGGGCTGAATGTCGTAGTAGTGGGGGGGAGAAATTCAGCGGTGGAGGCGGCTCTGGACATCTATCGTGGCGGTGGTCATGTCACGCTCGTGCACAGGGGGGAAGAGCTCAGCGAAGGAGTGAAGTACTGGATACTGCCGGACATTGAAAACCGGATCAGGGCCGGGCAGATTAAGGCCCGCTTCAGAAGCAGGGTCAAAGCGATTACCAGGGGAGAAGTTTTCCTCGAGTGTCCCTCGGGAGAGGAGCGACTCCCCGCTGACTTTGTCCTGATCCTGGCAGGATTCCGTCCGGACACGGCGAGACTGACCGCGTACGGAATCGGTCTGGATCCGGTGACGCTTGCCCCAGTCCATGATCCCGCGACATTTGAGACAAATGTTTCCGGACTGTTCGTCGCGGGTTCAGTGGTGGCTGGGAAGAACAGCAACAAGATATTTGTCGAGAACGGAAGGCAGCACGGAGAACGCATTGTCCGTGCAATACTCTCGAGGCATACGGGGAAATCTTGATTGTTCTTCTGTTTTTTCGTATACTTATCAGTTAAAATCAGCCCTCCTATTCTGCAATCATCCGGAGTGACACACGACGCATGAACGAAGGCACGATCGTTCAGATTATCGGTCCAGTAGTGGACATCGATTTCACCGCCGGCATGCTGCCGGCTATCCTGAATTCTGTGAAGGTCGAGAGGCCTTCCGGGGAAGGTGTGCTCATCCTCGAGGTTCAACAGCATCTCGGTGACAACCGCGTCCGTACTGTAGCGATGGATTCTACCGATGGCCTCCAGCGAGGGATGAAAGCGACCGACACCGGCGGACCGATTTCCGTTCCGGTTGGCCCGGGCGTCATTGGGAGGCTCATCAACGTGACCGGGGAGGGAATTGACGGCCTCGGTGAAATCCGGACAGAGAAACGCTATCCTATTCATCGTCCATCTCCCGAATTTGAAGAGCTCTCCACTGAACGGGAGATTTTTGAGACGGGGATCAAGGTCATTGATCTCCTGGAGCCCTATTCAAAGGGTGGAAAGACCGGCTTGTTCGGTGGAGCCGGAGTGGGGAAGACGGTAATCATTCAGGAGCTGATTCACAACATCGCCAAGCAACATGGTGGTCTTTCGGTGTTCGCCGGTGTTGGTGAGCGGACACGCGAGGGAAATGACCTCTGGCTGGAAATGAAGGAATCGGGGGTGCTTGACAAGACGGCGCTGATCTTTGGCCAGATGAACGAGCCGCCGGGTGCACGGCAGCGGGTTGGGCTCACCGCCCTGGCAATCGCCGAGTACTTTCGTGACGAGGAGGGAAAGGACGTCCTGCTGTTCATTGACAATATCTTCCGATTTGTTCAGGCCGGATCGGAAGTGTCGGCGCTGCTCGGGCGCATGCCCTCTGCCGTAGGATACCAGCCCACGCTGGGATCCGAGATGGGAGAGCTCCAGGAGCGTATAACCTCGACAAAGAGCGGCTCCATTACGTCGGTGCAGGCCATTTACGTTCCCGCCGACGATCTCACCGATCCGGCGCCCGCAACGACCTTTTCTCATCTCGATGCAACGACGGTGCTGAGCCGCCAGATTGCCGACAAGGGGATTTATCCGGCGGTCGATCCGCTCGATTCAACATCCCGCATTCTCGATCCGCTGATTGTGGGTGTGGAGCACTACGCCGTGGCAAAGAAGGTGAAGGAAATCCTGCAGACTTACAAAGATCTTCAGGACATCATCAGCATCATGGGCATCGACGAGCTGTCGGATGAAGACAAGCTGACAGTGGCCCGTGCGCGCAGAATCGAGCGGTTCTTGTCCCAACCCTTCGCCGTGGCTGAACAGTTCACAAATCTCCCGGGCAAGTATGTGAAGCTCGAAGACACTATTCGCGGGTTTAAGGGGATAGTCAGTGGCGAGTACGACAAGCTGCCGGAACAGGCGTTCCACATGGTGGGGACCATCGAGGAAGCCGTGGCTAAAGCGGAACAGCTGCAAACAGCCTGACCCGGAGAGAGAGCATGTACGAGAAGCCGTTTCACGCTGAGATTATAACACCCCGCCGGGTGGTGTTCAGGGGCGAAATTACCAGCCTCAGCGCGCCCGGGGTTGAGGGTGGCTTTCAGGTGCTAGCCGGGCATGCCCCGCTCCTCTCCGCCATCAGCGTCGGCCAGCTGACGATCAAGAGCACGGACGGCAATGACATTCGCTATGCAGCGAGCGGCGGTTTCGTCGAAGTGCGGTCAAATAACGTCGTCGTGCTGGCAGAGAGTGCCGAACGGGCAGATGAGATCGATATCGATCGCGCTCGGGCTGCTCATGAACGGGCGGAGCGCCGACTGCATTCGCAGGAAGAGGGCGTCGACGCCGAACGCGCGCGTGCTGCGCTTCTTCGCGCTCTGAACCGGCTGAAAGTTGCCCGGTCCGAATGAGCGCTCAAGCTCTGCCTGACGGCAGGGCTTTTTTGTTCCGCCCTGCGCCGGATTCCGTTGAAATCGCGGAGGCAATACCCTATATTGGCGATGACTTCTTGAGGGGCTCCTCGTCCGATGCCGGCAGAATACGGCTATATTATGAGGGTGTTGCGGAGACTCGAGTCACTCCTTATCGATACCGGTCATCAGGTGGAGGGAGGACGCGTGGGCCTCATTGTGCAGCGTTTCTCCAAGTCTGATGATGTCCGCGGTGTGCTTGCGGAGCTGTACCAGGTCGAGGGATACGATCGCTTCGCAATGCGCCTCCTCTACTACGGCGAGACAGTTCGGGACGCCCTCTCCGAGAAGCCAGATGAGCGCCTGCTCGAATATCATGTGAAGGAGCTCTACGCCACGCTGCTTACTTCGTCTCCTGTACAGGAGGCGCACCGCGAGAAGGATGGAAATGCGGCGCTGGCGCCGGGAGACCTGAGTCGTTCTCTCGATGAGTTTGACACGGGGTTGCAGGCGATGAAGCGTTCTGCATACACGGATGACTCGTTCAACGGAATCGAGAGGTCCGTCCTGGAACGACTCCTTCAGCTGGTCAATGACCTCGGCGAAGTGGCGAGGAAAGAACGCTCAAGAGATATCGCGAAATTCTCTGCTGCGTGCAGCACCTTTCTCCGGTTTGTGCTGGACCGGGGCTTGCACAAAGATGTGAGGGTGTTCAACATCCTGGACAATGCCGGCCTGACTCTTCAGACAGTCCTTCAGGCGGTCGGAGAAGAAAATATCGATTCACTTCACCAGATGGTCCAGCTGCTCGAAGATCCATCAACTCTATTTGAATAAGGGATGGCCTGACCGAATGGCTAATGTCTATGCGGTTGTCATGGCAGGGGGTGTGGGCACACGCTTCTGGCCCAGGAGTAGAGAGAAGTCGCCGAAGCAGCTTCTTGAGATTCTCGGCAAAGGGACCATGCTTCAGAATACTGTCAAGCGCCTTGAACCGCTTGTCGGACCGAGGGAAACATTCGTAATTACAAACCGCGTCCAGCGCGGGCTCGTGCTAAAACAACTCCCCGGTGTTCCCGAAGAGAATATCCTTGAGGAACCTGTGGGGAGAAACACGGCTCCATGTATCGGCCTCGCGGCACTGCACCTCCGAAAAATCGATCCGGATGCCGTGATGATCGTGATGCCGGCGGATCACACTATTCAGAAGGTCGAGGAGTTCCATCGCGTCCTGGGTCTCGCCGTCACGACTGCCGCTGAGTCCGGAAGCCTGGTCACCATCGGGATCCAGCCGACCCGGCCCGAAACGGGGTATGGCTACATACAGATCCATACGGACGAAGGACCGCATAACCCGTTCCACGACCGCGGCGTTCTGAAGGTAAAGACATTTGCCGAAAAGCCGAACCCGCAGACTGCCGAGAGATTCCTCGAGAGCGGAGACTTCCTCTGGAACAGCGGGATGTTTGTCTGGAGAGTAGATGCAATCCTCCGGGAAATTCAACGTTGCCTTCCCGATCTGTACGCCGAGCTGTCAAAAATCGAACATGTTATTGCGGCGCCCCAGTATCAGTCAACCCTCGAAACGGTCTATGGGCTCATCCGCGGGATATCGATTGACTACGGTGTTATGGAGAGATCTGGTGATGTCTTTGTGATCCCCGCAGATCTCGGATGGAACGATCTGGGGTCGTGGGATGAGGTTTTCAGGATATCCGGGAAAGACCCGAACGGGAACTCGATCACCGGCAAGGTGATTCAGAAGGAGATGAAGAACTGCTATGTGTATTCTCCCGACAAGGTAGTAGCGACCATAGGAGTGGAAGATCTCATTATTGTCAACACTGATGACGCGCTCCTTATCTGTCGGGTTGGAGCTTCCCAGGACGTCAAGGAGGTGTCCGATTATCTGAAAAGAAAGCAGATGTTCGAGCTTCTTTGAGACCACCCGATGCTGCTTCGATCCGGTTCCGCCCTCACTCTTATTAGTCTTCTTCTCCTCTCCGGCTGTACAGGTTCCCAGCCCCGGTTTACACCGTCAGGTGGTGCCGACGATACTCCTGAGGCGCTTGTCCTCGAGGGTATTGCGTCTTACTACGCTGATGAATATGATGGCCGGCCTACCTCGAGCGGCGAAACGTACGACATGCACGCCATGACTGCCGCGCATCGGACGCTTCCCTTCGGCACGATGGTCAGGGTCACGAATATCGAAAACGGGAAATCTGTCGATGTTCGGATCAATGACCGGGGACCGTTCAAAGCAGGCCGGATCATCGACCTTTCGCTTGAGGCGGCCCAGAGGCTCGACATGATCGGGCCGGGGACGGCCCCTGTGCGCCTTGAGATCCTCCCATAGCTCGGGATCCTCATCCTCCCGCGACGCTTTTGCAGAAATTCCCGGGCTCGCATGTAAGTCTTCCAGTCCCCCTCTGGCTTCTTTCACTCACCGTAAAGCAGAAACCCGGGCGATTCCCGCTGGATTAACGGTTTTGTAGAATCTTCCGTTCCGGGGTCTATCATTCAGGAATTCCAGGGCCATTTTTGGTTTGAGGAACCTTTCATTTTTTGAATGTATTGTCACGTTTTGCCCGCAGCGAGTGCGTCAGGGAATGTGGCCTGCGTCACGTTCCAGGAATTCTCCTTGACAAATGTGGGGGTAACAGCTATCTTCTCGCGTGTTACTTCCCCGTTCTCTATATACACACATGAGACCAATGGGTTGAACCTTTTGACGAACTTTTGCGTTATACGGAGGTAGGTATGGTGTGTATTCAAGGGGAAGCAAACTCACTGATGTCTCAAAGCAAGGGGCAGTAATGCTCAAGCTAAGCCACCTGATATGTATCCTGGCGCTGGCCAGCCTCATCGGGTGTACCCCCGTTGACGAGTCGGTAATCAAGAAGGCGTCTAGCGCCTCGGCGGGCGACATCCCGGGAGCAGTGAACGTGGGGAAAGCGATGGAGGCTCCTGCGGAGGCTGAATTGGACCCTGAAATGCGGGCTTTCTTGAAGGAATTTGGCCCGATGATCAGGCGGCAGGCCTCGGCTTACGGATTGGACTGGAGATTGATCCTCGCGATGGTGAAGCAGGAGTCCCGTTTCACCGAGGACGCTCTGAGTCACAAGGGGGCATCGGGTCTGATGCAGATCATGCCGACCACCGGAGAGGAACTTGCCGCCCGGCTATCGTTGAGGGACCTACAGCATCCCGAGAACAACATTCGGGGAGGGGTCTATTATCTGAGGTCTCTGTACGATTTCTTCCGGAAGGCGGATGAAACGGACCGCATAAAGCTCGCCCTAGCGGCATACAATGCGGGAATCCGGAGGGTATATGATGCCCAGGACATTGCCGCATATCTTGATGAGAACCCCCAGTCCTGGGAGGCGGTGCGGGACGCGTTCCCTCTGCTCTCGAAGAGATATTACACGCTTCACCGAAGCGTCTGGCCGGGTGAAAAGCCCCGATCCGGCTGGTTCGGAAACTCTCGCGAGACTGTCGCGTACGTGGATAACGTTATCCATTATTATGAAGAACTGCGCGTGACGTTGAACTGATCTGGCGAGTTGCCCGCGGGCCAGGAGAGCGCCCCCTTGTGCGATAGCGTAAGGGGGCGCTTCACATTCCGGGGCAGTCAGGGGAGGAGAATTGCTGAGGCGATGACTGTCGTCCAGATCCCGTCCTTATGGCCCTCCGCGGACTGGGTGACATTGAAGGTGCGGACGATCTTCCCGGACATCTTGTAGAGCTTCTCTCTCTCATCCCAGGCGCTGGCCGGATCAAATTCAACCCCGAGCGTTGTCGCAAGCATGGTAGCCGCGAGATCCTCAGCGTATTCACCCGCCTTTTCGTCTGTCTCGCCAAAGGGATGGTGTTCGGAGAGATACCCATACTGGGATGCGTCTGCGGGCGTTGCGACGCCGATTGACGCTGCGACAAGACGGTTCGGCTCATTGGTGGCGTTTCTTGCCATGACGGCAAAGGTTATCTGGCCAGGCTGCAGGAGTTTCAGGCCTTCCTCTGTCGGAATCCGTTTGCAGCCTGGCGGGTAGATGCTGGACACCGTCACCAGATTGCACTTTTCAATCTTGGCATCACGTAGGGCGAGCTCGAATGACTGAAGGTAGTCTTTGTGCCTGCCGACTCCCTTTGTAAAGAAGACCCTAGTGGGTACGTACAATGTCTCATCTCCGCTGATTTAGTGAGGGAATAAAGTGTTCATTGCTTCTCGGCTCTCAGGACTTTCAGGAACTTCCGTTTCCCCACCTTAACGATCACACCCCTGGTCAGACGAATGACCGCGGTATGGTCTGTGATTCGGTTTCCGTCCACAGTCACGCCTCCCTGTTCGATGAGTCGGCGGGCCTCGCTGTTGGACGCGGCGAGGCTGGTCTCGGTCAGGAGTCGGAGAATCCCTATCGTCGATGTGTCCACGGCGATCGAACATTCGGGGATCTCATCGGGGAGATCCTTCTTCTTGAAGACACGGTCGAATTCTTCCTCCGCTGCCAGGGCGGCCTGAGGGCTGTGGTAGAGACTGACGAGCTCACGCGCGAGCCGACGTTTCAGATCACGGGGGTTGACCGATCCGGTCTCGAGCTGCTCTCCGATGCGGGAGAGATCATGTGCCGGGACGTTGGTCGTGAGGATGAAATATTCGAAAATCACGGAGTCGGGGATGGAGAGCGTCTTTCCGTAAATCTCCTGCGGCGGATCACTGATTCCGATGTAGTTATCGAGCGACTTGCTCATTTTCTCCACCCCGTCCGTGCCCGGGAGAATAGGCATCGTGATGGTTATCTGGGGCTCGAATCCGTATTCCCGTTGAATATCGCGGCCGACGAGCAGGTTGAATTTCTGG
>DKBG01000213.1:0-23183 GCA_002451155.1 Ignavibacteria bacterium UBA6906
CGCGTCATCCATATAGGGCCGAATCCAGTAGGAATTCAGGTCGTAAATAGGCGATCCGAAATGCTTCGGCTGGGTAGGAGCTAGCCGTCCCTGAAAACTGAATGCGTAATTGGACTTGCTGCCCTCTTTTGTCACAACGTTGATTACACCCGATCGGACGTTCCCGTATTCGGCGCTGAACCCGCCGGTCTGAACCTGGATGTCCTGGACTGCGAGCAAGGAAACACCGGTATAGGGAGTGTTTGTCCGCTCGTCTCGAAGCATTGTTCCATCAACCATAAACGCAGTTTCAGCCGACGTCCCGCCACGAACAGACAGTCCCTGCACGCCGGCCTGCAGTCCGACAGCGCCAACCACAGAATTGACCGGGAGTTTCTGAACATCCGCGATTTCGATGTTGGCCCGGCTGGCGGCAACATCACGCTGGACCACCGGCCGGGAGGCCACTNNGTCCCCTCAATCGTCACGTTCGCACTCGGCAACGGTTCACCGGTGCGGGCATCCTTCACTGTGCCGACGATTTTCCCCGTCGTGCCGGCAAACACCAGCGCAGAGCAGAGAGAGACCGATACTAGGAGAAAGACACGGAGTGTCTTCATGGTACGCTCCTGAGAAAGAGTGCAGGATAGCTTGTATGCGAGAAACAGGGAAAGATCTTGAAGGAATATTGCTGGCTGCTGGATGACACCCCGACGATCCGACCTTTTGCGGCCTGGTTCAGCCAACTCTACAGTTGTTCAAGTGAAATATAGTAAGGTGTCCTTGCACTGTCAAGCCGAAGATCTTCTTTTCTTTGGCCGGCTGGAAGCCTTTGTCACGCCTGCTTGGCGACCATCGACGCGGGAAAGCAGGGCAAGGGGAATCCAGCAGCGCCCCGGAACCGGTAAGAGCAGACGGATCAACGGCGATACAGAATCACGCTGAATTCGGAGATGGGAGCCGTCAGCGGCACGGTCTTTGCTCTGTGTGCCGGCCGGCCTCGCAATAAAAGAGAGGCAATCGCCTCACCCTGAAGACCCGGGAAGCGAGACCAGGAGAGGATCTTATGGTGGAGGGCTCCGCCTGCCCGCCGTCTGGCGGACATGACGCGAGATATTGCCCGTGACAATCGTCATCGTGCATCCAATAAGCGTGTGCCAGGTGTAGTCCACCGGAGTGAAGGCAACGACTCCAACCATGGTCACGAGACCTGCCACGAAGGCGATCATCGCGTCGGTCTGGTCAACCGACCTGAACAGAAGGCCGAGGAAGAACGTCCCGAGGAGTCCGCCATAGGTGATCGACGCTATCTTGAGCCCGATCTCAACTACCGGGTTCTTCGTCTCAGTAAAGAGCATCGCCCCCCCGATCAGGACAACTCCCCAGAGCAGGGTCAACACGCGTGACCAGCGGATTTCCGCCCCGGGATCCAGCCTGCCGCCCCTTGCCGTGAGCCTGAAGAGATCAAGGAACGTCGACGAGGCGAGTGAACTGATGGACGAGGAGAGCGTTCCCATCGCGGACGCGAGCACACCCGCGATCACAAGCCCGGAAATACCTGACGGGAGATTCTCCACAATGAATTTGGGGAATATCTCATCGGTCGATGAGAGCCCGAGCCCGGCGAGAGACGATCCGCCGTAGAACGCATACAGGCAGAGACCGAGGAGGAGAAAGAAGGCAAACTGGACGACAATGACGGTCGCATCCAGCATCAGCGCTTTCTGGCTCTCCCACCTCGTTCTGCAACCGAGGAGACGCTGAACAAGGAGCTGGTCTGTCCCATGCGATGCCATGGTCAAGAATGTCCCGCCGAGCAGACTGCCAATCAGCGTGTAGGGCGTCGCGACAAATTCCAGAAAGGATCCACTGTGGCCCCAGTTAACCAGGGAGAGCTTGTTCTCTCCTGCGGTGGCATAGGCCATCACGTCTCCCCAGCCGCCCGGCAGACCGTGCACGATGAGCACCATCGCCGCGACCGCGCCGCTCAGGTAAATGCAGAGCTGAACAACGTCCATCGCCACCACCGCCCGCAATCCGCCAAGATAGGTATAGATGAGGGTGAAGATTCCGATCAGCATGATGGAAGACGCGTAATCAAGACCAGTGATCAGATGTATGGGAATCGCCGTGGCAAACAGACGAACACCTGAGGCCAGAACACGGGTAGTAATGAAGACGGACGAGGTGAATTTGCGGATACCAAGGCCGAAGCGTTTGCCGAGGAAGTCGTACGCAGTCTCAAGATCCCCAACATAGTATGCCGGGATGAAGATCAGGCTGACGAGGAGTCTGCCGATGAAATATCCGAAGACAAGCTGCATGAATTGCAGATTGGAGGCATACGCAAGCCCCGGGATGCTGATGAATGTCAGAGTGCTGGTTTCACTTGCGACAATCGAAAAACCGACCGACCACCAGGACATTGACTTCCCGCCCAGGAAGTACTGACGCGAGTCCTTCTGCCTGCCCGCAATAATGACGCCCGCAACCGTAACCCCGACGAGGTACACGGCAACGATGAGGTAGTCAATCCAGGAAAAGCCCATGTGGAGCCCCAGGGGTGAGCCCGAAGATACGATTCGAGATCACCTCATGCAACCGGCGAATGAGGACATGAGGCGAGAGAAGAGGTCCGCGGCGGGACAATCATTTCACGAGGAGCATCCGTTGCGCGGCGCTGAATGTCCCCGCGATCATTCTGCAAAGATAGACTCCGCTCGGGTAGCCATGGGCATCGAAGGGGAGTGTGTAGGAACCCTGCTCGAGAGGCTCATCCAGAAGGGTGGCAAGCCGTTGTCCCAGACTGTTGAACACTTCAATCCGAATCCGTTCTCTCCGCGGCACCTCGAAGCTGATTGTCGTAGCCGGATTAAAAGGATTCGGGTAGTTCTGTCTGAGTGCAAACAGGTGCGGCGTCTGATCATCGCGGGCCAGCCCGGTGTGAATATCCACCGTCGCTGTGCCGGACAGATGGCTGACCCCCGAGAGGCTCGTTTGCCTGATTCGATATTCCCACCGACCGATCCGCGCTCCGCTATCGATGCAGGTGTAGGCCGAAATGCCCTGACTGTTCGGTCCTCCTGGAGCAGACAGGAATCCGATCGGAACAAAGCCTGTTTCTCCGGCACCCTTCCGCTCGACGGTAAAACCCGCGTTCTCGAGCTCTGATGGCGTCTGCCAGCTGATTCGCACTCTCTGTCCGGACGGGTCGGCCACCGCAGTCAGCGCCATGATGGTATTCGGGAGGGATGGATCGCCGAGCAACGGGAGCTCGACCCACGACAGACGATCACGATCCATGAACAACGCCGCGCTCGTCACGGCGAACATCGGGACGGTGAATGGCACGTTCCCCCACTGGTACTTCGAGTCCGCATCGATGTTACTCAACTCAACCCGTATCCGGTTTCCGGCAGTGAACCTGTGTGCGTGCATCAGCCCCCGGGCATCGATTGGGCCGACGAGACCGGGCTGCCATCCCCGGGCCGAAAATGGTATACGGTTCACCAGGTGTTGCACTCCCGATGGCTCTACTTCAAAGACCTGGGCGTGGAGAGGGAATTTCTCATAGAAGGATCCGACGATCATGTGCATCTCCGGTGTCCCGATCCAGAAGAAATCCGACCCGAGAGGATCGCTGGTGAAGGCCATCACTTCCCGGGGGAGGTTTCTGTTGAACCTGCTGCCGTGAAATCCGTCTACAAACCCGCTGTCAAGCGGATACGTTCGACTCCAGTTATTCCTGATGACTCCCACACCCTGTTCAAGCGCGGGGGCACCTGGCGTGAGCGTTGAATCTGTATTGAGATAGAGACGAACCGACTTGATCCCCGGCGGAGGCCAGGAGGTAAGCGCGACTCGCTCCCAGCTGAACATCCCCTGATCCACCAGGGGGAGGGAACTGTATGCGAACGTAAGCGAGGGCCGTCCAAGAACACCCGTATCGACCCCGTGGACGAATTGCTCCATCCATTCGCCGATGACGCTCCACTGGTATTCGAGCTCCGGAAGGTACGCATCTGAATAGTGTCCGCCCGTCCCCATATAGATGTACTTCGGCCCCTGCTGGCGCAGGAACGATTCGATCCCGTCGGACACCGTGAAATAGTGATCCTGCCACTTCACAAAGGTCGCGAGCGGAATGCGGGACCGGTGGAGAACCGTGGTGTCAACGTCCCGCCCTGCCGTGAAGAGCGCTCTGAGTTCATCAACGCGGTCTTCCCTGAGGAGAGCCCAGAGCGAATCACGAACGGGCGCATACCTGACGCCGTCTGTCCTGAGCAGAAGTGCAAGCGAAGTCCGGACCGATCCGTTCGCAAGCATGTCGGATGCCCAGCGGGGAGTGATGACATCGGCGACTCCCGCCGCCACCGACAGGCTGTCTGCCGCGGCCCAGAGCACGTGAAGACCCCCTTGTGAGCCACCCTGTATGCCGATCTTCGCCCGGTTGAGTTCAGGAATCGTGGCGAGATATTCTACGACAGCCCGCAGATCCTGCCGCTCGGCCGGCCCCATAATGGTTGTTCCCCCGGACGAGAGACCCTGCCCCCGGACAGAGTAACAGAGGCTGATATATCCGCTGCGAGCCCAGAGGAGGGCGTTGAGGGTGTCAGCCTCTTTGTTTTCACCGAACCCGTGGACGAAGATCATTCCTGGATACCCTGCCGAATCCCAGGGGGCCGAGGCGGGAACATAGTAGGTTGCGTCCAGGCTGTCACTCCCAGTCTGGATGAAAAGGTCATGGCGAGCAGGTTGTGCGTCCGCTGGAGACTGTGGAGGAGGGACCGGCAGAAAGGAATCGCGGATCTGGCCCGTGGCCGTGGCCGCGCAGAGAATAAGGAGCGACACTGTTGCAGCCGGGACTCCGCCCCGCCTGAGTCGCCCCGGAAAACTTGGGTCTTTCAAGAATCTGATCGTGCTCAAAGCGACAGACGCGTTCCCTGGTCTGGAAACGCGCCATCATCCCCCCATGTAACAATGTCTGAACCTAGGAAAAGATACCCCCGGGGTTCGCCAATTTCAAGCGGTATTTCAGAGGTGTGAGCCCCCTCACATCCTGCCACAGTCAGTTGCGGACCGATCGTCCCCCGCCAGTGAAAAACCGGGCGTTACTGACCAGACATTCATGGAACCCACCAGGCCGCAATTCCTGGTGGTCAAGCGTGAACCGTCCATTGCCAATCGGGTGTCGCCCCGATGGGGCTCCCACCACTGTCAATCGTATTCCTGAACCCACGGCTCCTGCGAAGCAGCACCAATGGTGTCGCCGTGGGCTAGCATTAATGAGGTCGTCCCTTCGGGACTCCGCGCTTTTGCTTTGCGGTGTCAATTGTCAAGTGTCAACTGTCCATCGTCAATTGGTTGGTGTCGCCCCGATGGGGCTCCACTACTGTACGTCATCCGCCCGATCCCACGGCTCCTCTTATGCACATCCGGGTTGTCGCCGTGGGCTNNGCCTCTCTGGCCCGACGCGCATGGCTTCGCCGCAGTGAGGACACCACCGCTTCGGAAGGAAACAGACATGGCCATCGCAATTTTTGTGACGGGCGGGACATTTGACAAGGAATACAACGAGCTTACCGGGAGTCTGTACTTCAAAGAGACTCATCTCCCGGAGATGTTACGGCTCGGACGGTCGAATGTTGACGTATCGATCCGCTCACTTATGATGATCGACAGCCTCGACATGACGGACAGGGAGCGGGAGGTAATCATCGACCAGTGTACTCGATGTCCGGAGGAGAGGATCCTGATCACTCACGGAACCGACACGATGGACGTAACCGCCCGAGCGTTAGGGAGGATAGTTGCTGGGAAGACGATTGTCCTCACCGGGGCGATGGTGCCATACAAATTCGGAAGCTCGGACGGACTTTTCAATCTCGGAAGCGCTCTCGCGTTCGTGCAGACGCTCCCGCACGGCGTGTACATTGCGATGAATGGACGCTGGTTCGGCTGGGACAATGTGAAGAAGAATCGTTCCACCGGAACCTTCGAGAGGATCCAGGGGTAGCAGGGACCCGTTCAGGACTTGCGCGGCCGGCCGGGAAGGCCAACGGATCCGCAGAATCCCTCACGATGAACCTCCATTCCCAGCGTCAGTACCGGTCAATTTTCAGACTCGACACTCCCGCGTCGATGGAGATCATAATCTTTTGCAGGGAGTCATCGAACTGGTCGGTGCGGTAGAGACCTTTTGCCACCCGGGTGAACCCTGAAAACTTCCGGCTCGAGAGCGGGGCATCGAGCCGCACTTCACAGCCGGCGGAGACTGGCACCTCGAGTCGCAGCGACGAAGCGCCGGCATTAATGGTCACCCGTGTTTCGGGACTGCGCGTGCCGAGACGCACAGTCGCCCGCGAGGCACCGCAATCGAGCGAGAGTCGGTCAATCGCGTAGGCCTCCAGGTCAAGATCCACGCTCGACGCGCCGAGCGCCAGGGTAAGGTTCCAGGCAGGCTTGCTGTTCATCTTCACTTCTATCCTGTTACGCAACCGGCCCAGTGCCAGGCCGCGGTGAGGGCCGGTGAGCTCCAGCCTGACCTCCTGCGACTCCCCCGTTGAATCGGTCTCAATGCGATATTCCCCCAGCCCTGTCTCCGTTTCCGCCGTCAGAAGTTCCTCCGTCGTGTCACCGACTCTCACGGACCCGCCACCTGCAGTCAGATCCAGCGTCGCACGCTCGGTACTCGGACCCATCGAAACCAGAAACGATTGCCGTGTGGCTTCCCGATCAACGCCGAAGGCAGTGTCAATCCAGGCAAATGTGAATGCTGAGGCGACCGCAAATCCCAGGGCGACACCCGCCAGCGCGAGCGGAATCCATCTCAAGTTCTGCGGTCTGGTAAGGAGCGCCGCCCCGAAGAGAATGAGGAGCACCGGCCAGAATTTCCACCAGGCGAGGGAGCAAAGGACGAATATGCCCAGTCGGTTGAGAATGAGCAGGACACCGAGGACCGCAAAGAATGTTCCCCAGAAAATTCTCCCCGCTTTCATGCGATGATCTCCTATGTTCGTGATCGTCCTTTCCAGAGCAGGCCTACACCGATCGCGACAAGGATCAGGGGCCAGTAATCCCCGAAGTGGACATCCGGGAGGAGATTATCCGCCAGGAAAATAAGCCCGAGGACGATCAGGACCAGACCGCCGATCGAACTCCCCCGGTCGCGGTGCACTGCGGGAGGAACTTCTGTTTGATTCGACTGTGAAGCCTGTTGCGTTGATGTCTCATCCATACGACCCTCTCTCTTGAATGTGACTGAAATGTCGCCAGCCTATTGCCTGATAAGGCCAGCTCTGCCAAAGGTTGCTTCTATTTTATCAACATGAGGCGCTGCACCGCCGATTGCCCGGCCGCTGTGAGCCGGAGGAAATAGAGTCCGGAACCCAGGCGTCCGATTCCAGCCGCCGATTCACCTAGAGAAACCTCATGGTCCCCCGGAGTCACCTCGCCCTCGAAGATCACCCCGCACTCTCGTCCCAGAACATCGTACACCCGGATGACCGCTTTGATCTGGCTGCTTCCCGGACCGGAGGGAATCCTGAACCGGATTGATGTTGAAGAGTTGAAGGGATTCGGATAGCTCTGCAGGCTCAACTCTCCGGGTGCATGCCGGAACACCTCCCCCTCCACCGCAACCGCATCCTGAACGAGCGCCGTCCAGACGCTCATCACACCCGAGTCGAGCCGCATCCAGATGGGAAACGCCTTCTTGTTCGAAACGGCAATGTTCGTGTAATCGCCAAAAAATATTCCCGCTGTCGGAACGAAAGGTGTTGCGCTCACTTTGAAATTGGTGAACGTTTCGCCGCCATCAGAAGATTTCGCTACATACACATCCGTTGTATCCCCCACTGTCTCCCGCCGGTCATAAAATACCAGATAGAGATCGCCGTTTGACTGGTCCACTGAAAGCCAGGGAAAGAACTGGTGGCGGGCGGTCATGTCATCATTGACCCGGCGCGGCTGGCTCCAGGACATTCCGCCATCCGTTGAGTGGACCAGAAAGATATCAGTGTCCTCAAGGCCGTTTCGCTGATCGGACCAGAGAACATAGATCCGGCCCCTGTAGAGTGACGAACTGACATCGCAGGCCGTGACCGGCAATCCGTTACATCGATAGATTCCAGACACGTCGAAATCCCAGCCTCCAGGCTGTGACGCAACGCTGATATCGGCTCCCCACGAATTACCCCCGTCAGATGATTTGTCGAAAAGGATTCCGAGCGGACCGCTCCAGCTGACATACACCTCTCCGTTCGGTCCAATCGCCGGCACCGCTCCTTCAACCGTATTATCTCCGTCAAGACAATCCCCGCCCCGATCGCTCACACGAACTGGAACGGACCAGCTCGCGCCCGCGTCTGTGGACCTGGCGAAAAGAATCCGGCTGCTATCCGACGGGAAGGGACTTGAGATCGAATCGAACTCAGTCCATGCGCAGTACAGGTACCCGTGGAAGACGGACGACGTCATGTCGGCGGCGAGCCATTCCTTGTCCTGGTGCTTCGGGGGGTTAAGGCCGATCCCGACGCCGTCATTCCAGTGCAGGCCACCATCAATCGATTTCTGCACCACAATCCGGTCGAGGAATTTCCCGATTGAGTCGGGCGGTCTGGACAGATGGGCATAGTAGGCGTCACCTGAGCCATCAAAAATGACGCAGGGATCACCCCAGACCCCGTAGGAGGAGGTAATCTGGCCCTCTGACCAGGAGAATCCACCGTCCACGGACCTGTACACGTATCTGAGGTTGGCCCCGGCGATCAGATTCACCGGGTTGGCAGGATTGATGGAGAGTGTCACCTCGTTAGGGGTTGTGCTTGTCGGAAGGCTAACCCGAATATTCGGGTACTGTGCCACCGAGAGCAGAGGTGTAAGGAGACATGCGAAAGCCGCCCAGATTCTCATCGGACTCATCCTCCCCTCTCTCCTCGGCGGCTCAGACGTGTCCGCGCCACGAGACGATGGGTGGGATCATTCCTCCGGGCTCTTTTCAGGAAAACGTCTGCTGTGCGCACCCCCCACCTGGAAAATTTCTCCGGGGAGCAGCCGCGCGAGAAGTGTGGGGAATCAGATAAGGCGGACGGAATGGGCGTGAACAGCGGTTCGCAGAAGCTCTTGCACAGTCCCATGGTGCACCTCCCAGGGCAGGCCTGTACGCGGCCGTGGTGTCGGCGTGGGCCGGCACCTTCTCCGTCGCGCAATAATATAGACAGGGCATACGGGTGAGTCAAGGGCCAGTCATGCCATTTCATTGATATTACAGAGGAAATATCGTACACTCCCCCTGAGAGTGCGGCTGCCCTGCCGATTCTCGATTCAGCCCCCCAACATCGACTATCATATCCGTGGACTCTCCCCGCGCAGCACTTGCCCGTCAGACCGCCGAGTATTTTCGCGGCCAGTTCAAAACTGAACCACACGTGGTCGTCACCGCCCCCGGGCGCGTCAATCTTATCGGGGAGCATACCGATTACAATGACGGATTTGTCCTGCCCGCTGCGATTGACAGAGCGACGGCGATTGCGGCCTCTCCCCGGTCCGACAGGAACCTGGTGATCCACGCACAGAACCTCAAGTCTACGATGATGCTCTCCCTGGCCGACCTGACTCCACGCCGGACTGGGGCCTGGTCGAACTACGTCGCCGGCGTCGCCCATTTCCTTCGCCGGCGGGGCGACAATCTCGCCGGCGCAAACATGTTGATCAACAGCACGGTGCCTCGAGGGTCTGGTCTGAGTTCTTCCGCCGCATTGGAGGTTGCCGCTGCCTGCACGTTCATCTCGCTGAACGGCCTGACCATCCCTGACCTGGACGTCATCGTGCTCTGCCAGCAGGCGGAAAATGAGTTTGTGGGAGTGCAGTGCGGGATCATGGATCAGTTTATCAGCTACCTCGGAAAGAAGAATCACGCACTTAGGATCGACTGCCGTTCACTCGAATTTCTTCAGGTCCCTATCCCTGCCGGAGTACGTCTCCTCATCTGTGACACGGCTGTCCGGCGCTCACTTGCCTCTTCGGAATACAACCGCAGGCGCGAGGAGTGCGACGCAGGAGTCTCCGTGCTCTCCAGGCATCTCCCGGGGATATTGAAACTCCGGGACGTCTCCCCCGGGGATCTTGCACGATGCGAGTCATTTCTCGACCAGACCGTATACAGGCGATGTCGGCATGTGGTAACCGAGAATGCCCGTGTTGAGGACTCCGTCCGGACTCTCCGAGCCGGGGATCTTTCCGCGTTCGGACAGCTCATGTATGAATCCCATCGTAGTCTCCGCGTGGACTACGAGGTCAGCTGCCGGGAGCTGGATATGGTCGTGGACATTTGTATGGAAAGCGATGGTGTGCTTGGTGCACGAATGACCGGCGCGGGATTCGGCGGCAGCGTGGTTTGTTGCGTGCGTGAGGAGGCAGTGGAAGTTCTCGCCGCCCGGCTCGCCCGCGACTATCCTGCCATCAGCGGGAGACAGCCTGGAATTCACGTCTGCTCTCTCGAAGACGGAGTAGCCGTCGAGCCGCGCTAAGGGACTGAACCGTCCGGGAATGCGGGCACAGGAGAAGACGCGAGCCGGAAGACCCTCGGCTACACTGTCCGTCTCACAGGAACAAACCGTCAGGGAGGGAACCCCCCATGATTCGACTCAGGGTACTGATTGCCGCGTGTATCCTCCTCCCGGGAGCGCTGTCCCTCCCGGCAAGCCTTCTCGGGCAAACAACCGTCGATCGTCTTGTCGTAGCGCTCGATTCACTCACAGGAGCCGCATATGACAACTGGAGGATGAGCCCTGACCTCCGGTCCTATACACCGCCAGGGGATCCCGCAGCGCCTGGGTTTGACGACCGCTCCTGGCAAAATCTTCGGCTAAACCAGTCGGTCTATCCGGACTCCTGCTGGCTACGAAAGGAGATCATTGTCCCGCAGCATTTCCTCGGTCAGCCCGTCAAGGGATCGTTGCGATTTCTTGTAGCAGTCGATGACTACGGCTCTCTCTGGGTCAACGGTGAACCGAGAGGCCATTTCCCCTGGAATGGCGATTTTGAACTGACCCCGGCAGCCCGTCCGGGCGAACGATTTGTGATTGCGATAAAGGCAGTCAATACTGGTGGCCCCCTCCGGCTCCTGCGAGCCGAGCTACAGATTGAATCGGCGAAGAATGCCAGGCAGGCGATTGAGGATTTCTCCCTGAGTCTTCGGACGGGCCAGAAGCTGCTGAGCTTTGACACCTATCAGACCGCAGGCGGAAAGAAGGAAGACCCGGGAATCGACAGGACGAAGCTCGACCGGGAGGAGCGCAAACGGCTGAGCGTCCTCCTGCAGTCGGAAGCCGCGCGGCTCGACCTGACCGCGCTGGCCCGCGGGGATCTTATCCGGTTTCAGAGATCTCTCGACTCGATACGCACCGCATTGGCACCGGTCGGAGCGTTCGCAAAGAGATTCACCCTTTTCTTCGACTCAAACGCGCACATTGATGCCGCCTGGCTCTGGCGGGAAAAGGAGACCGTAGAGGTGTGCAACCACACTTTCGGGTCGGTCCTCAATATGATGAAGGCGCGTCCGGATTTCACCTACACGCAGAGTTCCGCGCTCTACTATGAGTGGATGGAACAGTTGTATCCCGATCTTTTTGCCAGCATCAGGGATCTGGTCAGGCAGGGGCGCTGGGAACCGACAGGCGGCATGTGGGTGGAGCCTGACTGTAATCTCCCAAGCGGAGAATCCTGGGTCCGACATCTCCTCTATGCGAAACGGTATTTCCGCCAGAAACTCGGCACCGACGTCAAGATCGGGTGGAATCCGGATTCGTTCGGGTACACCGTCTCCATGCCCGCCCTCTACAGAAACGCCGGAATCGACGCGTTCATCACCCAGAAAATCGGATGGAACGATACGAACGTTTTCCCCCACCGCCTTTTCTGGTGGCAATCTCCTGATGGATCGCGGATCCTGAGTTACTTCCCGTTTGACTATGTCAATACCGCGGAGAATCCCTTCGCATTCGTCGATTGGCTCCGGCAGTATGAGGCGAATACGGGGCTCCGAAAGCTGATGATTCTTTTTGGAATCGGAAACCATGGCGGCGGACCGTCCCTGGCGATGCTGGCAAGGATCGACCGCCTCCGCGGACTGGACATCTTCCCGGCCATTGAACACGGAACAGCAACCCAGTACCTCGACTGGGTTCGCAGCAACGATCTTTCGGGCCTACCGGTCTGGAATGACGAGCTCTACCTCGAGTATCATCGGGGAACCTATACGACCCAGGCCGCGATGAAACACTATAATAGAACCGGCGAGACCCTCCTGACCAACGCCGAGAAGTTCGCCTCGCTGGCTTCCCTGGAGGGAGACGATTATCCTGCAGCGATGCTTGAAGACGCCTGGAAGACATTCCTCACGTTGCAGTTCCACGATATCCTGCCAGGCTCGAGCATCCATGAGGTCTATGATGACGCCCGCGCAACGCACGAAGAAGTGAGAAAACTCGGCGGGCACCTGCTTGAGAATTCGCTCGATCGGCTCGTCAGATCTATCAATACGCGCGGGATGAGCACCGGAACTCCCGTGGTCGTTTTCAATCCGCTTGCGTGGGCACGGACCGACCTCGTCCGCCTCCCCCTCCCCGTCGGCGACAGCCGTTCCTTCTCCATCGTTGACGGCTCCGGGAAGGGGGTTCCGTCGCAAATTTCGGTCAGCGGCAAGTACGAGCGCGAGATTCTGTTCGTCGCAAGAAACGTCCCGTCTCTCGGGTATACCACGTTCCTCCTTCGCCCGGCAGAGCCCTCCGCCAGGTCGGTCTCGCTGAACGCGTCCACCTGGCGGCTTGAGAATTCGCGATTCGTCATCAGCGTCGACTCAACCACCGGATGGATCAGGAGCATTGTAGACAGGAGGGGAGGGGAAAGGGAACTTCTGAGCGGGCCGGGGAACGAACTCCAGCTGCTCGAAGACCGGCCTGCCCAATGGGATGCATGGAATATCGGCCTCACGGGCGTTCGCTTTCCTTCCCAATTCCGCGGCGCATCGATTGTCGAGCAGGGACCTGTACGAGTCGTGCTCCGTTTGCGGCGTGACTACCTGAAGCCGGGAACACGGAAGGAGTACCCGACCGAGGATTTCCCGACCTCTTTCTTTACTCAGGACATCGCGCTGTATGAGGAGCTTGATAGGATTGAATTTGTCACGACGGCCGACTGGTGGGAGGATCACACGATGGTAAAGGTGGCGTTTCCGCTCACCGTCACCGACACCGTTGCCACCTATGAAGTACCGTTCGGAACGATCGAGCGTTCGACGCAGCTCCGCACCTCATGGGAAAAGGCGCGCGTGGAGGTCCCGGCATCGCGGTGGGCGGACGTGTCCGCCGGAGGGTACGGCATCAGCCTACTCAACACGGACAAATACGGGTATGACATCAAGGGCAGGACAATGCGGCTCTCCCTCCTCCGCTCACCGACGTGGCCCGACCCGATGGCCGACCGGGGCATGCATACCACGACCTACTACCTCTACCCGCACAGCGGGACGTGGAGCGAGGGCGGAACCGTCAGGCAGGGATACGAGGTCAATGTCCCGCTCCTTGGCCGTGCGACCGATGCCCACCCGGGGCGGTTGCCACGAACGCACTCCTTCCTCTCTCTCTCTCCGTCAACCTTGATCCTGACAAGCGTCAAGAAGGCGGAAGATTCGGACGCATGGGTGGTGCAGTGGTACAACGCCGGCTCCGCCGACGTCGAGGCAATGCTCACTCTCCCCTTTACTCCGACACGCGCTATGCGCTCCGATTTTCTCGAATCGGCAGGGGAGATAGTCCAGACGAAGAGAACCTCTCTCCGGGTACTGACCGCACCCCGGTCGATCGTAACGGTGAAGGCGGAACGGTAGGACAGTGTCGACAAACCGCGTTAATGGCACCTGACTGCTTCCTCTTGACGAAGGATCGCAATGATCTCATCGGACCACCTTACAGCAATCCGCGCACTCTTCCCTTATACCGGGGGGCGACGCATCTACTTGAACCATGCGGGAACTTCACCGCTCTCTATTCGCGTCGTCGCGGCAGTAGAGAAGCACCTCCGTGAGCGGTCGGAAGGCGCACTGGACACGTATCGCACTGACCTGGAAATGACCGCACGGCTCAGGGCGGCGATCGCAAGCCTGATCAATGCGGAGTCACCCCGCCGGATTTCACTGCAGCCGAGCACTTCAGAGGCACTCAACGTTGTGGCAGCCGGCTTGCCCTGGAAGCAGGGGGACCGGGTCATCCTGAACGATCAGGAATTTCCCGCGAATGTGTATCCCTACCTGAATCTCCGGCAGCGCGGCGTTGAGCTCGACATCGTCCCCTCACACAACGGAGCGGTCCACCCCGCCGATATCGAGGCGGCAATCACTCCGCATACCCGATCAGTTGCCATCAGCGCGGTTCAATTTCTTTCAGGTCACAGAACGGATCTCGCCGCCGTCGGCGATCTCTGCCGCCGCCGCGGGATCCATCTTCTGGTGGACGGAATCCAGGCGGTAGGCGCCGTCCGTATCGACGTTCAGAGGATGAAGATTGACGCGCTCGCTGCCGGCGCACAGAAATGGCAGATGGGCCCTCACGGCTCGGGATTCCTCTACCTGACCGAGGACCTTCAGTCACGGATTCACCAACAATATCTCGGGTGGATTGCAGTGGAGGACCCGATGGATTTTCGGAATTATGGGCAGCCGCTCGCCGCCTCCGCTCGGCGGTACGAAATCGGCTCTCTGAACTTCCCGTCGCTCTGGGGAATGAGCGCGGCAGTGGATCTGCTCGGGGAAGTTGGTGCCCGGGAGATCGAGGAACAGATACTCGATCACACCGAGATACTGACCCGGGGACTCGCAGGACTGCCGGGACTTCGTCTTATCAGCCCGACCTCCAGGTCCGATCGAGCCGGTATCGTGACCGTCGAGGCCACTCCACCCGTTGACGCGCTGAAACTATTTAATCTCCTTCATCAGAGCGGTGTCACCGCAGCTCTCCGCGAGGGAAAGATCCGGTATTCACCGCATTTCTATAACTCTGCGGAGGAGATCGAGAACGCGGCCGAAAGTACCAGGGAGTGCCTCAGCAAGCTATGACTGAACTCAGGCGCGCGCTGACGACCTTCGACCTGGCGATGATCGCAATCGGGTCGACCATCGGATCGGGGATCTTCCTCACCCCTTCTTCCGTTGCGACAGCTCTTCCGAGTCCCCTCTGGATCCTGCTCGCCTGGTTTCTGGGCGGAATGATGGCGCTGGCCGGAGCGCTGACATTTGCCGAACTCGGGGGCATGATGCCGCGCGCGGGCGGCGTCTACATCTTTCTCCAGGAGACATACGGCGGCCTCGCCGGATTTCTCTACGGGTGGGCCTATTTCCTTGTCGTCAACACGGGAGGTATTGCTGCGCTCAGCGTCGCCTTTTCGACCTACCTCGCCTACTTCATTCCGATGGGGGCAATCGGGATCAGGCTTGTCGCAATCGCGGGAATAGTCATCGTCACACTCATCAATGTGCGGGGTGTCAAAGCAGGCGGGATTTTTTCAGACCTTTTCACCACGCTGAAGTTGATCGCAATCGGCGGTATCATTCTCGTGGGACTCGGGTGGGGATCGAGATTGGTGACAGACTGGTCCGCGCCTCTGCCCGACTTCCCCGGCAGCCTCGCTGGGGGGTTCGCAGTGGCCATGGTAGGAGTCCTCTGGTCTTTTGGAGGCTGGCAGCACGCGACATTTACCGCGGCAGAGGCGAAAAATCCATCGCGTGACGTCCCGCGGGCACTTCTCATTGGGGCAGCGACGGTCACGTGCGTGTACATTCTGGTCATGGTGGCGTACCTGTTTCTCCTTACTCCTGAAGCAATGGCGGCTTCGTCGCGTCTCGCGACCGATGCTGTGGGGACGGTTCTCGGACCTCTCGGAGGGACCCTGATTGCGGGGGCCATCGTCGTATCGACCTTCGGGACGACAGGGATATACACGCTCACCGCCCCCCGTATATACTACGCGATGGCGCAGGATGGAGTGTTCTTCCAGAAAGTGGCCGAGATTCACCCACGGTACCGGACCCCGGTCTATGCCATTGCCTTCCAATCAGGCTGGGCTATCCTTCTCATTCTTTTCTGGGGGACATTTGAAAATCTCATATCGTATGTTGTGTTCACCGACTGGATCTTCTTTGGCCTGGCAGCATCGTCGGTGTTCGTGCTGCGCAAGCGGAAACCGGAAGCACTCAGGCCGTACCGGACGATCGGATACCCGTTCACTCCTCTCTTCTTCGTCTGTCTCTCCATCTGGTTTGTCGTGAACACGCTTATCGAAAAACCGGCCCAGGCATGGGCGGGCCTTGTCTTTCTTTGCCTGGGTCTCCCTGTGTACTTCTTCTGGAAACGGAAAGGAAGTAACCCGTGAACCTCTTTGGCAGGCCGATTCGAAGCGGCACCTACCGCCATCGCGTAGACGGGATGGATGTCGAATACCGTGTAAACGCAATTGCCGGCGGGTACAAAGTGACCGGCACGGTCCGCGGACGGTTGGGCCGGCTGGAAATCCTTCGCGCTCCGGCCGAATCAGCCCATCTTGTCAACAACTGGCAATCATGGGGACCTATGTGCTGGCTGAATCAGGGGGAGAGATACCCGGGCGCCGACTTTATGCTCGAAAGGGGAAACAGCGCACTGTTCACTCCAGTGCCGGATCTCTTCTCCCGCCTCCCCGTCAGCGACTATTTTCTGGCAGCGGAGGATATTCTTTTCGGTTTCCTTTCCTCACGTATCGGACACCCGTTCTTTACGATCGATCAGGGTGAAATTGTGGCATCATGCGAGTACGGAAACCTCACGACCGAGACCCCTTTTCCGCTTGAGTCCCTCATCATCCTCAGGGGAACAGGAACGGCCAATCGACTCGAACAATACGGGGCTCTGGTCGGGGAGGAGAACCCGCTCCCGCCGGTTGCGCACAATCCGGTGGGCTGGTGCAGCTGGTACCAGTACTTCAATACGGTCACCTGGGATGACATCCTCCACAATCTCCGGCTTGCCGGCGGCCGATTCCCGTTTCAGGTGTTCCAGATTGATGACGGGTACCAGCAGGATGTTGGCGACTGGACCGAGCGGCGGAGCGGATGGCCGGACCTGGCAACGATGGCGCAGACGATCAGGGATCACGGGTTTGTTCCCGGCATCTGGACCGCTCCGTTTATGGTGTCGGGAACCTCACGGCTTTTCCATGATCATCCCGATTGGGCGCTCGGCCACCCCGATCCTCCGTCCGCCTTCGGCGGATGGGGGAAACCAATCTACCCGCTCGACACGTCGAATCCCGAGGTTCAGAAGTGGCTTCACAGCCTCTTCTCTTCACTGAGGGGGGCTGGCTTTCGATACTTCAAGATCGACTTTCTCTACGCCGGCGCGATGCCGGGACAACGCACACAATCGGTCACGCCGACACAGGCATACCGGCTTGGGTTACGGAGTATCCGCGAGGCTGTGGGAAACGATTTTGTACTCGGATGCGGCGCACCGCTTCTCCCCTCCGTAGGGTATGTCAACGGGATGCGCGTCGGGGAAGACACTGCCCCTTTCTGGGATTCCTCTCTCTCCCCCTTCCACGGTCCCAATGCATACCACGCGCTGAAGAATCCGCTGCTGCGGCAGTTTATGCACCGAAGATTCTGGTTGAACGACCCGGATTGCATCCTGCTGAGAGAGTCGGACATCCGGTTACGCAAAGCCGAGCGTGAGCTCTATGCTCAGGTCGCAGGTGCCCTCGACACAATGATTGTGGAGAGCGACAACCTTGCGCTCGTCGACGATGAGGGGTTTCGGCTCTTGAAGAAAGCCCTCTCTCTCAGAGGCGGCCAGGCATCCTCGGTGCATCACAGAGACCTGGATCTCTTTGAGATCACCACGCGCGGAGGGCCGGCCGGCAGTGTCCGCCTTCTGGCAAATCTTTCAGATCAACGGGTGGACTGGGGGGAAAGGTCCGTTGAGCCAAGGTCTGTGGTAGAAATCCCCGCGGGCGCCGGTCCAGATACACCCGCCTGAACACGGGTTTCGGCGGACCGGCCACACGAACGCCCCGGCCGGATGACTGAAAGTCACCCCTCCGGGGCGTTGCCCTCTCTTGCGCGGTGTCTCCGGCTGGACCCGATGCCGGACTACTTCGTGTCGGGGTAGAGAATCTTTGAGATCTGGTACCGGGAATCTTGAAGATGAGCTTTAGTTTCTCTGTCCGCAGCTGACGGAAGTGCCTTGGCCAGCAGCGCATCGAGATCCAAGAGTTCCTGCCGAATGAGGGATCGTGCCTCGGTCGGCAGTTGCGAGGGAGGAGAACTTCGCGCGCCCGCGGGAGCCCCGGCTGGCTGTGCAAGCGGAGGGGGATTGAGCTTTGTCCCCATCAGATCGATATAGGCCCGCTGGAGATTGCGCCGGTATAGATCCGTAGAGACTCTGGACACTTTGAGCTCCTTCCAGATCCCGTTCCTCAAATCTGCCAGCATCTCGGCAAGCGTATAGGGCTTCTCCTTCCCATGGCTGAGGGCCGCTGTGGTCATCAGACGCTCGAACCTCTGGTTGTCGAGGATGCGGCTGAGGAGCTGGCGGTGGCCCATGAGCACACGGTCGGGAGTCCCCGAGGGCTCGATCAGAGCCAGAATATCGGGCCGGATGAATTCTGTCGGAGTGCGGAAACCCTCGTTCAGCAGGTAGCCCATTGCTTCTTTCTGCCTTTCCCGGGTCACG
Source organism: Ignavibacteria bacterium UBA6906 (assembly GCA_002451155.1). GTDB lineage: Bacteria > Bacteroidota > Ignavibacteria > UBA10030 > UBA6906 > UBA6906. Next base: position 18,738 of record DKBG01000213.1, read on the forward strand.
GGGGTATACACCGATCCCTCCTGCCCGGTCACCTTTCGTGTCTGAATGACTCCTCCGATCCATGGGACAACATGCCCCAGTTCGCGATTTCGCTGCGCAAATACCTCTCCGTACAATTCATCGAGCACGCTGTAGTCTTCGCCTTCCTTTGTGGTAGCGGTGAGGAGGAAGTCCGTGACCCTCTGAAGGTTCTTCATTCCGTACGTGCCTGCGGCAACCGGGTCATCTCCCAGGTCTTCCGTCTGTGCGGTTGGATCGACCGAGCTCGGATCGCCAAAAAGGAGGTAGGGTTCCTTTTCCTGGCGCGCCGCGATTGCATTCAGGAATGGTTTTTCTGCGTCCGGGTTCGTCAACCCGAGCAGAGGGCGATAGCCCCATTCGGCCGCGAAGAAATCATAAGGACCGATCTTCGGGATGAGTGTGGCATCGTCCCCGGGCTGCGCGATATAATTGAAGCGCCCGTAATCCATAATCGACGCCTCGACCCCGTACTTCGCAGTGAACGAGGGGCTGCGCAGACTGTCCACCGGGAACTGGGACGACGCCTTCATATTGTGGGGAAACCCGAGCGAATGGCCAACCTCATGAGCAGCAATGTACTGAATGAGTTCGCCCATCAGATCATCGGGTAACGGCAGCTTTTTCGCTCGCGGATCTGACGCTCCAGCCTGTGTCATGTACCAGTTTCGCGCGAGGTTCATCACGTTGTGGAAGAACCCGATGTCGGCGTCCAGGATTTCACCGGAGCGCGGGTCGGCCATGGACGGTCCATATGCATTGGAAATTCTAGACGGGAGCCACCGGATCGTCGCGTAGCGGGCATCTTCCGCACTCCAGTCCGGGTCTTCCTTCACTGTCGGGGCGTACTTTCCAAGAATCGCGGTCTTGAACCCGGCTTTCTCGAAGGCCGCCTGCCACATCTCCACCCCCTTCTTCAGGTAGGGCTTCCACTTGTCCGGCACACCACGATCGATGTAAAACACGATCGGTGTCACCGGTTCCACCAGTTCACCCCGCTGGAATGCCGCAGTATCCGAGGGTTCCAGCCGCCATCTCTTGATGAAACGGCGGCGTTCCGCGCGCTGGGACTCATATCCGTAATCCACCTGCGAGACTGTAAAGAAACCAACACGCTCGTCGAGCAGCCTCGAAGACATTGGCTTCTCGGGCAGCCGGAGCATCGAGTGATGCACGACCATAGAGACCGAACTGAGATTCGCGTCTCCCGGCACCTGAGCGGCATCAAAGGTGAGCGTGACATCGACTTCGATATTCCGGGGAAACGATTTGGCCGTATCGATGAACGTCCGTTTGGGATCAAGGCGGCGAACCCGCAGCTGTTCCCGCATGGCACGGCTTATCGTAAATTCCGTCATATCGGAGGTGTAGAGGTCCGAAACGTCAACCACGACAGCACTCGAATCCTTGTTGTAGCACTGAAGATCAAACGAGGCGAGGATCGGCGGAAAACTGGATTTCTCGACGGCATAACTGACCGGCAGCGTATCNNCGAGCTGATGAGAAGAAAATCCTTCCCGAGCTGGGTGACCGGAATTTCATAGTACCATTTCTGCTTCACCCTGTGAACGATGAACACGCCCGTGTCCGATTTCGCCTCCCTGGTGATCACCTCTGTGTACGGCTTCGGGCCTTCTTTCTTCTCCGCGGGTTTCTGGGCCGGGCCGGTAGCCTGGGGGCTCGTGCTTGCGCATCCCAGCGCGAGCAGTGCGAAAGCGAGTACGGCGCTGAATCGACGGATCATGTCCTCTACTCCTGACAGTGGTGGAACTGTGATTATGCGGTAATGATGATCGGAATGTGGAGCGCTCCCCACAGGGCGTACCGCCAGGCAGTCTGCCGGCGCGTTGAAGGAACCAGTGCAAAGTAATAAACGCCCTTTGCGATCGTATTGCTCATCGCAGCAAGGAGGGTTGCGGAAACGACGAGGGAAAAAGAAACGCTGGCCTGCGGGACCATGGAAAGAATAAACGGATCGATATCCACTATGCCGACCACCGCGGCCAGGGTCAGAAGGCCGGTCTCCCCGGCCCACCCACGCACGAGGCCGACCAGGACGGTGAGCGACACGAAGAGTGCCGCGAAGATCAGCGCGGGCGTGATCTCGAACGGGTTTTCGAGACCGTGGACCTCCGGCCTTGGATCTTCTGTGTCCCCTCCGGGGACTGTCAAGGCCATGACCACGCCGATCGCCACGAGCAATGCGGCCCTCCACCAGAGGGCGGCGCCGAGTGCAGGACTGATAAGAAGAATGATCACGACGATACGGATATACATCACGGCTCCGGCGAGAAGCGACGCCTGCAATCCCCCGAGCGCCCTGGTGGGTTGGACCCGCGCCAGTCTCCCCATCGCGACAGTCAGCGCAGTGCTCGACACGATTCCACCCAGAATGCCTGACATCCAGAAGCCAACGCGGGTTCCGAGCCGGCGTGTGAGCACATATCCAATAAACCCGACAGTCGAAACGATAATAACGAACTTCCAGGTTGTCGCGGGATTGATGCGAAAGGGGGTAAACTCCTGATCCGGGAGGACCGGCAGAATAATGACCGTGACGAGAAGAAATTTCAGCGACGCGAGAAACTCTGCCTTGTTGAGCCGATCGACGAAGGATTCCAGACGGGCTTTTTCAGAGAGAAGNNAGTGCCGAAATCTCACTGGTCGTTCCGTAATGGTCTTCACGAACCTTCGCAAGGTAGGAGATAACCGCCAGTGCGGCGAGAGAGACAAGACCGGCCGGCAGCATCACGGTCACGCCCATCTGGTAGAGCCATGCGCATCCGAATCCGAGCAGGCTGATGATCGGGTGGGTTCGGACACCTCCAAAAACGAGCTTCTGATAATCCTTGGCACTCTCGCGTTCGAGCCCGACGAGCAGGCCGAGCGCGAGCGCAAGCGCGAATCGAAGCTGGAAGGTCCATTCGATGGCGTTCATGCGCGGACCGTTCCCTGCTCGCGCAGCATCATGCGTATTTTCTGCACAACGAGGTCAATGGCCACGCTGTTTTCAGCACCTCGCGGGATGATGACATCAGCCCAGTGTTTGCTCGGCTCAACAAACTGCAGGTGCATTGGTTTCACCGTCTGCATGTATTGGATCATGACGGATTCCACGGATCGGCCCCGCTCGAGAATGTCCCGACGGATTCTGCGAATGAGTCGCTCGTCTGCATCCGTGTCCACGTAGATCTTGATATCCATCTGTGAGCGCAGCCGTTCGTCGACAAGGATCAGGATACCGTCGATAATAATGATTTCACGGGGGTCGACACGACGGGTGGATTCCATCCGCCGGTGGGTCGTGAAATTATACATCGGCTGCTCGATGCTCCTCCCAGACCTGAGCTCCTCCAGATGCCTGGCCAGGAGAGCTGTATCAAGCGCGTCCGGGTGGTCGAAATTGACCTGCTCGGGCGGCCGTCCTCCGTATGCGCTGAGGTCCCTGTAGTACGAATCATGCTGAATGACGACGACCCGTTCCGGATCGAGTGAATGAACGATCGCATTCGTGACGGAGGTCTTTCCGGAGCCGGAACCGCCGGCCATGCCGAGTACAAGCGGATGCATGACACTGGAGCGTTGTGGAACGGATAGGTGAGGTGCAATCCGGTTAATAAGATACCCCAGGAATGCCCCAGAATCAAGGAGTGGAATTCCCCGGGGAACAACGCGGTCACTCTCCGCTGTTCTATGGTCGGGAGGTTTTGATGGTCTTAAGTCCCTTTTCCCAATGGGAAAAAACTGCTACCTTTCAGCGGGCCCTGCAGAAACGGGCGGCCTCGATGTATGATCCAAATCAACAGGGAAATGTGAATCCATGAATACGATGAAGACAGCTATGCTGATGGCGGTGTTGACCGTCCTCCTGGTCCTGGCGGGAGGGTGGATCGGCGGCCGGGGCGGGATGGTTATGGCATTTTTTATCGCTGCGGCCATGAATTTTGGGAGCTACTGGTTCAGCGACAGAATTGTACTGCGGATGTACGGTGCCCGGGAGGTTTCCAGAGGCGAGGCGCCGGAGCTGGTCTCGCTTGTGGAAGAGCTGGCCGGAAGGGCTGGCGTGCCCATGCCGAAGGTGTACCTGATTCCGGGCGATCAGCCGAACGCATTCGCGACAGGCCGGAACCCCGAGCACGCTGCAGTCGCGGTGACTGAGGGAATCATGCAGAGGCTGAGCCGGGACGAGTTGCGGGGAGTTCTTGCGCATGAGCTCGCCCATGTGAAGCACCGTGATATCCTCATCGGGTCCATCGCCGCGACGATGGCAGGTGCCATCAGTATGATCGCGAACATGGCCCAGTGGGCGATGATCTTTGGCGGAGGAAGACAGTCACACGACGAGGAGGGCGGGAGCCCCCTCGGAGGAATTCTGATGATCATTATCGCCCCGATCGCGGCGATGCTGATCCAGATGGCGATCTCCCG
>DKBG01000213.1:23220-23422 GCA_002451155.1 Ignavibacteria bacterium UBA6906
TAGCTTTCGCGACTTCCCGCGGAGCGGTTGATCCGGCAGAGCGTTTCAATGCAAGTGATGTGCGGACGTCCAGAAGCGCATACAGGTCCTTCGAGAAGAGAGGGCTGAATTTGCGATACTCTCGGAGCGGCAGCGCTTTCAGCGTTATCGCGCGGTGCTTGCAGAGTGCCACCACCTGGCCGACGATCGCATGTGCTGTCCG
>DKBG01000199.1 GCA_002451155.1 Ignavibacteria bacterium UBA6906
ATCTCAACTCTCGTCCGTAGCAAACACCCCGACCTTGATATCTCCGCAAAACCGGACTATCTTCCAGAGGTCACACCAGGCAAATTTTCCCACCGACCAAAACCGGGTGAACCGGACCTTCAATGAGCGAGCAGCATGGCGCCGACCTCGCGGCAAGACTGACGCTCGAGGCGTTTGACGTGTTCGACGCCACCTTCCGATCCATCACGCGGCGCGCACAGCAAAGGTTTGAACAGAAGGACTGGACAGGAGGCCAACATGACAATGCTGAACGCCTGGATTCCTATGACGACGCGCTTGACCAGGTAACCGTCCGGCTCGACGGTGCCCTGGGTCCCCTCGCGCGTAATCAGTCCCTCTGGAAGGCAGCAAAAACCTCCTTCGCCTCCCTCCTGACTGCTCGATTCGACATCGACCGCGCCGAGACTTTTTTCAACTCCGTTACTCGCAGGATGCTACGGACTCTCGGTGTCAACCGTGAAGTAGAATTCTTCGCGCTCCACAAGAAGTCCGCGTTGGCACACACGGAAGACGCGGCCTTCCGAAGCTATATGCAGTCAGGCGATACGGCCCTGATCATCCGGAGACTGTTTGAAGACCTGCCATTACGGACTCCATACGAAGATCTGGAACGGGATATCCTGCTGGTCTCACAGGAAATTGACCTGCATCTCTGGCCGATCGTGGGAACCGACCAATCCTACCGGATCGACGTTGCAAGAGTCATATTCTACCGGAACAAGGAAGCGTATATTATCGCCAGGATTGTGGCTGACTCCAGGGTCCTTCCCCTCATCATCCCGCTCTCGAACCGCGATTCCGGTATCCGGACGGAAACCGTGCTGCTCCACGCTGTCGACGCCAGCATCGTATTCAGCTTTGCCTATTCCTACTTCTTCGTGGACGTAGAGAGATACGATGCGCTCATCGAATTTTTACACTCGATCCTTCCGGACGCCGAAGAGGGCGAGCTCTATACCGCCCTTGGATATAACAGGCACGGCAAGACGGAGTTCTATCGCGAACTCCATCGTTTCGTGCATGTCTCAAAAGAGCAGTTTGTGATCGCGCCCGGACAGGAAGGTGCGGTGATGATCGTATTCACCTTGCCGAATTTTGGATTCGTCTTTAAGGTTATCAAGGACCGTCCCTGTTTCCTCCGGTCAATGAATCAAACACCGAAGGTCATCTCGAAAGAGAAGGTCCGATTTCAGTATGCCTTCCAATCGCACAGAGACCGGGCGGGGAGGATTGTGGACACGCAGGAGTTCGAGAATCTCCGTTTCAAGAAGAAGCGTTTTTCCTCGGCGGTTCTCCGTGAGTTTGATCTTGCCGCCAGGTCCGGTGTAAGCATCAGTGAAGGCTACGTGATCATTCAGCATCTGTACGTCCAGAGAAAAGTTGTTCCTCTGCCGATCTACTTCAAGACGGAAAAGAGCCCGGAATCGCTGCGCAAAGTCCTGATCGATTTCGGATTCTTCCTGAAAGATCTGGCGGCGAGCGGCCTCTTCCCATGCGACCTGTTCAACACCTGGAATTACGGCGTGACACAATGGGGCCGGGTGGTGCTCTATGATTATGACGATGTCGCGCCGATCAATAGAGTCAGGTTCAGGGAGAAGCCGGTGCCGAGGGACGAGTCCGAGGAGACAGAGGCGGAAGAAGACAGAATCTTTGCGACGGAAGAGGATTTCTTCATGGACGAAATGGAGCGTTTCGCGGGCATCCCGGGGCCACTGAAGGGTCTGTTCAAGTCAGTCCACTCGGACCTCTATGCGCTGGACTTCTGGAATACGCTGACCGAGAGGGCGGAAAGAGGAGAGGTGTTCGACGTCATTCCGTACGACCGGAAGAAGCGTTTTTCATATCGGGGTGGTCTTGTGTGACCATCGTTCGTCAACCCGGGTCATAACGTATAGCTGAAATCTGATATTTGCTGTCAACAATTGTCTATGCCAATCGGATATCTCATATGTGATTTACGATATCTGATCTCCTCCTCTGTTCACCTGACGATTACCAGTTCAGCGTCGACTCGCCCGGTGCCAGGCTATGCCGTTCTCCGTTCGGTAAGACCGCTTCTGCGTCCACCCCGCCAGGGATCTGCACTTGCATTGTGTATCCGCCTCCCTGTTTCGCCCAGCGCACTGCGATCGTGCCGGAGGGAGCCTGAAACGTGGCAGACGCGCTCTCCAACAGCCCCGGGTTTGGCTGAATTACAGGACGCCGCCAGCCGACGCTGCCGGCCTTCTGTCGAATCCCCGCCACATAGGCATAGTGCCATTCCATCAGGTGACCGAGCATGAAATGGTTCATGCTGTTTGGGGTTCCCGGACGGGCATCCCAACTCTCCGGCAGGGTGGTAAATCCCTGGCGCACCATGTAGCCATAGCTCCCTCGTGTGTCGCGGCTGTACACGCGGTACAGCACATCGTTCCTGTTTGCCTCCGCCAGCGCCCGGAGAAAGAAGACCTGCATTACTTCGCCGACCGTCTGCTGCCAGTTTCGTCGCTCGAGATCGTCGATGATCGCCTGCAGCACTACGTTCCTGTCCCCTTCGGGAATGAGGCCTATGCAAAGCGCCGCGCTGTGTCCTGCCTGACATGAGCCGTTGTTCTTCACTGTTCTGGTGCGAGGATCATAGAACTTTCGCTGGAAATCCCGTTTGATCTGATCGAAGAGGCGACGGTATGCTATCTCGTCGGCCGATCTGCCAAGAATTCCCGCCGCCTTTGCGACCGTCGCGGCACCGAGTGCCCAGATCGCCGTGGCGCTGACCTCATTCGGCGTCCATTGTGACGGCCCATCCCCTTTCCCGTGGCCATAATCATACCAGTCCCCGAGATTGCTGGTGATAACGCCATCGTTTGCCTGCGACGTCAGATAGTCGATATACCGGCGCATGCTCTCAAAGCTGAGACGGAGAGCCGTCGTGTCTCCGTACCATTCATACAGATGCCACGGGACAAGGACCCCCGAAATTCCCCACTCCGGAGCTTCGTTCCAGTACCCGTGTGGCGGAATTCCCACAAGGTAATTTGGGCAGTTGGTCGGAATGTGCCCGTCCGGCAATTGCGTGTCCCGCAGGTCGTGGGCGATCTTCCGGAACCACCTCTGGACATTGAATCGGTAGCTCATCGCCCTCGCCATGTGCCAGTTCTCCTCCTGCCATCCGTTTTTCTCCCGATGCGGGCAATCGGTGGCGACATAACTCATGTTTGACCGGATCGCCCAGTCGATCAATCGATATGCCCCGTTCTGCAGCTCGCTGGAACAGGAAAACGTTCCGGCTTCCGGACAGGCAGCCCGGACATGAACGAGCTCGATGTTCCTGATCACCGGGAGATCCCGGGGATTTGGGTGCCCTTCCGGGACCGCGCCTGTCACTCCAACGTACTGGCAGCCGACATAGCAGAAGAGTATCTGGTGCGACTCCGCGCCGTATCCGCTCAACGTGTAGTCATGCCAGATGTCCTTCCCGGTTCCCCAGGTGTAGGTGAACTTCACCTGTCCGGTGGAGTCCATGTATTCACAGGGTTTGAACCGAACCTTTTCTCCTGACTTCCCCTCAACGGTGAAACGCAGGAGAGCCGAGCAATTTTGGGGGAAGACATAGGTGAACTCATCTTCCTTCGGCGAGACGATCTGGGTTGGCGAGAACGTTTCAAACGCTTTCATTGGAGGAGCCGTAAACTCCTCGATCGATGCGCCGGGGGGTGTTCCTGCGCGGGCATGCTCCCAGGATCGATCATCGAAACCTGGTAAGTCCCAGCCAGCGGACACCAGGCGTGCGTCAAAATCTTCTCCGGCGTAAATGTGCGAGAAAGTCAAGGGGCCGTCATGCCACTTCCAGGTCGAGTCGGTTGCTACAACCTGAGTGCGGCCGCCTTCTGTACGTATCTCTGCCTCGAGCCAGAGGAGATAAGGCTGGCCCTCGGAAAAGTCCGGCATCGCGTCGGTCTTGACGTACCGCATAGAATCGTTCGCAGCAGTTACCTGCCAGAATGAATTCCCCAGCAGTACGCCCCAGGCGTTTTCTCCCTCTCGCAAGAGTCCGCCGAGATCGAATTCCTGTCGATAGAGTGTTTTGTTGTACTGCGACCAGGGTTGACCGATGAGCGACTCTCCGACGCGTGCTCCGTTCAAGCGGAGCTCGTAGTGACCAAGTCCAATCACACGGACTCGTCCTCCGGATGGCCTGCCCGTAATACGGAACGTCGATCGGAGGATGGGACAGGGAGTCCTGACATTCATCCGCGCCGTATCGAACGGGGCAATCCATTGCGCTCTGGAATTTGCCGAGCCCAATACCTGAGCTCCAGCCGTGGCACTCAGCCCGATGCAGAAAGGCAAAATCGCAGCAGCAGCTGCTCTCATAGGTTTCTTCCGGATTTGGTTTCGATTGAATATGTGTGGCGGGCGGAGGCCACCAGTGGCATGAACCTACGGATATTTGTTGAATTCTCAAAGGTGGAGATTGTCACACCGGCCGGTGCCGGGAATATGATCTCCTTGCCTCTTTCCCTCCCCGCGGCTATTTTACGCGGGAAACGATGAAACATGCACCGGCGCGTATGTATGTCCAGGAACAATCCAATGATGAAGGAGGCACACATTGTCAGAGGTAAAAACGACCCGGAACGATAGAAGCGTGAAGAAGTTCCTTGATTCAATTCCCGATGGGCAAATGCGCAGGGATAGCCGGGCTCTGGTTTCGCTCATGAGGCGGGTGACGGGAGAATCTCCGGCGATGTGGGGGAGCAGCATCGTCGGGTTCGGTACCTATCATTACGTGTACAAGAGCGGGAGAGAAGGAGACTGGTTTCTCGCGGGATTTTCTCCGCGTAAACAGAATCTGGTTGTCTATGTCATGTCGGGCTTCGATCGGCATGCCGTGTGGATGAAGAAACTTGGCAGGTATACGACAGGAAAATCCTGCCTCTATCTACGCCGGCTTGAGGAGGTCGATCTTGGAGTCCTTGAGAAGCTTATCCGCGATTCGGTCCGCTATATGCNNCCCGCCACAGGTAGGAATCGGCGCGTTTCGCTTTTTCGATAATTAAAATCAGATGTGTGCTCTGATGTATAGAAACCGCCAATCTTACGGCGCCCTCGCATTCCCCTGATTTGTTTCGTATCTTTGCGCGACATTCCCGGGACAACACGTGAGCAAAAAAGTCTATCTTATCACGATCTGTATGATCTCTACCCTTGGCGGTTTTCTCTTCGGGTATGACACGGCGGTCATCTCAGGTACGCTTACTTTCGTCAGGGCGCAGTTTCAGATGAGCGCCATGCTGGAGGGCTGGTTTGTCGGATCGGCGCTTCTTGGTTGTGTCATCGGTGTGGGATTTGCGGGAATCATCGCCGATCGTTTCGGCCGCAAGATGGCGCTTGTCATCTCGGCCGTCCTGCTCCTCGTCTCGGCTGTTGGCTGCATGGTAGCCGGAACTCTCACCGGCTTAATCATCTACCGGTTGATTGGCGGCCTTGGTGTAGGGATCGCGTCGATGCTCTCGCCACTGTTCATCTCTGAGATGTCCTGGCCGGGAATCCGGGGCCGGATGGTTTCGCTGTATCAGTTCGCGATCACGATCGGTATTCTCGTCGCCTATTTTGCCAACGCGCAGATACTTTCGCTCGGGCAGTCAGCGTCCTTCGAGGAGGGGGGGCTCTGGCAATGGGTGCTGTCGACGGAGGTCTGGAGGGGGATGTTCGGGGCGGAGGCTCTTCCGGGAATCGTGTTCCTGGTCCTGCTTTTCTTCGTGCCCGAGAGTCCCCGGTGGCTCATGGTGCGGAAAAGGGAGGGGGAGGCGGTGGAGGTGCTCAACCGGATTATGAGCGACGAAGCGGCAAAGAAAGAAATCGGCGAGATCAGACTGGTGCTCGCGCAGGAGACCGCCTCATGGAAGCAGCTGCTCGCGCCAGGAATACGGGGCGCGATACTGATCGGCATGGCGCTGGCAATCCTGTCTCAATTCTCCGGCATCAATGCGATCATCTACTACGGGCCGCGCATCTTCGAATCAGCCGGCTTCGGGGTGGGGGGGTCGTTGAACGGACAGGTGATAATCGGGATCGTGAATGTGCTGTTCACGCTGGTCGCGATCTGGAAGATTGACCGGCTCGGACGGCGGGTTCTGCTCATTGCCGGGTGTCTCGGGATGATCGTTTCGCATCTTGCGATCGGGACGGTGTTTTACACGGGGCAGACGGAGGGGATTCTGTTGATGGTCTTCATCCCGATGTTCATTGCCTTCTTTGCCTTCTCGTATGGCCCGGTGATCTGGACGCTTCTTTCCGAAATCTATCCCACCACTGTCCGGGGCCGGGCAATGTCGATCGCGACGTTGACGCTCTGGGTGGGGACGTTCATTATTGGCCAGACTGTCCCATGGATGCTCGACAATCTCAAGCCGTACGGGACGTTCTGGCTTTTTTCCGTTATGTTGCTTCCGGCCATCTGGATCACCTGGAAGCTCGTCCCGGAGACGAGAGGCCGGACACTTGAGGAGATCGAGCGCTACTGGCTTTCTCGTGGCCATGGCAGGTAAACCGGATTTCCGGTCCGCACCCTCTCTCGTCCCCGCCGGCCTCGTATCTCTGATATCAGAAATACCATGTGGACAATCGTAGACAGCCTGTCCCCGATAGAGGATATCCTATGACCAATATCTGACTACCTGTCAGCTTCTTTCCCTCGCGTTTCTCCTCCTTGTCTCTGACCCCCAATCAACGTATATTTCCTCCCGCATGGTCCTGATCCATCGCCATATCGCCGGTCGGCTGCAGGGGATTGTTGTTACGATCTCTCTGCTGACAAGTCTTGCGCTCTCTCCGTTTTCTGAGGGTGCAGGATACGCGCAGGATCCTCCAGGAAGGAACGGCGGGTTGCACTCTGTCGCATCGCTGTCGGATCTCTCAAGCGGTGCCGCGCTGCTTCAGGGCAAGATTTCTGGGAAACAGGAGACGATTGTTCTGAGCGCAGTGACTGACCCTCAGCCACTGGAGGGTAAGCCCTGCGTCCGCAAACGGGTGGATCAGCACCCGGTTCCAGTACCACTTTCCTCTCACTTCCTCTTCACGCAGACCGTCACCTCCGATCTCTGACTCCCCGCAGAGACACGCTGTGTGTGCCAACTGATCATCCACAGTCTTTGAGAGGTGAGGTATGTCCACTCTGGAGATGAGTCGGGAGGAAAAGCCTCAATCCGCGCGTAAGGTCGTCCTTGGCATTTTCGGCTTCATGCTCGGCTTGGCGGTCCTCTTGCTCGCGATTAAATATTTCGTTGGGGTCTGACCCCGGAACAGCCACGGCCCGGGTATCGCTGCCCGGGCCGGTTGATTTCATCTCGTCCTCTCTACTCCGTTTCCGCCAATCACCTTCCTGGGATTGGACTATTGGCGTCTGGAATTCCCTTCTGCTTCACATCAGGCTCTTCCCTGCAAGCCACAGCTGATAGATACCGAGTCCTGCCAGCGCAAGGACCGAGAGGCCGAGAAGCGGGCGGCTCACCCGTTCGCCGAGTGAGCGGGCGGCGGAAAAGAGGCCGACGATCACCGCGGAGGTGAGTATCATTACCCCGTAGAACGCGACGAGAAGCGCAATCCCATCTGCCGGTGCCTTACGCCAGCCCGTGAGAAAGAGCGGCCCGAGAAACAGACTCCAGCCGAGATATGGAGCCGGATTCAGCGCGTTCACTGTTGCCGCCTGCCAGAGGTTTTTGATCCCCGACTGCGGGACGGGAACATTGCCGGGACGATAGGCGCGCCAGGTGCAGAAGGCCCCATAGGCAAGATAGAAGAGAAACAATCCGCCCGCCGTTCGCAAGAAGACTTCAAACCAGACAGGGAGAGTGCTGAGGAGAAGAAGTGCCAACAGAGCGATCGGTCCGTCTGTTATCAGCGGGGCAAAAACGGCTGGCAGCGTACGAAGCCAGCCGTTCGCGAGTGAGCGCGAAACATAAAACGTCTGCAGCGGTCCCGGTTGTATCGCCGCCGCGAAGCCGTAGCTGATTCCGATGATGACATAGGTAAGCAAATCGACCTCGTGGAGACTCGGCCTTCCCCGGCCGAGATCCAATATCAGATCTCGTCTATGGTCTATCTTATATATCAGATCTGATATAGATCATATTTGATATTAATACATTCTTTCGTCTTGATCAGCGTCGCCGCCTCCCGCGCATACTCTCCGAGATTCCGAATCCGGAGCCTACCTGGCCATTTCGTTAATCGCTGCCACGAGTGCGTCCAGGTCGCTCAGCCGGGTATAGAGATGCGGAGTGACCCGCACGCCCTTTACGGCGTCCGTATCGATCGCCACGGTGAAAATGCCGTAGCGATCATACAGCACATCTGCGAGCTCGTTCGGCGATCGACCCCTGATTCCGAAATTGGCGATCGCGCACGCGCGCTCGCCACCGGGAGTGTTCAGGTACACGCGTGGAAGATCCCGAACCTTGCCCGTCCAGTACTCCTGCAAATAGCGGAGCCGCTGTTCTTTCCTCTCCCCGCCAATCATCCTGTGGAACCTGATCGCCTCGGGAATTGCTGCGACAGTCCAGACCGGCTGGGTCCCGG
>DKBG01000200.1 GCA_002451155.1 Ignavibacteria bacterium UBA6906
GGAGAGTCCTCCTTGAAGTACCGCCTCCGCTGGGCTTCGATGATACTGAGGCCGACGGCATCAACCGCGACCGGGTCCGTGCCTACCAGAAGACCGTTGTACCTCCAGGTGAATTCTCGATCAAAATGGTGCGGTCCGAGGCAATGGAACTGCGGCGTCAGCATGACGAGGACATTCAACCGGGTCTTTCCCTTCACTGCCGGCAGTTTCCAGAGCGCCCCGAGATCGATGCAGGAGTCGGGATGATAGTCCGGAGGCTCAGGCGTAAACATGATATAGTTTTTCAGCAACCCCCCCACCCCTGACCAGTGATGCGCACGCATTGGACGCGCGTTGATGAGAACCGAGGCATTCCGGAAAATCGGATTGCCCAAGACACCGCGGTCATCGATGCCGATACGATCGCCCGAAACCCCCGCAGACAGGAGATGCTCCCGCATCGCATTCTCCAGAACCACCGGGGTCCGGAGATACTTCCACACATTGGTCTTGATGCCCACAGTGTCGGATGGGCCGGCGATACGTTTCCAGGCATCCGCAGGACGATCGACCTCAAAGAGATCCACCACCGCCTTATCGAACATCTGTTCAAGGACGGCGGGATCCACTTCCCCTGCCGCGTTGAGCACCTTCTCATGTCTGACCAGCACCACTGTGGCCCCCGGTGCACGCTTCTCCTGCCCGGGAAGAGGCAGACCGGCTGTCGCGACCAGGGCTGCCGCGCCGGTCGTGCGAAGAAAATCCCTTCGGGTGATGATCGGATTGTTCACGGCAGTCGTCCTTTCACGCGTTCAACATATTCAGCCGCCTGCGCTTCCGTCCCGGCATCAAAAACAACCAGAACGAACGAGCCCTGCCGGGCGCAGGCGGTCCACTTTTCATTCTCTGTCTTGAGAATCTTTGAATCTCCCGCTTCAGGCATGTAGAGCGAAACGAACTGGGTCAGGGCGGAATCCGCCTGCAGCTCGTCAGGATAGCTGACGAGCAGCAGGTACGCCCTGTCCTTCTTCATCCGGCCCAGGACACATTCGGTCTTCTCGTTCAGGCGGAGCGGGTTCCCATCAGCAACATAGAAATGGATATTGAGAATTTCGTGCCGGGAGAAATACCGGACCGTGCCCGGCATAGACTCTCCTTCCGGGAAAAGCCGGAGGATCTCAGGGAGTTCACCGTCCCCCCCGATAGCCGCTGCGATCTTCCTGCCCGTCTCCAGGACAGCCGTTTTTGCCTCGTCGTTCTCGCGGGCTACCTGGACACAGACGAAGTATTTCCCCCTCCAGAAACACAACAGGCCGCTTTTGTACTCTCCTTCCTGCCCGATTTGCACGGCCGGTCCTCTCCCCCGCATATACGTAAAAACGCCAAAGGCCTGGCGCGATTGTCCCATGTCGAAGATCTCGACAAGGATTTCCTCCTGGCCCGGTCGGACATACCGCTGAACAAGCAGGGACTGAAAGTCGTACGCGAGGTATATTTCGCCGGCGCCATCCATATACCCGAAGATCTCCCTCCCGGAATAGGTCCGGGCGTCATCCGTCGGAATCCATTGACCTACTGAAGAGGGGAGGAAGTTCTGCATCGCGGTCCCGGAAAGAGTATCAGGAACAGCCGTGCCGAGAGAGAGAATGAGCAAGAATACTGGCATAGGAGACGGCGCAGGTCAAACGCCGGGGGATTCAGATGCGACTGATAATGCCTACGATTGGAAAGGTAGCAGATAGAAGAAGCATAGTCAAACTGGATGGCAGGATAGGAGGCAACGATGAGGATCTATCACGCCGGTCGGGATTTCGCAGGATCTCAAGTGCCAAATCCCGAAAGGTATGCAGGTCCGAATGGCTCTCCGACTACCACTGTATCGGCGCAGAGCAGATTGTAAACCGAAGATCGCAGATCTCAAATGCCTCATACTGGCCGTGATACATCAGGCAACGGAGAACCAGACTCGAAGTGCTGCAGGATCAATTCCAGTTGCTGTTGATCGGTGACCGCTGTAATCGCGGCAAAGGTCGAGCCGCAGCTGGGACAGAGAACCGGTTTTCTCGAAAAGATCTTCTGAAGCAGCCAGCTCCAGGATACCGGTATCACATCTTTGCAGGAAGGACAATGAATGTGCACCCGGTGATCGGGAGGGAGGGACGGGGAACGGGGAGCGGGCCGAGGAGAGGTTTGCCTGATTTCCTTCTTTTCAAAGTTTTCCTTGTACCAGATAGGGTAATGATGCCTCGCCCACTGCCGGTCGACATATCCTGAAATCATCCCTTTTAGGCCTACCTTGGTGTCGGGGTTCAGCGTCGCCATGTAGATATGCCCGAGCATTGTGGGGCTGACGAGCAGCGCGAGCGAACCGTGAATCAGCCAGGCGATCCAGGACATATCCTGCATCCATATCAACAATCCTGTTATGATAAACAGAGGGCAGGCAACCATCACGGACATGAAATTCACCTTCTCCGCTGCGTTGAATTTCCCCTGATCGGGGAGAACGATCTTCTTGCTTACAGCGGCGAGACCCATAAGAGCGAGCCACTTCAGGTCGTTCAGTGACCAGAGCCAGGCGCATTTGATGTTGTACAGATGAATCCTGTACTCTTCGCGGCCCCTGAACATGACCAGGGCCGGAAAGACGATCAGGGACACTCCAGAAATGCGATGGACCCAGGAGAACAGTTCGCGGAGCGGACGGGTGGGTGCGGGGTTGTAAATGAGCACCAGGATCAACGCAGTCACCCAGCAGACCATGAACGGAATGGCGATCGCCCAGTGAAGCCTCCGTTCTGATTTCCTGAAGCGCAAGATTTCGCTCTCTGACAAGGGGCCAGGGGTGTTCCGGGCCAGAGTCACTCGAGCCGGCTTGTGAGCGGGTGTGGCGACGGGTTTTGGCGGCCGGGCAGCAGACCGGGGAGGAACATGCTCCTCTCTTCTGTCGGGGACCGGCATATCAGCGACAGTTACCCCACTCGAAATCCCGGCTGCCGGCTGATGGGGCGCAGCAACCGGGGGTCGGGACTCCACAAGCACAGTATGCTTTGTACCATGTACGCCGCAGACCTCGGTCGGCAGATACCGGTCACATGCCCCGCAGTAGTGTTTCCGCATAATCCTTTAGCGAAATGATCAGAGAAAGGTAACTGCGCCAGAGACAAAGGCGCCTACGCTTCGTTCAACCTGAAAAAGGGCACAAAATGGGTACCAACTTAGATAACGCGATTTTGTTGCAATTTTCAACAGGGGCGAGCTTGCGGGCTGGTAGATTCTTCAGCGGGGATGGTCGGAAGGAAGATATGAGGATTCGTCTGATCGTCGTCGGGCACGGATCAAGAGACGGCGAGACGCAAGGTTTTCAGGCAAAGGACACGGGGCGCACGGCTGAACGAGCCGACAACGAGATGGCCTCTACGAGCGGATATAACCTTTGCTGGAGATCCTCTCGGCCTGGTCATAGTAACATTCTCATCTCAGATTATTCCATGAGATGATGCAGGCGTGATCATCAATCTACACCTGACAACTGCGTACCACCAGCGATTGGTGGAGGAAGGCACGCATCAGGCACCCGCATCCTGCTCGCCGGCATCCAGCTCCGCCCGCATCGACCTGATCTCGTAGAAGAACGGGGCTCTCTTCTTCATCCAAACACGCCAACCCACAAACCAGCCGAGCACAGATGCTCCCGACCAGTAGATCAAGAACGAGATGAGGCCGGTCGACGACTCCAACCAGTAAAAGTATCGACTGAACGCAGTCATCCATCCAAGTCCGGCTGTCCCCGTCACGATAACGAAGAATGGGACGATGATCCGGAGATCACGCGCATTGATGAACCGGTATCTGCGCTCTGCTTCACGCAGAAAGAGATCCACGGGCTTCGCGTAGTCAATCCCCGCGAGATCCCTGGCCTTGCGGGCACTCCACAACCCGACCGAAACCAGGATCAGAGAGAAGAGCGCGAGCACGAGTCTATTTGTTACCGGCGAAGTATCCGGAGGAGCGATCCAGGTCAGCGTGAAGATCATGATATAGATGGCTCCCGCCAGGCCGAAAAAAAACACCATCCGCCGCATGCTTTTCCGGTCAGCCTCGTCCTGTGCCTTCAGTCTCGAAATGAGCCCGTCTACGAGCCGGCCGGCATTACTGCCTGCGCGTGCTGCAACATCAGGAGCCCGGCTCCTTTTCGCCCGTTCTATCGCATCATCCCAGTCCATGTCCAGTCTCCTCAAACATCCTTTTCAGCTCTTTCTTGAGCCTGTGAATCTTCACGCGTACGTTCGCCTCCGAAATCCCGAGGATATCCGACATCCCTTTTGTGCTCAGCTCCTCCAGATACAGCGATACCAGAGTCCGGTCAACAGGCCGAAGTCGGCCTATGCATTCGTATAGTCGCCGGACATCGTCATTGCCTGACGCGGGCTCTTCTCCGAGATTCTGGTCGACGATTTCCATCTCCTCGACTCTCGAATCGGCATCCAGCAATTCTCTTCGTCTGCGCTCCGTCCTGATATGGCCGAGGCAGGTATTTGCGGTGACTCTGTAGATCCAGGTGCTCACCTCTGATCTCCCCTCAAACCCATCAAGACCTCGCCAGAGATTGCCCAGGGCATCCTGGTATACATCGTGCCGCTCATTTTCGTCTGCTACGTAGCAGCAACAGAGCCGCCAGATGCGGTCCCTGTTTTCCTCGATTATGGATTTGAATCTGGTCTCTTTATCCATGGCCAGGTGTTGTCAGCCCGGAACCGGGCATCGACAGTCCTACGATTTGAACCAGGAATGCCTCTTTCTCCGCAATGCCTGTAGCCCGGCGACATCCCACACATACGGAAATATACTGGTCAAACTCACCGGAGACATACCGGAGTATCCAGGTATCCCTCTTCCCGCAAATTCTGCAGGGCTTTTCAATTTTCCCCCGCCTCACCAGAGTTGTCACGACTCGATCCAGTATGTTTGCTCTATTCTTTAGATGCAAAGGGTAAGGATTTGTTACAGGCCCACAGAATAGTGAGACGGGCGCGCAAACGGCTTGATTTCAGCTTAAATCCACATATATTCATCAGAGCCAATATCTTGCCCTACAGTGATCCCCCCAGCCAGGCCAATATCAAGAGGAAATATGGTCACCTCACGCAGAGAGTTTCTGCACACGGCCATCGGTGGACTGAGCCTGCCCCTTTTCCTCCCCCAGGTCCTTGACACTGTTGAGCGTTCCGTGGAACCTTTCGATTCGCTCGATGCCGGCACGGCTGCGCGGACAGAAGAGTTCTGGAACGAAATACGTCGGGCATTCTCCGTCTCCTCCGACTTCATCAACCTGGAGAACGGGTACTGCAGTCCCCAGCCCGACACCACGCTTGCATCGCTCCAGGAGCAGATACAGCGGGTAAATCGGACTTTCTCCTTCTACATGCGCCGCCAGAGAGCTGACGAACACGCGTTGGTGAAGAAACAGCTGGCAGAGCTCGCGGGTTGTCCCGCTGAGGAGATCGCCATCACCCGGAACACGACGGAATCGATGTCCGTTGTGATTCATGGGCTCGATCTCCAGCGGGGAGACGAGGCGGTGATGACGAACCAGGATTACGGGAGCATGCTGGAGGAATTCCAGCAGCAGTCGAAGCGCCGCGGCATCAAATGCGTCCAAATCAGCCTTCCCCTCAACCCGCGCGATGACAAAGAGATTGTTGAGGCATACGAGCAGGCAATCACTGCGAAGACGAGGGTGCTTCTCCTGACCCACATGATCAACGTGACGGGGCAGATCCTCCCGGCCCGCAAGATCTGCGATATGGCCCATTCTCACGGCGTGGAGGTCATCATCGACGCCGCGCACTCCTTCGCTCACCTGGTCTACGCCGTCCCCGATCTTGGAGGAGACTACTTCGGGACAAGCCTGCACAAATGGCTCTGTACTCCTCTCGGGGCCGGCCTACTGCAGATCAACAAAGAGAAGATCCAGAACGTCTGGCCCCTCTTCGGGGATATGAGTTGCGCCGCGGACGATATCCGGAAATTCGAGCATACCGGGACCCAGCCGGTCTGGACTGTCGCAGCAATTCCCGAGGCGATCAGGTTCCACAGGATGATTGGCGGGGAGAGGAAAGAACAGCGGCTCCGCTATTTGCAGGAGTACTGGACGGGCAAGGTTCGGGATCTTCCACGCGTGTACCTGAA
>DKBG01000193.1 GCA_002451155.1 Ignavibacteria bacterium UBA6906
GAGAGCACCGTCTCAAGGTGTTTTGAGTCGAGCACATCGTACAAAGAGACCTTATGCTTTTCCGCGAGCGTGCGTAACCGCCTCGTGGTCGTTTCTCCGATGCCGCGAGCGGGGACATTGATGACCCTCAGAATGCTCTCCTCGTCCTTCGGGTTGACCACCACCCGGAGGTACGCGAGGACGTCCTTGANNTGCGCGTTGGTGCGGTAGAGGATCGCGAAATCCTTCAGGTCTAGCTTCCGTTTGTGGGATTCTTGTTCAATGTGGTGGACGATGCGAAAGCCCTCGTCGCGGTCGTCCTCGCAGAGGTCGACCGTGACAAGTTCTCCCTCGTCATTGGCCGTCCAGAGCTCTTTGGGGATCTGCGCGGAGTTGTTCCTGATCAGCGAGCTCGCGACTCCGAGGATGGTCTTTGTGGAGCGGTAATTTTGCTCCAGGCGGAAAGTCCGGCAATCGGGATAATCCTTTTCGAAATCCAGGATATTGCGAATATCCGCTCCGCGGAACGCGTAGATGCTCTGTGCGTCGTCACCCACCACACAGATATTGCGGAATTTCCCGGCAAGTTCCCCGATGAGCCTGTACTGAACGCGGTTCGTGTCCTGATACTCATCAACCAGGATATATTTGAACCGATACTGATACCGTTCAAGGAGATCCGGATATTTTAGGAAGAGATCAAGCGGTCTCAGCAGCAGGTCATCGAAGTCCATGGCATTCATCTGCCGCAGTCTCCGCTGATACTCCTCAAACACGTCCGCCGCCACCTCCTTCATCGGGTCGAAGCCCAACTCCCGCAGGTCCGTCGGGCTCATCAACTGGTTCTTCGCCATGCTGATCCTGGAACGGATCCCCTGCGGACTGAATTGCTGCGGGGAGAGACCGATTGAATGCATCACCTTTTTGATGAGACCCAGGGAATCGTCGGTGTCATAGATCGTGAAGTTCCGATCGTACCCGATCTTCTCTCCTTCACGTCGAAGGACTCTGGCGAACACCGAATGAAACGTCCCCATCCAGAGCGTTCTGCTCTGTTCCCCGACGAGCGTGATGATTCTGGATTTCATCTCGTTCGCCGCTTTGTTCGTGAAGGTCAGGGCAAGGATCGAATCCGGACGGACGCCCTGGTCGATGAGGTAGGCGGCGCGGTAGGTCAGGACGCGCGTTTTGCCGCTGCCGGCGCCGGCCACAATCATGACCGGACCGTCAATGGCCTGCACGGCCTCGCGTTGAACGGGGTTCAGTTGCTCGAGAAATGACATTGGGGGAAAATCAGGAATGCGCGGGTGCTGGTTCAGATCATCAGCGCGCCTTCGAGCTTCAGGAGGAATTCCTTCGTCTTGATCCCGCTGCTGTATCCGACGAGGGAACCATCCGCACCGAGGACCCGATGACACGGGACGACGATCGGAACGGGGTTCGCGGCATTCGCCCGACCGACGGCCTGGAATCCTCTGCTCGTACCGATGCGCTTGGCAAGTTGTTTATAAGTGATCGTGGTGCCGTAGGGTATGCGTAGCAATTCTTTCCAGACGCGCGTCTGAAACGGCGTTCCGCGCAGATCCACGGAGACTGAAAACTTCGCCAGCTTGCCGTTGAAGTACCGCGTCAACTGATCGATCACATCCTTATTCCGTGACTTGTTGTCGATGACCTCGCTCTCGTCAAAATTCTCACGCAGCCAGCGAAGGAAATCGCGCTTTGTCTGCCTGGGCACACTGAGTTTGCAGAGGCCCTTGTCGGTCGACGCGATGTAAATGAGACCGATCTTCGATTCGAATGAAGTGCAGTAGACCATGACCCTGTCGTCTGGCGGCCGCGAAGGCTCGTGTGCGGGAATGAGAACGAAGCGGTTTGTCGGCGAGGTGCAGTATAAACAATGCAGTTCTCAAAGGCAAGTGAGTCCGGGGGAACGATGAATCAGAAATAGGCGCGCACCTGTGCCGAGAGTGTGTGAATCGGAGGAGATCCTCCTTCGATGCGCCCGTCATAGGTTGCCCCGGCCTGAAGGAATCCGACAAACTGAAAATCGAGCGCGGCCTGCCACAACCAGGTGATCCCGGGCAGCTTCCCCCCTGTCAGTTCATACGGAATCGCTTCTCCGCTTCTGTTCAATTTCACCTCTTCGCGCGACATTTGAACACGCGCCTGACCGGAACCCTCGAATGCATACACCATACGAACGCTTTCCGTATTGATCGCTGCTGTGAGCGGCTCTGCAGGGTATTCGTCCGTTGAGCTTCCAACGTCGAAGTTCAACCCAAGCTCGAACTTCTGTTCCGGGCGGTAGGAAATATCGTAACTTAGAAGACTCGCTGAAATATTGCGAAATCGTGAACTCGAATACTCTCCCACGAGCCTGTCCAGTTTCTCAGAATAGTCCAGCTGGTTGGCAATTTCACGGACAGGGACAACGCGGAGGCGGATCGACTGCTCTCTCGCGTACGCGCGTTCGACCCCCGTGACGAAATTGCTCATCCCGCGCCTCTCGGAATAGCGCAACCTGACCGAAAACAGGCGATTGGCTTCAAAGAGGTTCACGTCCTGCAAGAAATTCGTATAGCCGTTAATCGTGGTCGAGTCCTGTTGAAAGGCGGACGTGTGAAACAGATAGATCTTCTTCAGGTCGCTCACCGTACTCCGCTCCTGCACTCGAAAATAGGTGTCCGTTGAGAGCGGAGTGAATAGCGAGGCGATGAGCCCGTGTTCCGAGCCAAGGAACCTGGCCGGCGTGACCCGAAGCCTCACGCTTGTGTTCAGCTCGATAACAGGGAACAACTGGTCGCTCGGGAATGTCTGGAGGAGATAGTCCCCGTCAAAGCGTACCTGTTCGAATTCATTTTCATCAGGTCTCCCATTGCCGTTCAG
Source organism: Ignavibacteria bacterium UBA6906 (assembly GCA_002451155.1). Lineage (GTDB taxonomy): Bacteria > Bacteroidota > Ignavibacteria > UBA10030 > UBA6906 > UBA6906. The sequence continues at coordinate 2,869 of DKBG01000193.1, forward strand.
ATCGCCGAGGTAGCGGTAGTTGCCAGTACCGGGCGAAACCGGAACAAAGACCCGCTGCAGCCGGGACGTCTGCTGAGTGGAGACCTCATAGTAGAGATCCGTCTCGACTCCCCGTTGAAGCGGAGTGTACCGCGTCTGGCTCCGGACAAGGACCGTCTGGATGTCGTCATACCCCGCAGACCGAAATTCCTGGGAATACTTTTTGTCGCGGAGAACGACCTCCAGAGACGTTCCAAGGTTGTTCCACTCGCCCAGCCGCACTGTGTAGTTCTGAGTAAACGACTTCGCCTGAGGGCGGATTGAGCCATCGAGGAATGACCGGTCATCACGCCAACCATATCCGGCACTCAGAAAGAGCCTGCCGAGGTCACGGGTTCTGATACCTCCGCTGACATCATCGAACCGCAGGCTTCCCGGCCTGACCGAACCGTCAACGATATTCTCGATGACTCTCTCTTCCGCTTCATACCGGGCAAACGGGACAAGCGTCCAGAATCCATAGCTTGCATCGCCAAGCTGCCTGCGCCAGGAGCTTCTGTCGCCGATACCGTCATCCCTGGACCCGATCTGCTCCATGGAATAGTCGAGGCTCGGAAATCCCGAACCGTGTATCGTCACCCGGCCATCGAACCTGTCAGAGGAGATGAGTGATCCCTTTGAATATGCACCATACCCTCCCGTCAGCGTTATCGACGTATCCGGATTGTACCGGAGACGCGCCTCGCTAAGATTCTCATCGCCACTGCGTGAGGTATCGACTCCCCATTTGCGTCCGAATTCGATGTCATTGATCCGGTCTATCGGGACAAAAGACTCCTGCGTGAAGCGATGTTTGACCGAGAGGTCGAAGTCACCGAGCTGCAGATCACCGAGTCGGATCGCCCGCGGCGCGAACGTGCCGGCCAGGTTGAACGCCTGCCCGTTTTGCTTGCTCTCCGGAAGGCTGGATAACCGGTTTCCATCGAACCCGCTCGCCGCGTATTCTCCCGCGAGCCGGAGCGTGGGGAGCGGACGGGCTTCAAGGGTCAGGTCAAACACCTGCTGCAGTTGAGGAATGGGCAGAAAGACAATCGGCAGATAGTCCCCTCCGGCGGGGCCTTTCCAGACGAACACCCCCGCCTGCTGTCGGACATACTCGCCCTGAGCCGTACCAACGTATGAGAACACGATCGTGTACCGTGCGGCCGGATCCCCCGGGGCGTACCGATAGAACTGTGCGGGACCCGTTGTGAGCACCGTGTCGATGCGGACATAGAGCCCGCTGGAATCGACTTCCGTTACCCCGCTCACGGTCGCCTTGTTCCGGTCAGCACCGGCAGCGTTGAGAATCGCCCTCGCAGAGTCGCTCAGATCGAAGTCTATGGTCTTGTCCGGGTCATCCCCCTCTCTGAAATAGGAGACACTAAGCCTCGCGCGATCAGACCAGAAGGCAGATTCCACCTTTCCCGCGAAGAGGGACCGGGTGAACCGGCCATCCGTGTATTCAAAGTCGACCACAATCCGGGAAGCCGACGTAATCAACCGGCGCGGGCTGAACGTGACCTCGGCCGTGCTGTAGTCGATGGTATAATCGTTGACCTCCCCACGGACCTGCAGTTCTCCGTTCACGTAGACGCGCTCGGTCCCCGCGATCACGATGATCGGACGCTCGCCGTTGGTTCCGGAAAGCCTGTAGGGTCCCTGAACCGCATCCCGCCCCGGAAACTGGTTCGTGGCAAATTTCCCCCTGGTCACCGCACCTGCAGCCAACACGGATCCGGTGACTGGTTCCGTTTTCACATCGACGATTCCCCGAGCGCCCGTCAACTTTCTGCTGATCCGCCCGAACTCGCTTCCTCCGACATCGAGATAGAAATCACCGAGCGTCGCAGCGACAACGGGGCTTCGTATGTCGACAAATACCTTGTCAAATTCCTGAAGGGTCTGGGTGGTCCCTTCAGGCTGTATCGGAGTATTCTCATCCGAGAGCGCGGCGGTGATCTCAACGTCGCTCGCAATTTTTCCGGAGAGCTGCATTCGCAATCCTGAGGTCGGAGTGAGGTCGCGCGTGGTCCCGACGGTAAATCCGCGAACCAGGCTTCCGCTCTTCTGGAGGTTCGTGCCGAAGATATCCTCCACGGAAAAGGTAGAGGTGGGTCTCAGCACCCTCAATGTGTCTCTCCGCAGCGTATCCTGGATGAGGATAACCGATCGGACAGCGAAGGAATCCGGAAACCTGAAGGGAAGATAGGTATATGACACTCGGACTGTTCTGCTCCCCATTGCCCCGGATGCAACACGCGACACGAATGCGCTGTCGAACCTGAGAAGACCCTGGCGATAGTTCAGAGAATAGTCCCGCCCCCGTTGGAGCAGCAGATCCGGTCCGATCAGGAGCGAATCGCTCCCGGCGAGGATGAACTGACGCTGGAGCTGTATCAGCGAGTCGGACGGGGAAATTCCTATCGTGACGATTTCCTCCGCCCGGGGCGGGAGCGACCGGGGGTGAGCGGAATCCTGAGCAGCGACCGGCGAAGAGAGCAGGCAGAATGCGACAAGCGCATTCGACCGCACGAATACTCTACCCCAGGTGCCTATCAGTAGTCGCGCACTCATTGTCGGGGAATATACAGGAACCCTGTTTTGGAAGAAAGGAGGAGTGAGGAGAAACCCGTCACTCTGACCAGAACGCATGAGAGAGTGACCAGACCTCGTTCCTCAACTCGACTGGAATCCAGACAGCGGTAGCAAGTGCGCGATTGGGCCGGGAGAAAGGAGATGAATTGGGAATTCAGAAAAACCTGACACCTGTCACTGTACCAAAGGAGGGACTCGAACCCTCACNNAGTTGACCGACCAACTGGATCTTACTACTTCTGGGCGACTACAATATCCTGTGTGCTCAGAAATTTCCCCCTTCCGCACCAACTACCATAGTGAACAGGCTCAATGATCTTGAGATCGACTCTCTCAAGTATCCCTCTCACGAGTTGTTCGGGATATGCGACCGCATTTTCAGGGACGAGGTGATCAATTGTCAGAACACCTTGGCCAAGGGGCGTCCGGAAATCTAGAGTCGAACTGCCGCATTTGACGAGGGGCAAGGACTCTTCGTTAAGGAGAAAGAAAGTGATCAGGCACCTGCCTCCCGAACGAAGCACTCGCGACGTCTCCGTCAGATAGTGCTCAACATCTTCAAGGAGCATGTGCGTAAGAACTGAAGTTGCAAACACAAAATCGACAGAGTCGTCATCCGCAGGGAAACGGTATTCTTTCGCCGAAAGCTCTCCTCGGGGGTTGTATCCCTTGTTGTGAATGTCCGCAAGAATGAATCTGAAGGTGGGAAATCGAGAGGTTATCGCATCTGTCGCCCAGTCAATACCTTCTTTGACTATGTCAAATCCGATATATCCCCCCCCCCNNATGTACCTGGTTAGCGGAACTGCCATTCGCCCGATTCCGCAGCCAACGTCGAGCACTGTGTCATCCGGCTTCAGACCACCAAGATGAATGAAGTATTGGGCGAATTCTTCACCTATACCCTTGAAGTCACCATCACCAACGAAGATAAGCGAAGGGGGCGGAGTCAAATCGTCACGGCCCCGGATTTTGCTCCAATAGTCCACCGGGATGAAGTAGATTCGCCTAAGTGCTCGCCGAACAGAACGCACGAAAGGTCGAACCCCCCTGGGAATGTAAGATTTGATGGCGGTGACAAATCGCTGGTTCATAGGGAGTCCTGGACTTGTGAAGTATTCGGAGAAACTATGTTTGATACGGATATCTTTCCCAAGGATCAAGGTGACAAGTGACTAACGGGCGCTCGAATTTCCCCCTGGTTGTCTCAGATCTCCCCCCAGCCCTGATCTCTCCTTCCCTTGCTCATGCCCTTGCCCAAAACGCGGATAGAATGTATATTCCCACTAATCTGCAGCCGCGTGTCATCCATCTGGACGGGCAACCCGACATACGCAGGACAAGAAACTGATTCGAGATGGAACGCCCTCCCCTCCCCCAGCACAAATTCTCCCATCAACCCGCCCTCCGGAACACGGTGAGATCGTAGAGTCACACAGATCCAGAATCCGAGCATCCCATGTCCGACAAGTCATCCAACGTCTCCGACAATATTCAGCTCGCACACTCATTGAGCGACGCTCCTCCGGATCAACTCCTGACCCCCTACCGCAGCGTCGGGGAACTTCTGGGCCGGAGGGTGGACGAGTTCGAAAACGAACCCTTCCTGATCTTCTATGGTGACGGATCGCCGCGGACAGAATACTCCTACCGGGAATTCTACGAGGAAGTCTGTAAGACAGCCAACCTCCTGCGCGCTGAGGGAATCAGGCCCGGGGACCGCATCGGTGTCGTTTCCTATAACCATGCGGAGACCGTGATTCAGTACTTCGCCGCCTGGTTGATGAACGCCATTGTCGTGCCAGTCAATGCGGGCGAAGACGACCGCAGTATTCAGTATGTGCTCCGGAACTCCGGCACAAAACTCCTGTTCGTTCGAGACCTGTATGTGGAGCGCATCCGGCGGCTGATCGATCTCGAATCCACGCGGTGCATCCAGACCGGCCGCCGGGTCGATGCCTCCCTTCCCCAGTATTCCACCGAAATCTCCCGGCAACAGGTCCGGTTTGCCCCGGACTCTCCATCGTCGGTCGACCAGGACGCTGTGATAGTTTATACTTCCGGAACAACAGGGAACCCGAAAGGGGTGGTCCTGAGCCAGTACAATCTGATGGTCAGTGCGATGAGCATCGCCGAGTGGCACCAGCTGGCCGACGACCAGCGCATGATGGGCGTCCTGCCGCTTCACCATGTAAACGGAATCATCGTCACCCTCATGACGCCCCTGTACGCCGGGGCCGGCATCGTGCTCAATCAGAAATTTCACGCCGAGAAATTCTTCGAGCGGATCGCCGCCGAGCGGGTATCCGTGGTGAGTGTTGTCCCGACCCTTCTCCAGTTCCTGATCCACGCGCGGCCGGATCTGGAGGGATACAAGCTCGCGCAGTTCCGGCATATTCTCTGCGGCGCCGGACCGCTGACCGTCGAGCTTGCGACGAAGTTCGAGCAGACCTTTTCCATCCCGATCATCCATGGATACGGCCTCTCGGAGACGACCTGTTACTCCTCCTTCCTGCCGCTTGATCTCAGCCCCGCAAAACACAGATCCTGGATGACGAAACATGGCTTCCCCTCGATCGGAGTCCCCTTGCCGGTCAATGAGATGGCGATTCATGACCAGGAGGGGAATGAACTCGGGGAGGGAGAGCGCGGAGAGATTGTCATACGCGGACATAATGTAATGAAAGGGTACTTTGAGGATCCGGAGGCGAACACATCTGCGTTCGCCCACGGCTGGTTCCGGAGCGGAGACGAGGGGTTCTTTCTGGTCGACGATGAAGGACGGACATTCTATTTCATCACCGGAAGGATCAAGGAGCTGATCATCCGGGGAGGGGTGAATATCTCGCCATTCGAAATCGACCAGGTCCTCATGCACCTTCCCGGAGTTGCCGCGGGAATCGCCGTGGGATTTGAGAACGAATGGTTTGGAGAGGAGGTGGGAGCATATGTGACGCTGAAACCGGGCTCAGAGGTCACGGAGAGCCAGGTACTGACTGAGTGCAGAAAGGTATTGCCTTTTGCGAAGTCTCCAAAGGTCGTGGTGTTCGGCGATGAGGTGCCCCTCACCTCAACCGGGAAGTACCAGCGGAGCACTCTGAGAGATCTTTTCAGCCGCTGGAAGGCAGTGCAATTCACCGAACCAAAATGAGAACGGCGGCAGTGTGAGCACTCCCGCCGTTCCGAGGGACCGCCTGTAAAGCGCTTAGAAGGTTCCCAGAAGTATCCCGCCGTTTATCATAAACCCGCTCCCGTTAACGTCGCTCGGCACTCCATTCAGGTCGTATTTGCCATCCAGCGTCCATGAGGCAGCCACCATCGCGGAGTAACTCACGCCGACCCTGAATGCAAGCCAGCTCAACGGCGCGTATTCGAGGTTCACGGAGGGGAGGAGAACCAGAAAACTCCCCGACATTGTCCGCGTGATGTCGACAACCTGGCCATCGGCCCGGCCCTCGTAGTTGCCTGATCCGAACCGCGCCCACTCGTCCGCCCAGGTCTTTGCCCCTCCCAGATCCTGCTTTAGCGTGATGGTGGTATTTCCCCAGCCGATGAGCCCGCCCATCGAGAGATCGAGCCGATCAACGATCGGGACGACATACTCGAACGTCGGTCCGGCATAGCCGACGGAAAGCTCAGTATCCCGCCTGACATTATTCAGCACGTTCGACTCGCTTGTCGATCCGCTGGCCCCTGCGAACCCGACGCGGAGGTTCGGAAGAATCATAATATAGATCGCCCCGCCCCCGCCGTTCAGATAAATTCCTCCGTTCGTCAGAGCAGCACCGTTGTTTGCGGTAATCATACTGTTGATGGGATCCGTGTTCACGAACAGGAGTCCGGGGGTGTACCCGGCGAACAGGCCCACCTTCATCGCGCGCGACCGCCTCGGGGGGATCGGTTCTTCCTGTGCCCATGTGGCTTCCGCCAGCACTCCGGCGAAAAGAAGAAGGAAGAGCAGTCTCTTTAGCATTGATGGTCTCCGAAGTTTTTCATGGAAAACAAGGAATCCCCCCTCCGCGACAGCGGGGAATTTCCGGGTCTCAGTACCGCTTCACCGACGGGTCAACCCGGAGAGCCCAGGCTTCAATCCCCCCGCTGATGTTCTTTACCTTGCTGAAGCCGGAACGGAGGAGA
>DKBG01000312.1 GCA_002451155.1 Ignavibacteria bacterium UBA6906
GCGGTAAAAGCGCGCGGACCAATTCCTTCCGGCAGCGTCCCGGAAACCGATACGACCGGTGTTCGAAGAGTCCCCACCTTCTGCGACATCTGTTTCTGGAAATGTGGCGCCATTGCGTACGTGGAGGACGGAAAGTTGTGGAAGGTGGAAGGCAACCCGCTCGATCCTCTAAGCAACGGCAGACTCTGTCCCCGGGGGACCGGCGGCATCGGGGCACATTTCGACCCCGATCGCCTGAGATCACCGCTTCTGCGAAAGAACAACCGTGGTGAAGAACAGTGGGTAGAGGTTACATGGGACGAGGCGCTCAGCTTCGTCGCCCGAAAAATGGATTCGATCAAAACGGCGTATGGACCGGAAGCCCTTGCCCTGTTCAGCCACGGAATCGGAGGGAATTTCCTCAAGCACACGCTAAAGGCGTATGGAACTCCCAATATCGCGGCTCCATCCTTTGCACAGTGCCGTGGACCGCGAGACGTTGGCTTCCGTCTGACGTTCGGAGAGGACATCAGCTCCCCCGAACGGACCGACATCCGCAACGCCGAGTGCCTAGTGCTTATCGGCAGCCATCTCGGTGAAAATATGCACAACACTCAGGTGCAGGAATTCGCCGAAGCGGTCGGGAAAGGAACGCGCCTCATTGTAGTGGATCCGCGGTTCTCGATCGCCGCAAGTAAGGCAACACACTACCTCCCGGTAAAGCCTGGCACGGACATGGCACTGATCCTCGCCTGGATGCACGTCCTTGTCACCGAACAACTCTACGACAAAGACTTTGTTTCGCAGCACGGATTCGGGTTTGAACAATTCGCGGATCACCTGACCCGCTGTACACCTGAATGGGCGTATCCTGAAACGGGAATCGATCCCGATACCATTCGCACAACAGCGCGCGAAATGGCCCGCCATCGACCCGCGACTCTGGTCCACCCCGGTCGCCACGTCACTTGGTACGGCGATGACACGCAACGGAGCCGGGCAGTGGCACTGCTGAACGCACTCCTCGGCAACTGGGGACGAAAGGGAGGGTTCTACTACCCGGTCAGTATGGACGTTCCGCCATACCCGTACCCTCCCTACCCGACGCCGACACGGCCCAAAGTCGACAATCCCGACAGAAGATTCCCGTTCGCGCATGAAGCCATCACCACTGGAATCCGCGACGCAACACTGACCGGAAAACCCTATCCGATCAAAGGGTGGTTCGTCTATGCCACCAATCTCCTGCACGCACTTCCTAACGAACAGGAGACGATCAACGCGATCCAGAACCTCGATTTGCTTGTCGTCGTCGACGTTGTCCCAAGCGAGATCGCCGGCTGGGCCGATGTCGTCCTCCCCGAGTCAGTCTACCTGGAGCGGTTTGACGACCTGAATGTCGAATGGTTCCGGGAACCCTTCGTCGCCATCCGCCAACCCGTCGTTGAATCCCCACATGAGCAGAAACCCAACTGGTGGATCGCCAAGAAGCTGGCGGATGAGCTCGGTCTTTCCGGGTTCTACCCATGGGACGATATCGAGGACTATCTGCGGACGCGTATCTCGTCAGCGGGCCTCAGCTATGAGGCGCTGAAACGTGAGGGAATTATCCGGGGTCCCAGGCAGCCAATCTACTTCGATGAAGGGGTTCCCATTGAGTTCTCCACACCCAGCGGAAAGATTGAATTCTATTCACTCCAGCTGGCCCAGGCCGGCTTCGACCCGATCCCGGTGTACACACGCCCGCCGGAGGGACCTCCCGGCTATTACCGACTCCTCTATGGTCGCGCGCCTGTCCACTCGTTCAGCCGGACACAAACGAATCGTATTCTCTCAGACATGATGGACGAAAACGTGGTCTGGGTGAACCCCGGAACCGCAGGAAGGCATGCCTTGAGCAATGGACGGCCGGTTCGGCTGAAGAATCAGGACGGGATTATCAGCAACCCACTGAACGTCAGAGTGACCGAACGCATTCGGCCCGATTGCGTCTATATCGTCCACGGGTTTGGGCATACCGCTCGGGGAATGAGGCATGCATATGGCAAAGGTGCAAGCGATTCCGGGCTCATCACGCAGTATGCCACCGACCCCCTGATGGGAGGAACCGGCATGAATGTCAACTTCGTCACTTTTGTGCCGGAGGAGGCATAGCCATGGCACGATATGGAATGGTGATCGATACGACAACGTGTGTTGGTTGCATGGACTGTGTCGTCGCCTGCAAAACCGAAAACAGGGTCCCTGAAGGGTACAACAGAGACTGGATCGCCTATGACACCGGAGGGACCTATCCAACCCTGAACATGGAGATTCGCAGTGAGCGCTGCAACCACTGCGACAATCCTCCCTGTGTCTATTGCTGCCCCTGCGGGGCAAGCCATATTCACGACCGGGGGGGAGTGATTCTCGTACATCACGAGAAGTGCAGCGGCTGCAAGGCCTGCATTGCGGCATGCCCTTATGATGCGCGGTTCATCCACCCGGAAGGCTATGCGGACAAATGCACGCTCTGTATCCACAGGGTGGAACAAGGACTTGATCCGGCGTGTGTCGCGGTCTGCCCGACGCGTTGCATGGTCTTCGGCGACCTTGACGATCCAAACAGCGCGGTCACCCGGTTGATTCAGTCGCGCCGCCACCATACGCTGATCCCCGAGGCGGGAACCGAACCGCAGATTCACTTCCTTACCTGAGACCCCCCAATGCGCGAACTCGTTGTAACACGGCACAATCCGATGATCGATCCGACCCTCAACGTCTGGGGCTGGGAGGTTCCGGTCTACCTCTTTCTGGGCGGACTCGTTGCCGGCATGATGATCATCTCAGGGTTCTTCATTACCCGGGGAAGACATCGCCAGGAGGTGTGCTCCTGTACCGTCCTTCCGTCGTTGAGCATGATTCTTCTCTCGATCGGCATCCTTGCCCTCTTCTTCGACCTCGAATACAAATTGCATGCCTGGCGGATGTATGCCACATTCCAGCCGGCCTCGCCGATGTCATGGGGATCATGGATACTGATCCTCGTATACCCCGTTCTTCTTGCCACAATGATGATCCGGCCGACATCCTGGCTCTCCCGTGGCTTGCCGGTCCTGAACCGCTGGTCAAGGACCCTCAACGGCTCCGAACACAGGATTCGGATGATCGGGTTCGCAAATATCGCGGCCGGAATCGCCCTCGGTCTGTACACGGGCGTCCTTCTCGGCGCTCTTGGAGCGCGACCGCTCTGGAACAGCCCGCTGCTCGGCCTGCTGTTCCTTGTCTCGGGTCTATCCACTGCGGCGGCCTTCGTCCACCTGATCGCCACCGACGCCGAGGAACGACAACTCCTCGCCCGGGCCGACAATCACTTCCTGTCGATTGAGCTTCTCGTCCTCTTCCTGTTCCTGATCGGCCTGGTCACATCAACGCAAGTCCAGATCGAGTCTGCGAAGCTTCTTCTCGTGGGCGATTTCGCGCCGGTGTTCTGGGTCTTTGTTGTCGGACTCGGAATCATTATCCCGTTGATCATCCAGTCCTTGGCCGTTCGCCACAGGATCCCTCACACGCCCGTTGCTCCACTTTTGGTCATCGCGGGGGGACTGGTTCTCCGGTTCGTTCTTGTCGCTGCCGGTCAGGCGAGCCACTGGACGCGAACCCCGGGAGTTCACTGATACCATCATCACTTCGCATTTTTCTTCATCGTCTCAGGAGATTTCTATGCATGCCGCAACAGACCCCCTCGCCATCGTCGACCATGAGGGGAAGGAACGCCCCGCAGGAAAGATCCAGCCGTACTGGAACCCCTACCTGGCCGGGATCGGACTGGGTCTCGTTCTCCTTGCCTCCTTCGTCATCATGGGGCGCGGACTCGGTGCCTCCGGCGCCTTCAGCTCCCTGGTCGCGACAGGCGTCAACGCGATCAACCCTGCCCATGCCCGCGCAAACTCGTTCTATGTCGACTACCTTGGAGATGGAACCAGCAATCCTCTCATGGATTGGCTGGTATTCGAGGTGATCGGTGTCTTCGCCGGCGGTTTCATCTCCGGAGCGCTCGCGGGACGGCTGAAAGCAACAACGGAAAAAGGACCGCATATTTCGCCGCGAGGACGACTGGGCTACGCCTTCTTCGGGGGAGCCCTGATGGGTATCGGCGCGAAACTTGCGCGTGGATGCACGAGCGGACAGGCCCTCACCGGAGGCGCAATGCTGAACCTCGGAAGCTGGACATTCATGCTCGCCGTCTTCGCCGGCGCCTACGCGATGGCATATTTCGTAAGGAGACAATGGCAATGAGCGCCCCCTTCTATAAATTCGGACTGTTCGGCGATAACATCGGTCTGGTAATCGCTTTTGTTATTGGAATTGGCTTCGGGTTTTTTCTCGAGCGCGCCGGCTTTGGGAACGCACGTATCCTCGCAGCCCAGTTCTACTTCACTGACCTTCGGGTCTTCAAGGTGATGTTCACTGCGATTGTGACCGCCATGCTCGGTCTTTTCTACCTCTCATGGATCGGGTTCATGGACCTCGCACTGGTATATGCCACCCCGACATTTCTTCTCCCCCAGGTGATTGGGGGACTGATCCTTGGTTTCGGCTTCGTCATTGGCGGATATTGCCCAGGAACGTCCGCGGTGAGCGCCGCCACCGGCCGCGTCGACGGGATGATCTACCTGGTTGGCCTCATCACGGGGACCTTCGTCTTCGGCGAATTCTTCCCTCTGGTCGAGCGTTTCTACGTTGCCACTCCGATGGGACGCGTCACCATCCCCGACATTCTCAGCCTGCCGTACGGACTTGTTGTCTTCCTGATCGCCCTCATGGCGGTTGGAGGATTTGCCGGAGCAACGTGGATCGAAAAGACTGTGGCTGCAAAGAGAGGAGCGGTGAAACCATGAGAACTCACCTGTCGCGTCTGACCCCCAATCAGGCACTGGGCCTTGGTGCCCTGATACTGGGGCTCGGAGCGCTTCTCATCGGCAACCCTTCGGGGGGGGCGACAGCCACGATAGACGCCAGGGAACTCGCGCGAATCGTCCAGACGGAAGTCGACCACGTCAAGCCCGTCGAGCTGGCTGACTGGATCATTAAGGGAAAAGCTGATTTTCGGCTCATTGACCTCCGTTCAACAGAGGACTATGCCGCCTATCATATCCCCGGCGCCGAAAACGTCGAGCCGACCTCCTTGATGGACTACGGGCTTCAGCGCAACGAGAAGATCATCCTCTACTCGGATGGGGGTATTCATTCCGCACAGGCATGGTTCCTACTGAAGACGGCCGGCTACCGCGGAAGCTATATCCTGCTGGGCGGCCTGGAAGGCTGGAAGGACGAAGTGCTCTTCCCGCACCTCCCCGCTTCACCATCTCGGGAGGAGATGGCCACGTTTGAACAATCGAGAGAAGTGAGTACATTCTTTGGCGGCACTCCGCGCACGGGCACTGCCTCCGATCAACCCTCCGCCACGCAGGCACTGCCAAAACCGGAGATGCCCTCGTCCCCCGCGGCACGTGCAGCTGCCGGACCACCCACCAGGAAGAAGAAAGAGGGGTGCTGAAACCATGGCCACTCTGCCGAAGCGGTTTGTGCACTTCAGGAAAGTCTATCCGGCGGTCGCTCGGACGTACGAGGCACTTGGCACCCAGTGCCATCTGGCTGGCCCGCTGGATGAGCGATCACGCGCACTCGTGAAACTTGCTCTCGCAGTCGGTGCAAGGCAGGAGGGGGGGGTTCATGCGCAGGTGCGGAAGGCGCTGGAGGCTGGACTCAGTCCTGATGAGCTGCGCCATGTAGCGATTCTTGCTCTCCCCACCATTGGGTTTCCCCCTGCGATGGCGGCACTGAGTTGGATCGAAGACCTCCTTCCCGCCAGAAGGAAGGGAACGAGCGGAAAGCGGTGAAGGCGCCGGCAGGCGGTATATCAGGGGTCATTCTTGCCGGCGGGCGAAGCTCACGTATGGGACAGGACAAGGCCCTCCTGCCTATACGTGGACGCCCGATGATCGAGATTATCGCCGGAATGATGCGTTCCGTCTTTGATACTGTCTGCATCGCAGCCGATCGCGTGGAGACATTTCGCTTTCTCGGCCTGCCAGTCTTCCCCGACATCTACCCCCTCTGCGGCCCGCTCGGCGGTATCCATGCAGCTCTCTCCCGATGCCGATCGGACAGAGTGTTCGTCTCTGCCTGCGATACGCCGCTGATCCCTCCGGCGCTCATCCACCATCTCCTCGAACGTCACAAGAACAGAGCGGCAACGATTGCGCTCCATGGCGGGAGTGTTCACCCGCTCTGTGGGGTCTATGAGAAATCGGCATTGCCACGGATCGAGGAGTTCCTGCAGGCCTCGAACTTGAAAGTCCTCAATCTCCTCCCCGTTATCGGGGCGGCCTATGTCAACATTACACCGGATCTCCCATTCTACCGGGCGGACCTGTTCGAAAACGGGAATGACCCGGAAAGTTTTCAACGAATAGCCAGGAACCATCGCACGTGACGCCGGGCTCACAGCCATCGACCGCGTCTCTCCACCGCCTTAACCCGGCGTGGATCAGTGCCGCGCTGCTCGGAAGTGTATGGGCTTCCGTCGAAATTGTCCTCGGAAGCTTTCTTCACAACATCCGTATGCCAATGGCCGGCACGTTCCTGGCAGCATTCGGAGTCTGTCTCCTTGTGGCCGGATCACAGGTCTGGAATGTCAACGGCCTGCTCTGGAGAACCGGGGTGATCTGCGCACTGATGAAATCGGTTTCCCCCAGCGCAGTCATCCTCGGTCCCATGGTCGGAATTGTCCTCGAGTCGGCGGTCCTTGAAGCAACCACACGACTCATCGGAAAGAACCTGCTTGGATACCTCGCCGGGGGAGCCCTCGCCGTCTCTCTCCCGATCCTTCAACAAATTACAGGTGTCATCGTCCTGTACGGATTCGACGCGGCCCGGCTCTACGTCGCCCTCTACGACGTCGCGGCAAAAGCATTTCAGTGGTCCACCCTCGGCCCGGTGGACATTGTGCTCCTCCTGCTTCTCCTCACGGTCATCCTGGGACTCGCTGCGGCGATCATTGGCATGGCTGCGGGAAGTCGGGCGCGATCTCTCCCCTCCTCAGCGTCTACGGTCGCGCTGACGGCGACGTCATCGCCGTTCCTTTCCGAAGACTCGGACCAGCGGTACTCGCTGCCGCTGCTTGTCTCTCACATGCTCCTGATGCCGGCCGGCTTCGCCGCCGTGACCTACCTGCCTCTCTGGCTCTCCGTCGTTGCGGTCGGACTCTATCTGACGTTTGCGGTCATCCGGTATCCGCTCACCCGACGGAAATTCACTCGCGGTCGGCTCTGGGTAGAATTTGGCGTCGTGTCAATCCTCGCCGGTTTTCTCATGGGCGAATTGACGAGCAAGTCTCCCGGGTGGAGCTGGAGCGGCCTCGTCATCGGCATGCAGATGGCACTGAGAGCCTCCCTGGTCATTGCCGCGTTTTCATCAATCAGCTTCGAGTTGAGAAACCCGGTCGTCATCCGATGGTTCCTCCATCGCGGGCTCGGACAACTTTCCTCGGCACTCGATGTTGCGTTCGAAGCTCTGCCCGCTGTTACGGACTCTCTCGGAGAGGGAAGACGGTTTTTCACTCGACCGGTTGACAACGTCGCCCGTCTGCTTGCCACGGCACGTGATTGGCTCGCCGCCCGCAGCCAGGGCGGACGGCCGGCGGTGATTCTTCTCACCGGCCCACAGGGATCGGGAAAGACCGGATCGGTGATCTCCCTTGCGGAAAGTCTCCGCCGATACGGCCTCGCCATCCGGGGCGTCGCCTCCGTCTGTATTATGGATGAGGGGTCGCGGGCCGGATACGATGTGCTCGATCTGCACACGGGAGACAGGGTCGCGCTCTGCAGAACCGGAGGCCGTGATCAGCCGCTCTCTGCCGGACAGTTTTCCTTCTTCCGTGAAGGATTCGAATTTGGTTTCCGCATCCTGCTGAACAACAGACACCAGGAGCGCGCAGAGCTGGTTATTCTCGACGAGGTGGGACCTCTCGAGCTTGACGGCAAAGGGTGGTCACCCGCCCTGTCCGAAATTCTGAGGGGTGACTCGACTCTGTTGCTCCTGACCGTCCGGCCGAAACTCGTTGACCAGGTCTGCCACCGCTGGAATCTCCAGCCTGCTGCGCTCTGGGACTCGGAACGCCTGAACCTCGCAGATGCGGCCCGCGCAGTCCTGAATATGACCGGCAGAACCGGATCTCTGCTCGCCGGCTGAAACGGGTTCTCTCCCGGGATATGATCTCCCGTGAGGCGTTCCCGGCACCCTCATCGCAAGAGAGGTGAACTATGAAGCCACATTCCGTTGCCTTCCTGACCTTCTGCTTCCTCGCCGCACCTCAAACCGTTTTCGCACAGAACGTAACAGCGGCCCCCGACACTGCTGAATTGCTGGCTCGGGCCCGCACAGCCACTGGCGAGCTTCTGCAACGCACCAGAGAGGTTCTTCTCCGGCATCTGGCCGCCCGCGGGCCGGCAGGAGCAGTAATGGCGTGCGCCGACACCGCACAGCAGTTGAATGCCCTGGTGGAACAATCACACTCGCTCTCCATCAGACGCATAAGCGACAAGTGGAGAAATCCTGCGGATGCTCCCGATTCCTACGAATCTGAAATTCTGGCCAAGATGAACAATCTGCTGCGGGAAGGATCGCTTCCCGAGACGACAGAAATATACGGCCTGGTTCGCAGCGGGAAGAAGGTCCTCTTCCGATATATGAAGCCCATTGTTGTGCAGGGGGTGTGCCTGTCCTGCCATGGAGATCCCGGGAGCATCTCACGCGAGGTGGCAGGAATCCTCTCCGCACGCTATCCTGACGATACGGCGACAGGATACTCGGCCGGGCAACTGCGCGGCGCGGTCAGCGTGACGATTCAGCCTTGACGGGGGCATGACCCCCCGTATCAGATTCATGCATCTCATTGGATGAAGCTGTACCACACTCGGACGTTCAGGAGAACCACCAATGTCGAAACGACAGGCTGTTGTGAAACATATTCAGGGTGTCACCTTCGCTGCAAAAGCAGATTCCAACCACTGGGTCATGATGGATGGCCCTGTCGAGTTTGGCGGGAGCAACGCCGGTCCGCGCCCGAAGGAACTCCTCCTCATGGCACTTGGCGGATGCACAGCAAGCGATGTTGCGTCGGTCCTGCGGAAGAAACGTGTCCCATTCCACGGGTTCCAGGTCAATCTGAACGCGAACACGGCAGAGGAACATCCCCAGGTATATACGGATATCCATATTGAATTTGTGTTTTGCGGTGACGGCATCAATTCCGCCGACGTCGAGCGTGCCATTGAACTCTCAACAACGAAATACTGTTCCGTCTCGGCGATGCTGCGTCCCAACGTCACTATCACACATTCGTACCGGATCGAACCTGTTACCGTATCCGACATGGCAATGTCTGCGTGAGGCTGCCCGCCGGATGCTACCTCGCCGTTCATCTGTTCATCGCCACTCCGTCTTCGCCCCTCTGGTCCCCGGCAACGGAGGGCAAAGAGCACAGGAGCGCATTCCACAGGTCCATTTCTCGTTCACCAATCAGGCGCTGAAGGCAGCGAGATTCCACCCTTCCGGGTGACCCCTGTTATCTCGATCGCGGCCGCGACAGCCCCCTTCCGCAAGTGCCGGTGGAGCGGACGGGCAAAAGCAACACGAACGGGAGAGAAACAAGGATGGGGCGAGATGATCGGAGGGAATTGTCCTCGAGCGTCAGAAACCGATACCGACTCCCAGAGCAATCGTGAACACCGTGTAGTCGTTGTACTCGTCGTTGGACCTGTTCGACAACGCTCCCCCGCTGAGCGCGAGGTCAAACCCGACCGCATCGGTCAACTCAACGTATCGTGAAAGATAGAATTCCCCTGAAAATCGGGTGTCAACGCGGTTTCCCGGGAGCGCGTTCCCCGCAAGATCGAAGGCGGGAGCGAGATAGGTACGCCTCGCCATTTCACCCGAGAGCTGAAGCGACAGGCGGAGAGGAAGCTGCTGCCGGAAGGTAAGCTTCAGCTCGGGGCCCTGGTAGCTGAAGAAATCATTATAAATGTCCTCGCTCAACCCGAGCGTATTGGCAAACTGTGCGACATACCTCGCACTATCGCTCAGGTTGACGCGGATGCGGGCGACGGCAAGGAGCGATCCGGAACCCCAGGTCGATCCCAATTCACCGCCAAGATCAATGATAAAGGCGTTTGCCGTGGAGGGATTGACCACAACGCCGCCTTTCTTCTGTGAACCCTGCCCCGGGGAGGAATTACCGGCTCCCTTACCTTTTCCGTTGCCGTTCCCCGGAGTTGTGTAGGTCTCAAACAGGGATGTGCTGTCAAACGTTCCTGTTGTGAAGTGCTTGATGCCACCCGCGGCAAAGACACTCCCCTCTATTCCACCGCCCAGTGGGCCTCCGATTTTCGCTGTAAGGAGATCCAGGACGTTGGACAACTCCGGAACATAGACATAATACCGGAAACCCAGTTCGTTTGTGAGGAGCGTGAACGAAGTCCGGGCGCTCATGAATTTGATGGACCCGGTGACAGTTCCGCCGACATTGTCGTACTCACGGAACGCCTCCCGGTCATGCCGGGCCCCGAATTTCGCCCGGAGGGAAAGGGTATTGCCGACAAAGGTCTCATCAGACGGTGGTTCTCCATTCTGACCCTTCCACTCCCGTGTTGGAAACCGGTGGAGATAGTCGCCCTGAAGAAAGTGTTCGTAGTACGTCCTGTCGCCAATCTGGTTAAACAGCATAAGCGAGCCTACGTACATGACCTGAACCCGTGATATCTCTTCGCCCGCCCCCCATTTCAGCTCGAGGTACCCCTGATTCAGCTGGTCTGGGCGCTCGTCGTAGTTGTACAGAGGGTTTGTGTTGTATCCCTGCGTTGACGAGAGATATCCCCCCCATTGCGCGGATACAGTCGAGACAACCAGCATCACCAGTCCAGCCGCTTTACCCAGCATGAGACCTCCGTTCCAGGTCAGGGTCAACCCGCTCGGTTTTGTCCCAGACCCGTTCCCCTTTGCTCGCCACTTCCGCATACCAGGCCTTCAGAACGACATAGATCCATAGTTGACAGTAGGTAAAATACATCAGTGCAATTAGTGCAGCGTTTGTTGCCGAATCTTCGCCGTCGTATGAGAGCGCCAGGTAAATTTCTCCAATGAAGAGAACAAACGCCATCATCCACACGAGTGTGTACGGTCCCGGCAGCGCAATATTCACAAGGTTCGCCACGCTCAACACAAAAAGGAGAAGGGATATGACAATCGCGAAGAAAAACAGGTAATACAGTGACAGGGTATACAACAGATCGAAGGCAAGCCGTTTACTGCGAAAACCGGGAAGTTCGCGTAGAAATTTCGCGATCACATAGTTATTCCCCCGGACCCAGCGCATTCTCTGACGAACCCAGACGCGCCATACCTGCGGCTCCTGTTCAAAGGTCACTGCATACGGGATGTACTTTATCGTGTATCCAAGCTGGTAGATCCGAATGCTCAATTCAGAGTCTTCCGTCAATGCATCCTCGTCCCATCCGTTCAACTCACGGAGAACCCGGGTCCAGACAACGAAGTTGGTCCCGGGAAGCGTGGCAATGGAATGCATCTGCCATCGTCCCGCCTGGAGGATTGACTGGAAGCTCAGTGTTTCGATATTTATGAACCGGGTAAGCAGGGTTGCGTTTCGGTTAACGGTCCTGAACTTACCGAGTGCCGCCCCGAGCTCCGGGAACAGCAGTAATTGGGCGACAAGGTAACGTAGAGCTGACGGAGCCGGAGTGTTGTCCGCATCATAAACGGCCACCACCTCGCTGGCAACCTGCCGGAACGCAACATTCAACGCGCGGGACTTTCCCCTGCCGCCCTCACCCGGCGGGATCGTCAGCAGACGAACCCGGGGATCCTTCGCCCCCGCTGCTTCAACGATCTCTCCTGTGGCATCGGTCGATGCATCGTCGACGATCAGGATCGTCAGCCGGTCCGATGGGTACTCCAGGGCACAGAGTGCCTCAAGCGTCCTGCCGATCACCTTTTCCTCGTTGTGTGCGGGCACGAGAATCGTACAAGACGGAAATTCAAAATCCCTCCCATCGATCCGCGTTCTCTCCCGGAGCGACCGCACATAGTTGATATACCCGAATACTGTCAGGACGAATTGGTACGCAATCATGAACCAGATCAGAATGACCGCCAGAACGAAGAGCGCGCTGAGATCGACTTCCAGGCCGGTCATGGACGTCCACCCGCAGCGACAATCC
>DKBG01000279.1 GCA_002451155.1 Ignavibacteria bacterium UBA6906
GTGTTTGACGTCGACGCAATCGGACTGGCCAACCTGATCAACCGGCTCAATCACGGGCTTGACCTCGCGGGGAATCCCATCGGAGACCCAACCGCGTTCAGCATCGGCGTGGGGGTGAATCCGGGCGCGCTCAATCTTGATGAGGAACTCCGGCGGCTTGACTGGAAGATCGAAGCGGGAGCTGAGTATATGATTACCCAGCCGGTGTTTGANNGAGTTCATGAACAACGAGGTCCCGGGAGCATCCGTGCCCCCGGAGATTCTCGAGCGCATGAAGCGCGCCGCCACTAAAGACGCCGCCTTTAACGAAGGAATCGCCATCGCGCGGGATACCTGCCAGCGTATCCGGAACGACGTCGCCGGGATTCAGCTCGCAGCGCCGCTCGGGCGCATCGAGGGAATCTTCATGATGCTCGCGGAGTAGGCAGTGTCACCCTTCTCCATACTTGGGAAGCAGAAACGCCTCTGTTTGTCTCCTCGATTGTAGCTTTTCACGTTCCCTCCTCCATGCCGCCCGGCATGTGATCGAACGCACGCCTGGGGGGGGCTTTTCCGCCTCTTTCACCCTTCTCCCCTCCGACCCCACCGTGGCACCGTTTTTGAGCCCTGGAGTAGCACATCATACTCAGCCAGAGGCATATTCCCATGTCAACAGGGCAGACTATTCTCACAATCGGCGCATTCATGTTCCTCACCACGATCCTCCTGAATTTCTACCAGGTCGTCGCGAGTACAGGCGAAACCATCGCTACGGGTCAGGATGGAATTCTTGGAACGACCATCGCCAGCTCCTACATGGAAATCGCACAGGGCCTCGCATTTGACGAGATCACGGACACCTCAAACATTGCCATCGCAAACCCGTCGGCGCTGACAAGCGGTCTGTACCTGGGAGCGGAATCCGGGGAAGACAGCCTTGCTCTGTTCGATGACTTCGACGATTTTAACGGGCTTACGATGGATAAGCAGGCGATGGGAACGAACCGGGTGTACCGCACGGAGTTTTCGGTCTCCTACGTCAATCCGGACAACCTCCTCGTAGTTACCACATCGAGGACCTTTGTCAAGCGAATGGACATGAAGACCTGGCGCATCTTTCCTGTCGCAACAAGTCCAATCGAGATCGACACGGTCCGTATGTCGCTCGTGCTCGGTTACTTTCACTTCGACTAAGCCTGAGGAGGCCATTGAATCATGTCCGCACTCTTTGATATTATCGGATCGATGTTGTTCGGCGGCACCATTCTCATGATCCTCCTCACCGCGAACGATATCGCCGCGGAGACACAGGCCACCCACAGTGGCGACATGCTCGTTCAGGAACTCCTGACGAACACTGCCCAGCTTGTCGAAGGCGAGCTCCGCAACATGGGATTCGGGGTACCGGAGCGGGAACCGACTATCATGAAAGCCGAGGAATCCCGGATACATTTCCTGTGCGATATTGACCGCGACGGAAGCGTTGATACCGTAAAGTACTCTCTCGGTGACCCGAGCGAAATGATCGACACGCAGAATGAGCTGGACCGAATGGTGAAACGGCAGATCAATGACGGNNTACGCCCCCACACGTGATCCCGGCATGGTCGGCACGGGTGAGCGCTCGGCGTTGTATTCGAGTTCGCTCTGGCAGCAGACGCGTCTCGCATCACAGAACACTCGTCGTTAAGACATACACGACCAGGAGAATGCCGTATGGGTGGCAGAGCTAGTATTATTCTCGTTATGGGCTTCGGTTTGGTTCTGGGTTTCATTTCAATGAACCTGAACCGGTTTGCAACCAAGGCCGTCGGAAACATGACGTCCTATCATGAAGCGACAGTGTCGCATAACCTGGCGCTTGCAGGTGTAAACACCGCCCTGTCCAAGATCTACGAAGACACCACGTGGACCGGGCCACTGACACAGAGCTTCAACAGTCCTTCGATCACGGGCGCCTTCACGGCGCGGGTCTATGATCTTGGGGGCTTCCGCAAGATGCTCCGGTGCATATCGTACTATCCGGCGTCGTCGGGCGGAGCTCTTCAGGACACGATCGAGGTCTATCTGAACACCCGGCGGAAGGCCACATTTTCTCTTTATGCCTGGTTTACCAACAACGAGGGGAACGTCTTCTGGCGCAACAAGGACACGATTTGGGGGAGGGCCCATTCCAACGGGCGTGTTCACATAAGCGGAAGCCCCACGTTCATGGAGAAAGTGACCGTTTCAAAAGCCTTCGACCCGCCCAAGGTCGGCACAGGGGCAAACCAGGCCAGCTTCAAGAACGGATATGAAACGGGTGTGGCCGAGGTTGATATGCCTCCCGATCTACTCGAGCTTGCAAACGCGAGCACGTCCGGCGGCAGACATTACACCAGCGATATCGAGGTCACGCTTGAGGGCGGAACATCCGCCAACAATGACGGAGTGGCTATCGTCCGGGACATGACGTCGGGGGTGCGCGACACCGTGATGCTGAGCGATGCAGGTTTCAACGGCGTCATCATGACCGACCGGAATGTGTATATCAAGGGAGTCGTGGACGGAAAACTCTCAATCGCTTCGATGCTCAGCACCTATATCACCGATGACATCCGGTACGAACAGGATCCGCGGGTCGGTTCAAGCGATGACCTTATCGGGGTTATTTCCGAACATGATATCGTCATTGCCGATAACACGCCAAACCGCACAAACTGTCAGGCTCAGGCCTGTTTGCTCGCCCGGACCGGGTCTCTTCGGGCCGAGAACCTGAACTCCCTCCCGGTCTGCGGAGAACTCCAGACCTACGGTTCAATCGTTCAGGATACTGAAGAGGAGGTTGGAAAGTACACCGCGGGGGGAGGCAGCTCGTCAACGCTCATCAGCGGTTTCAAGAAGGCATACGCATGGGATCCGCGTCTGGAGGATCCGGCCATACGCCCACCCTATTATCCCGGTTACTACGTGAAAACCTACGCAATTTCGAGCTGGTGGGAAAGTTATCGCATCACGCAGGCAGACTAGTCCACGATTCCATTCCGCCGGTCCTTTGGGGCCGGCGGAGAATGTCATTTCCGGTTTATCGGTTTCCCTTTCAGATCCGGGCCACAGCATCCCTGCTCGTCCCTGCCAGAACGGTCCGGCGCCCTATCTAACGACACCACACAC
Source organism: Ignavibacteria bacterium UBA6906 (assembly GCA_002451155.1). GTDB lineage: Bacteria > Bacteroidota > Ignavibacteria > UBA10030 > UBA6906 > UBA6906. The sequence continues at coordinate 3,133 of DKBG01000279.1, forward strand.
CGCGGGAGGCGAACGTCATGGGCGGGAAAGCAAGCATCATTCTTGTCATGGGCTTTGCCTTTATCATCGGCTACATCTCACTGAACCTCAACCGCTTTGCGACAAAAGCGGTCGGCAACATGACGTCCTATTACGA
>DKBG01000011.1 GCA_002451155.1 Ignavibacteria bacterium UBA6906
GGGCACACCGGCGGTCAGGGCAGTACGAACCGCTGCCTGCTTAGCTGAGCAGGATCCTCCGAACCCGTAAAGGGGCGGAGGCGGTACTCGTAGGAGTAGTCCTTCGGGAGAAGCAGATACTCCACATGCGGCTTTGCGCCCCACGAATCGTCACCCCCGACACCCATCTGGGCAAGGTCAATGTTGAACTCGACGAAAGGTCGTTCCTTCAGATCAACCGGGTGCATTGCCCCCCGGCTTTTCAGCGTAAGGTCTTCCGCAGTGTACCGGAGTGCGGAGAAACAGAGAAGGGGTTGACCCACAGCGAGGAGACCACCGCCCCCGGCATCACGAAGCGCTACCCAGCGGACGTCCGTCCGATACCCCGTTTCCTGGGGGCTGACATAAGGAAAGAACTGTTCCCGCACGCTGCCCTGGTAGTATCCGGCAAACGCCGCTGTTTTCCTGTCGGAATAATTCTCCTGTGGGCCCCTGCCAAACCACTCCACGCTCCCGAGGATCCCGGGGACATGAAGCCTCATGCCGAAACGGGGAATCTCAGGCAGAAGCACTCTCCCGACAGTGAAGGAGGTTCGCACAAACAGATCCCCTGTTCCGAGAACGGTATATTCGATGACCTGCGTGCAGCCAACATCCGGGAGCCTGCATTCGACCTGGACCGTGACAACTCCCGCCGCCGGCTGCCCGACCGCGAATCGCTTTACTTCCCGGTTTTCTCCAGCCCGTCTCCATACCGCGCACCGATCCGGCATCCCATTCCCAAAGTCGTTGTCCGTAGGGGCCCGCCAGAAATTCGGCGTGGGCCCTTCCTCAATAACCTGCGACCCCCGATGCCTCCATGATTCGATGATACCTGACTGTCGCCCGATGACGAGCATGAAATTCGTTCCGGCAATCGTCGCGGCCGAATCGTCCGCCGCCACAGAAAGCGGCGGCAGGGCCGCGTGGGGAATCGGTGCAACCGGGGTCCGAAGAGGGAGTGCGAATTGCTCGCGTGCCACCTCGAACCCTCCCTCCGCCCAGAGGGTCGAATCACGCAACCGAGCAGTGAGAATCAGATGGTACTCGGAGCCGGGCGCCGGCTCGGAGAGCCTGTGCGAGATATGAAAGCGCGTCGTGTCACCCGGCTCGACCCTCCGTGCGGGAAGGATGCCCGACCGGAGGTGATGACCGTTTTCAAGGAGCTCCCAGGCGAATTCGAAGCGATCCAGGTCTGTAAAAATGAATTTGTTCCGCACTGCAATCTGTGTATCAATGAGATCCACAGCCGAGAAACCGATATTCTGGTACACCTTCTTCACCTCAAGGAGCTTCGGCGTAACGGTTCGGTCGGGAAGAACCAGCCCGTTGCAGCAGAAATTTCCGTCGGTTTGGTTTTCCCCAAAATCCCCTCCGAAGGCCCAGAATTCCCTCCCGTCCGCCGTCTTCTTCCGGAAGCCCTGGTCCACCCAGTCCCAGATACATCCCCCCTGAAGCTGACGGTGAGATTCGATGATGTCCCAATAGTCCTGCAGATTCCCGACGGAATTCCCCATCGCGTGGGCATATTCGCACATTATAAGGGGCCTGTCTCTCGGGGATGCTCCATATTCCACAAGACTCGACGGATCGGGGTACATCGGGCAGTAGATATCGGTGTGCGGCCGGAGCCCGGCCCGCTCGTAGTGGACCGGACGGGTTGGGTCACGCCTGTGAATCCACTCACTCGCCGCTTCGAAATTCGTGCCGTCACCCGCTTCGTTCCCCATCGACCAGATGATCACGCAGGGATGATTCTTGTCTCTCTCGACCATCCGTTGAATCCGGTCGAGATGGGCTGGTAGCCACTCCGGCCTGTTCGCCAGGGTGGCGTCCGGCCTGTACCCTATCCCGTGCGACTCAATATTTGCCTCATCAATGATGTACAACCCGTACAGGTCGCAGAGCTCGTACCATGCCGGGGTGTTCGGATAGTGAGAGGTCCGCACAGCATTGATGTTATGCTGCTTCATCAAACGGATATCCTGGATCATCGACTCCCGGCTAATCGTATGGGCCCTGTCGGGATCGTGCTCATGCCGGTCGACGCCTTTGATCAGAATCGGTTTCCCGTTGACAAGCAACTGTCCATTCTGAACCGCAACGTCCCTGAACCCGATCTTGCAGCTCTCGAATTCGAGCGCCTCGCCTGCCCCGTCACGCAGGACAAGGACCAGCGTGTACAATTCCGGGATCTCAGCGGACCAGAGCCTGGGATTCTCGACCTCTCCGACGAGGGAAATGATCGTCTCAGCGCCCGGCGCGATGTACACCCCCTCACCCCGGACGAAGACACCTCCGCCGATCGCTCCCGATGTATCAAACAAGACCGCTTCGACGACTGGCTTGTTCAGTCCTCTGTTCCCATAATTCTTCACCCGGGCCCTGATGCTCATCGTCGCCTTGCGGTACTGTTCATCCAGCCGGGTTACAACCTCAAAATCCCGGAGGTGGACGAGCGGCGAAGAGAAGAGATACACATCCCTGAAGATACCCGAGAGCCGCCAGAAATCCTGACATTCAAGATACGATCCGTCAGACCAGCGATACACTTCGACAGCCAGATGATTGGATCCCGGGTGGAGATACCTCGTGATATTGAATTCGACCGGCGTCCGGCTTCCTTTCCCGAACCCGACTTTCTGCCCGTTCACCCAGACGTAGAATGCTGATTCCACACCGTCGAAATGAAGGAAAACCTGCCGGCCAAGCCATTCACTCGGCAGATCGAATTCCCGCCGATAGGAGCCAACGGGATTGAAGTCCGATGGAATCCGCGGAGGATCCGCCGGGAAGGGATAGCCGGAGTTGAGGTAAATGGGAACATCGTATCCCTGAAACTGCCAGTTGCCCGGAACCGATATTTCCTTCCACGCTGAAATATCGTAGTCCAATTCATAGAATTCAGCAGGACGATCGGAGGGTTTCTCGCTGAAGGCAAACCGCCACTGGCCATTCAAAAGCCTGAAGTACGCTGACTCCTCCCGCACACCACGGAGGGCAGAACGGAGGTCCTGGTACGGCACGAGCGTTGTGTGAGGGGGTTCGGAATTTATCCCGAGAACAACGGGATTCTGCCAGTCAGGCACGTTCGGATCGCCCCACCCTTCCTGGGCTCTGGTCTGGACCGGCACGCTCAGGATTAGCAGGGAAAGGAGGGGAAGCCAAATTTTCATAGACCGGGCTACGCGTTGAGAGGTATTCAAAGGGATCCTCCTGGACCAGGGATGACGCGGAGAGGGCAATCAGGAGCGGGTGTCCTCAGTCTTGCGCAGGACCGCACGACTCCAGTCGTCAGGATAGGAAGAAGTTGAAGAAAATTCAACGCCCCTGTAAAGGCAGACAAAAACGCCAAATGCCTCACCTGACTCCGCGGTGGGGCATTTGACCGGGAATGACATCACTCAGACCCGTAGAAGGGCTACCGCTGTCGCGTGCGATCCGGTGACGGTCGCTTTTCAGTCACTCGCAACTTTCGCAGCGGTATGAACTCCAATTCGATTCCGTCATCACTCCTTCCAAACCCGCAAACCCAGCATCCTTCAATTTCGACCGAGGTTGTCTCCGCAGATACCAGCAACGTTCCCTCTCCACCACACTTAGGGCAGTCAGCTTCACCTTTCCACACAGCCATCTTTGTCTCCAGAATGATCGAATGTCGCCTCCCAGTGCGCTACACACTCCGTACCACGATTCTCGCATCGCACGCCTGGAGTATCAATGACACGGATTCCCCCAGGGCTGTAGATTGTAGAATGCGGGCCCGAACGCGCGGGCACCTGCTTGATTGGGGGGAAATTTGTTGTTACTTTGCTGATTGAAGCGACCGCGGCCGCCCGCATGTATCCGCCGGGACCCCTTTCCTGGATCCGCGCCAGTAGATTGGCTTCCTGAACCGTAGAACTGGTACCATCGATCGTCGCCCCACCATGAGCATGCATTCTTTCCTTGGATTCGACCTGGGTGCCGAAAGCGGCCGCGCAATGCTCGGCGTTCTGCGGGACAACACCCTGCAGCTTCACGAGATACACCGATTTCCGAATGCTCCGGTCCGCATCCATGGCCACCTGTACTGGGACGTCTACAGCCTTTTTGAAGAGTTGAAGACCGGCCTGGCACGATCTCTCGACGGGGATCTTCCAATGCCGGAGAGTCTGGGTATTGACACGTGGGGAGTTGATTTTGGCTTTCTTGGGGAGGACGGGACGATTCTCGGCCTGCCGCACGCGTACCGTGATCCTCAGACTGACGGGATGATAGATGAGCTGGTTCGGATCCTTCCCCGCGAGCGGATCTATGCTCTCACCGGGATCCAATTCCTGCAGTTCAATTCACTCGTTCAGCTCCTGGCCATGCGCAGGCGCGGGGTGAAAACGCCCGAGGCCGCTTCAGATCTCCTCTTCATCCCGGACATGCTTACTTATCTGTTCACCGGCACCCGGACAACGGAAGCCACGATCGCGTCGACCTCCCAACTTCTCAGTCCTGTGAGCGGGACATGGGAAGAGGAGCTGCTCCACGCGATCGGAATTAGAAGATCCATCTTCAGAGATCCGATCAAACCGGGAACAATTGTCGGACCAATGGAAAAGTCAAGTCTCGGCAAATCCGCACGCGTGGACCTTCCGGTTGTAGCCGTCGCCTCCCACGACACAGCATCGGCCGTGGCCGCCGTTCCAGCCACCGGTCATGACTGGGCATATATCAGCTCCGGTACCTGGTCCCTGATGGGGATTGAGATCATGCGCCCGATTCTGACACCGGAGGCGATGAAAGCGAATTTCACAAACGAGGGGGGTGTAGACGGTACAATTCGTTTCCTGAAGAACATCGCCGGCCTCTGGCTTCTTCAGGAGTGCAGGCGCAGATGGGCAGCTGAGGGAGAGTCGATCAGCTATGATCAGATCGTCGACCTGGCCGCCTCCGCCCCCCGGTTCCGTTCACTCGTTGACCCCGACTGGCACGGATTCCTTCACCCCGAGGATATGAGGAACGCCATCACGCGATACTGCCAGCACACAGGACAGCCTGCGCCCTCGTCGCCCGGAGAATTTGCCCGGACCATCTTCGAGAGCCTCGCACTCAAATACCGCCAGGTGCTCGAAGAATTGCGGGAAGTGCACACCAGGCCTCTGCAGACCGTTCACATTATCGGCGGGGGTTCCAGGAACAGTTACCTCTGCCAGTGCACGGCA
>DKBG01000344.1 GCA_002451155.1 Ignavibacteria bacterium UBA6906
CCGTCAAGGACGCAGTCCTTCCTCCGCAGAATACTTATCGGTACTTTCGTGCCGTCTTTCGAAGGAGCGAAGGCACGGATCACCTCTACGTCTGAGAGGTCCACAGACGGTTTCTCGGCAAGCGATGTGAGAGTGGAACGTCCTGTCGCAGCACTGTACCGGTAGTACGCAGGTGGAGTGAGATAGGACTGGGTCCCGTAGAGAATGTCATCCCCCTCCAGTCCGACTATCGCGCCAATCGACACGAGGGTGTCTCTTGGAACAACGTCCAGCCGCCTGCCGCTCAGATCATAGACACTGATCCGCTCCGGTCCGCCGAGAACTTCGGTCACGTAGATCCGGTTCTTCATCGGAAGGAACCCCTCAATAGACCAGTCCGACTCGCTGACGACCGGCACGGGCTTCCCCGGTCCCGTTGGCGTTAGTGGAAGGGCAATGATACTTCCCCTGGGGGCCGATTTCCCCGAGAGCAAATAGAGTCTCCCGTCCGGGCCGAATGCAGTCGCCCTGACCTGATCCTCGTACTGCGTAAGTTGACGCCAGACGCCGTTCGGACTCATCAGGTGATGGGAAAACTCACCCCCGTCTCCGTTTGCCACGGTGACAAGGAGATATTTCCCGTTGTCGGGAGAGGAGAGTCTGATCTCTCCGATCCGCGGAAATTCCCTGCCGATAACATACCTGTCCCGGGTGGTCGGTGTACCGAGCGTGTGGAAATAGACCTGTTGATAGAAATGGGCGTCTTCCGGAGGGCGCTCATCCCCCTGCGGGAAGCGCGTATAGTAAAATCCTGAATTGTCCGCGTTCCACTCAATATCCCCGCCGGCGGTCGGGTACTGGACTCCCGGAATCCGGTCATCGAATCGCCTGCCTGTGGAGACTTCAAAGACGGAGGCCGATCCGTCCTCGCTCCCGTTTTCGGAAAGGGAGACTGCAACCAGGCGGCCATCACGGCTCGGGACGTACCAGTCTATGGATGTCCTGCCGCTCGTATCAATCTGATTCGGATCGACGACTGTCTCCTCGCGGATGCCATCCTCGAACGATTCGAGCCGGACAAGAAATGATTGATTTTTCGGTGGCTGCCGTTTCATGGCAAAGAGGTGCCCGCGACGAACAAGGTTGTAGTAAGTCGCGGAGGTATCGGTAAGCAACTCTTTCAACCTTGCGTACAGAGGTTCCCAGGCAGGGAAGCGATCGATCTGCTGGCGGGTGTACGCATTTTGCTCATCGTTCCATTTCCGTACGGCAGGATCGTTCAGATCATCGAGCCATCGATAGTTGTCGACAATCGTCACACCATGATAGGTATCGCTCACAGGGCGCATCTCGGTCGCGGGGGGAGGAGGAATGTGCTCCCCGCCACACCCGAAAAGGAAAAGGAAAGTGCCTGCGAGAAGAGGGAGACATAGACGTGGACGATGCATGGCCCTGCCTTTCATTGCGGAGACGGTGGGTCCCCTGCCGGTCGGGAACAGTGCGGATGATCAAAGAAACGGATTAGAAAGCAGAAATACAATTGCGGGTGGATTGAAACGAAAAGCGCGCTCGGGCAGGTCGGCGCAATCCTCCGCAGATAGCTGCCACCTTCTCTTCTGTGAAAAGCGCCTGGCAGACACTGCACCGGATGAATGGTTGACGGTTCATCTCCGGCTCATGGACAGATTCATGGGGTCTCTCGCCCTGGCGTACACCCTGCCCCGGGCAACCGAGCCTGAATCAACAGTGGAATTTGATCTTTACGAGAATATTGGCTTCTGTAGCTGGTACACCACACAAAGAGAAGAGGGTTGACATGTTCATCGGTCACTATGCAGTCGGATTTGGCGCCAAACGCATTGCCCCACGCGCTTCTCTGGGTACGCTTTTTCTCGCCGCACAATTCATCGATCTGCTCTGGCCGATTCTCGTCCTCATGGGGATTGAACATGTGAGGATTGACGCAGGCAACACAGCGATGAACCCTCTCGATTTTTACGACTACCCGATCTCTCACAGCCTTCTGGCGGTGTTGGTCTGGGGTGTGGTTGTTGCAGGGCTCTACTACTGGCGGAAAAGGGAAAACGTCACTGCGTACATCCTCGGCGGGCTCGTTGTCAGCCATTGGGTGCTCGATTTCCTCACTCATCGTCCAGACCTGCTCCTAGTCCCCGGACTCGATCTGCGGGTCGGCCTCGGGCTCTGGAACCATCCGCTGGCAGAGCTACTCGTCGAAGGGTTCCTCTACGTAGGAGGGGTGATCATCTATCTTCGGACAACAGAGGCGAAGGACCGAACTGGTCGTATCGCACTCTGGTCGCTCATTCTCCTGCTGCCGGCAATCTGGGGCCTGAATTTTGTGAGTCCACCTCCGCCCAGTGATATGGCAGTGGCCTATAGCGCGATTGGCGCCTGGCTTTTTGTCGCCTGGGCGTACTGGGTGGACCGGCACCGGACGGCGCGCCAGCCGGCGGGATAAGTGACTCAGGCGGGAACAATGGGTAAGATCATCACAGGAGTCGTGGGCTCTATTCTCATCGCGCTGGGGATCGTTCTGCTGTTCATCCCGGGCCCCGGACTCCTGCTCATCCTCGCCGGGCTTGCCCTGCTTTCCATCGATTTCCCCTGGGCGCGCCGGATGATGGAGCGAGTAAAACGCTGGGCCTCGGGGCAGCGCTCGTCGCCGGAGAAAACCGCCGATACCCATCCTGACGCTCGCAAGCAGAAGAAATAGTCTTCGGAGAGCATCATCGTAGGTCCGCGCGGAGGGGAAGGAAGCAGACAACCAAGATGAGGTAAGATACGTGAAGCCTGCCGTCACAGATCTACCACGCTTTCCGCCTTACGGCTGACTCGTGAGACTCGAGAGACACATGGACCCCGTATGTTCGCCGTCAGAGTCATGTGTGCCCTAACGTGTATGAATTTCTGATCGCCGCCAACTCACAATTGCCCCCGACATCATGACCCTCCCTCAAGCTCTGAAACGATTGCACGAACGCGCGCGTCCGGATCAGCTTGAAGGCATGGCCCGTTTCGGCATCGTCGGCGAGGGCCGCCTCGGGGTTTCAATTCCTCACCTGAGGAAGCTCGCACGTGAGATCGGTAGAGACCAGAAGCTCGCCCTGGCGCTCTGGAAGACCGGGATTCCGGAGGCCAGAATACTTGCGTCCATGGTTGGAGACCCTGACCGGATGACGTCCCGTCAGATGAATGCATGGGTCAGGGAGATCGATTCATGGGATGTTTGTGATCAAGTCTGCATGAATCTATTCGACAAGTCTCCGCTGGCCTGGACAAAAGTGCGCGAGTGGTCCCGGAGGGAGGAGGAATTCGTGAAGCGGGCCGCCTTCGCGCTGGTCGCCTGTCTTGCATGGCATGACAGGGAGTCGCCCGACGCCCGCTTTCTCGCCCTCCTTCCACTGATCCGACGGGAATCCGTTGACAACCGGAATTACGTCCGGAAATCCGTGAACTGGGCGTTGCGGCATATCGGCAAGCGGAACCGCCGTCTTCACCGGGCGGCGATAGCAGAAGCAGGGGCCATCAGTGCAATCGATTCACCGGCTGCCCGATGGATCGCTGCAGATGCCCTGCGTGAACTCAAAAGTGCGGCTGTGCGCACTCGCCTCGCGCGGGGGAAATGAACCAAAGACGTTGCTGTCTCGCCGGACATTTCTTCGTGTATCGCGGGGCTGGTCAATCGAGTCGGGGATGCGCCCGGAAGAATGTCCAGATCTCCCTGGTAGCGTCAATGGCCGGCCGGTCTGGTCCCGCAAGGAATTCCGGCAATCTCGGTGTATGGCCGGGTCGGGGCCATCCGTGCCCGTGTCCAAGAATTTGAATGCTCTTCACTTCCGCGCCCGTCGGAGAAGGTCCCCATCGAAGCACCACGAGGTCCCGGTCGACCTGAAGTGTATCATGTCGAATCGAAGCGCCGATCATGCGCGCCCATGTTTCCGGAGCATTCAGCGCCGGCGGAACGTTCATCCTCAGCCAGAGAATGCCCGCGTCTCCTCCTTCGAGAGGGGCAAAGGGATCCCGTTCACCGAGCAGTTGTATCAGTGAAACGTCCAGTCGCATCTCCCGTGGGTTCTGGAAGAAATGTCCCGCCATAACCCCCACCGCAGCTACCATGCCCGGGCGCTCGAATGCCAGCCTGTATGCCATCCCGGCACCATTGGAGTGCCCCGCAACGTAGATTCTCCGCCGGTCAATTTTCAGTTCGCCCCACACCAATCGAATCAGGGAATCGAGGAAATCGACATCATTGACCTGTTTGGTAGCGGCGCTCCCCCGACCCGAGGAGAGCGATTCCGTCGCGCCCGAGTTCCATGTCTGCGGATTACGCCAGAAGTTTTCCGGGCGACCCTCGTCTCTCGGCGTCCCATTAGGGAAGAGGGTCACGACGCCCTCCGCCTCCCCGAGGAGGTCCCAGCCGGTGCTTTCGATGACGTTGGCGCTCGACCCTCCCGCCCCGTGGAGCATCAGAACGAGGGGCCAGCCGGACTCCGGCATACTATGCCGCACCGGCAAACAGAGCAGGGCAGACCTCTGCCGCCCTTCGAACTCGATCGAAATCTGGTTTTTTCCCGGTCGGAGGTTCCGCACCGCCTTCTGTGCCATTACGAAAGAGGTAAGAAAGCAGATCCCCAGGAGAGCACAGCCTACTCGGGACGGCAAAGGAGCCAAGCTGCTCAGGAGGGATATCTTTCCAGCCATTCAGCATCACTCCTGTGTTTAGTGGAAAGATCAGTGGCAATCGATTCCAGGGTTTCGCGCAGTTCGAGTTGTTCCAGCCAGCGGGCTGGGATGCTCTGCACGCCGCACAGTGCCCCGAGGATGTTTCCAGTTAGTGCCCCCGTGCTGTCGCTGTCTCCGCCATGATTGACGGCAAGGAGAACCCCCTTCTTGAAATCTCCCTTCGCCGAGACGGCGCAATAGACTGCGATTGCGAGTGCTTCCTCGGCCAGCCATCCTGATCCGAGCTGTTCCACGCTGTCGGCGGAGGCATCGCCGTTGACGACCGACAGAAGAGCTTGTTCAAGAGCTGCCAGGCATTCTTCGTGCTGGCGACGGCGCTTGAGGAGCACGATGGCGCAATCGCAGGCGCTCTCGAGGGATGAACCGTCCAGTGTTGCCCTGATTATTGCCGCGAACGTCCCCGCCGCCAGGTACCCTGACGGGTGGCCATGCGTAAGCGCTGCAATCCGCATCCCCATGTCAAATGCCATTTCGGGGTCGGCGAAGAAGATCCCGGCTGGAGCAATCCGCATGAGTCCCCCGCATCCCTTGCTGAAATTAACCGGCTTCTCCGGTGTCCCGGCCCTTTCGCCTCGCAGGGACGCGATGCAGGTTGACCCTGGGGCGCGCCTCGATCGCATCGCACGGTTCCGGTAAAGCCACCCAAGGTTTTCAAGTCTCGTTGCCCGCGGAAAGTCTCTGTGCTGGGATGCTTCTCTCTGCGTGAGGAGCCAGCGGAGGTAGGCATGGTGAACAGCCGAAACATAGTCAGGCAATTCATCACCGGTCTTTCCGCTCTCCGCGCGCAACAATCCTTCCGCAGTGAAGAGGGTCATCTGGGTGTCATCGGTGATGGCGCCGATTCTCCCGTATGCGGTAAGGAAATCCTGCACCCCCGCCGGTCCGCATTTCGACCGGATCTCATTGAGAGACCAGAATTCTACT
>DKBG01000318.1 GCA_002451155.1 Ignavibacteria bacterium UBA6906
CAACCTCGACGGGAGAAACCGGGAACGCAGACTGAAGGACTGGCCCGCCCGTTGCAGTGCGTTTGGAGATCCGTACTTTCTTCCCCTCTTCCTCGATCTCGATTTCGTCGACACCGCTCTCAGATACCAACTTGATGAGCTTTTTGATGTAGTTCAGATCCATGGACTCTCCAGGGTTTTTCTTCACTGATCGGGACGTGCGTCCGGACAGCTCGGCCTGCACCTACACCTTCACCCGCTCAATGTACCCCCCCGTCCGGGTGTCGATCTTCACAACATCCCCCTCGTTGATGAACAAGGGCACATTCACCGTCGCCCCCGTCTCCACCTTTGCCGGCTTCGTGCCCGGGTTGGCACTGTCTCCTTTGACACCGGGAACCGTTTCGGAGATCGCCAGTTCAACAGTAATCGGGATCTCAATGCCCGTAATGTCGGTTCCATTAAACAGAATGTCAACTGACTCCCCATCCTTGAGGAACTGGGCGCCGGAACCGACGGTCTCCCCTGGGATGGTCAACTGGTCATAGGTGGCCTTATCCATGAACACATAGCCGGCTGTGTCCCGGTACAGGAACTGGAACTCCTTTCGTTCGATTCTAATAACCTCAATCGACTCCCCTGCCCGGAAGCGGTTTTCCACGACTTTCCCGCTTCGAAGGTTCTTGAGCCGCGTCCGGACGAACGCACGCCAATTGCCAGGATTGACGTGCTGGAATTCCACGACTGTCCATAAGTCGTTGTTATACTTGATCACCAGTCCGGGCCGGAAGTCTGATGTTGATGGCATGGCAAGTTGTCCTGACCTGGTTTATTCTTCGGGGAATTATAATAATACCCAATCAGGGCATGAAAATCAAATATTGCATTCCATCAGCACAAGCGGTATTCTCCCTCCATGAAACCGTTCCCCCGAGTGCTCATAGCACTCCTTCTCTTCCTCGCAGGATGTCCCGGAAAGCCCCGGGAGTCGCGCGCGCCGGTTCCCATCGAACGATTCGCTGCCGCCTACGCTGATCTCCTCGCGAGCAGGATCCCCGCTGGAAGCGACAGCCTCGATGAAAGATCCACCACGGACTCCCTCCTGGCTTCCCACCATCTGACCCGCGCAGAGTTCATGGCGGGAGTTCACTTCTACAATCAGGATGTGAGCAGATGGAAGGAAGTCACGGATCAGATTGTGCGGCTGACGGAGGCGCACGCGCAGAAATCTCGCCCGACGAAGAATTCCCCCTGAGTGCGCATCACGCGGGCCCGGCCCTCCGGATGGTGAACGTAAAACTTGTTCCCCGTCCGGGCCGGTTCTCAGCCCAGATGTCTCCGCCGTGCGCTTTCACAATCTCCTTACATATCCAGAGCCCCAGGCCCGACCCCGAGATCTTCTTCGTCTCCTCGGAATCGATTCGCGAAAACTTCTGAAAGAGTTTCCCCATCTGGTTCTCGGGAATGCCTATCCCGTCGTCCTCGATCGTCACCCGCAGGAAGTCGTTCAAATGATCCGCGATTCGAACTCGGACGGCCCCTCCGCCGGGAGAATACTTGACCGCGTTCGAGAGGAGATTTTGAACCACCTGGCGCAACTTCGCCTGGTCCGCCTTGACGAGAGCCGAGCCCGCATCCACCGGAGCGTCCAGCGTGTGACGGGATGAGAACTTCACCATCGAGGCTGCATCGTTGATGATGCGGCCGAGATTTACAGAGCTGAAGTAGTACGAGAGTTTCCCCGCCTCCATGCGACTGATGGAGAGCACATCCTCCGCAAGGTTCGCCAGCTTGGTGGCCTGATCGACAACCATCCCAAGATATTCGTCCACCTTCCCCTTGTCCAGCGCCTCCCACCGTTTCTGGAGTGAGTTTGCTGCGAGAATGATCGTCGAGAGGGGGGATCGGAAATCATGCGAGACAATCCCCAGAAAATCCGACTTCATCCGGTCGACTTCCAGGAGTTTCGCGTTGTTCTTCTTCAGCTGTTCGTACAGCCTCGCGTTGCGAATCGCGCCGCCGAGCTGTTCACAGATCGTCTCCAGGACCGCGGCATCCGTTTCATCAAACGCATTCAGCTCACGGTCTTCCGCATTCAGAACCCCGACGACTTCGTTCTCAATGTGGATTGGTATGGCCAGCTCCGACCGAGTTTCGTCATGGGCATACGAGAAGTATCTGCTGTCCCTCCGCACATCGCCGCACAGAACCCTCTGCCCGTGCTTGGCAACCCAACCGACAATGCCGTCATCCAGACTCTGGCGGTATTGCGGCGGGAGGAATGCCTCCATTTCTCCTGAATGCGCGATAAGCTCGACCTCGCGCTCCGTCGGATCCAGCATGAAGAACCCAACATCAAAATACTTGAAAGACCGGCGGATCGCGTCCACCACCGTCTGGAGAAGGTCCTTCAGCTCAAGCGTCCCCGTAAGGCGTTGCGCGAATTCGTTCACCAACTCAATCTGCGTGATCCGCCGCTGCGCCTCATCGAAGAGTCCGAGGTTTTGAATCGTCACGCCAATATGAGTGGCAAGCATCTGCGCAATCACCATGTCCCTCTGCCCGAACGCGAGCTTCGTGGCGGAGGCAAACCCGATGGCGCCGTTCGTGACCTGACCGGTATTCAACGGGACACACAACAACGTGCGAGAACCGAGCAGCTTGAGGACATATTGCACTGAGTCTGGTGTCCCCGCTTCGAGTTCCGCGAAACCGGGGCCGGCGGGCATGTCAAGGAGGAGCGGGGCCTGGCTCCGGATAACCGATCCGGTGACTCCGTCTTCAACGGGGCATTCGAGCGAGGCGAGATGTGAATTTTCCGCGACGGGTGAGAGCGCGCGGACCAGATATTTCGTGCGTGACTGGTCCAGAAGGGCGATATAGGCCACGTCGTGATCGATCAGCCATCGGCAGTCCCTGCGCAGGATTGCCAGGAGGTCATCGACGCTGCGTGAAGAGCACACTTCGAGCGCAACCTCGTGAAGGGAACTGAAGCGGTCCGGTACTCCCGCGTGTTCGTCCGGGTCCGCCGGCAGATCCTGCGCGAGGCCTGATTCATTCACCAGTGAATGCTCGTCCATTCTTCGCTCTCTGAGTACGTCAGGCCACTTCGCCAAGAAGCACCCCCGGGTCACGTCGTCGCTTGAGAAAGCGGAGAATCGGCTCGGCAGCTGACGGCGGGACAATCATCACGAGCCCCAGACCCAGATTGAAC
>DKBG01000339.1 GCA_002451155.1 Ignavibacteria bacterium UBA6906
GCCGACAAGTCGGTGACTGTGTCGCTCGAGGTCTTCGAGGCCTCTATCGATTCAACAAACGTGGGAACCGAGTATCCGGCGGATCTGATCGGTATGCCGGCTGCAGTCACCGGGACGTTGGAAAAAACCCTCGTCATCCCGAAAGACTCCTGCCGCGCCTGGCGGACAAATATCGCCGTAGCCAGTCCCAGGCTCTGGTCCCCGCTTCATCCACATCTGTATATCCTGAAGGTCACGATTGCGCAGGGTGGTGTCACTCTGGATGAATTGACCACTCAGTTCGGGATTCGCACCGTCAGCGTGTCGGGCACGATGTTCCTGCTCAATCAACAACCGACCTTCCTTCCGGGAATCGCCCGCCACGAAGACCACCCGCTGTACGGAAGAAGTCTCCCACCCGAGGTCATTACCGGCGATCTGAAACGAATCAAAGCCCTGAACGCCTCATTCCTGAGAACGGCTCACTATCCGAACGCACCGTCTACCTATCTTGTCGCGGACCGGATTGGTCTGGCGGTGATGGAAGAAATACCTGTATGGTGGTTCGATACCGAGACGGCATGGTTAATCCAGAATGCCATGCGACACGTCCATACGCAGATGTGGCGGGAGATGGTGTTCAGGGACTATAACCGCCCGTCGGTCATATTCTGGTCGACCTGCAACGAGTGTCTTGCGGTCGGGGGACGGGAAACGTTTATCTCCGCGGTTCGCAGTGAACTCAAGACGCTCTACCCGGATGGACGGCTGGTCACTCAGTCGGCGGCCGCAGACCGGCCCGGCGCGTCCGACCCGTCTCAGGCTGCGTGCGATGTGCCTGGCTGGACGATGTATTTCGGGATCTTTCACGGCGGCACCTACTATGACGGGACGAAGAGTTTTCTCGAGGCGGCGCACGGAGTGAGGCCGTCCGTTCCCCTTTGTGATACCGAGTTCGGCTACTGGTCCACAGAGTCCGGAAGCGAGCAATGGAAGCAGCGGCAGATCTTCGACTCGACATTTCTCGCGTTTTCAGAGGTGTCCATTCGCGACCGGGACGGAGCCGTGCGGCCCTGGGCGTATCNNGACAACCTGGTGGTGTGCCTTCGATTGGTACACGGCGCAACAGCCGTACGGGTTTCAAAGCATGGGCGTGTACCATATGGACCGCACGACAGCGAAACTCGTCACCCCCGTGCTCGCCTCCACGTACGCCCCGTACTACCAGAACAGCGAGGTGACCTCGGTTCCGGCAGAAGCGGCCGACAGTCGCCCAGATGCCATCCAGCTCTACCAGAATTACCCAAACCCGTTCAATCCGGAAACAACATTTTCATTTTATGTTCCGGAGGCGGCACGGGTTCGGCTGGACGTCATCGATCTTCTGGGACGGGACGTCGCCACGGTTCTCTCGGGGACGGCCGAGCCGGGTTTCCACTCGGTTCGATGGAGCTCCCGGGGCGTCTCCAGCGGGATCTACTTTTATCGCCTTGCCACGGGAGGTACAACCCGAACGAGAACACTGATGGTGTTGAAATGACAGGATCAACCATACGCTCGGCCCTGTTCGTTTGCCTGGCGGGTTTCCTCCCGGTGCTTGCCGTTCCGTCAGCCGCTGCGGCGAAGACATACAAAGGCGCGGAATATCGGACCAAGGCATCGTATCTGTATGGGAGGTTCGAGGTCCGGGCCAGGGCGATCGGTCGCGAGGGTACCCTCTCGTCATTCTTTACCTACAACGATGATTACCCGAATACACCCTGGAACGAAATCGATATCGAGATTCTGGGGCGGTACACCGACGACGTGCAGTGCAACACGATTACTCCGGGACAGGTGAATCACGTCAGCCATCAGTTCGTGCAGTTCAATCCCGCCCTTGACTACCACGTCTACGGATTCGAGTGGACGCCGGACTATGTGGCGTGGTTCATCGACGGTGTCGAGGCTGTCCGGCAGACGGGTTCCCACATCGGGACGCTGACCCATCCGCAGAAGATCATGATGAATGTCTGGATCCCCACCCAGCCGAACTGGGTCGGACCATGGAATGAAGCGGTTCTTCCGGCGTTTGCTTCGTATGACTGGGTGAGCTATTCGTCCTATACCCCCGGCTCCGGGAGTGGCGGAACGGATAACAATTTTACGCACCAGTGGACCGACTCTCTCGACTCCTGGGATGAGACACGCTGGGATAAAGCGTCGCATACGTGGCCCGGCAACGACTGCGATTTTGTCCATGAAAATGTCACATTCCAGAACGGCATCCTCACGCTCTGTCTCACCAAGGCGAGTCCGCTCGGGCACGTGGACACGGCTCCTCCGGCCGTCCTCTGGGCGAGGGCCGAGGGAAGCCACCTCCGACTGGCATTTTCGGAAGACGTCGATCGCACAAGCGCCGAGACCGCGGGCAACTACGTCATCCCCGGCGTGACCGTGGCGGATGCAACGCTCCTCCCGGACCGCAAGACCGTTCTCCTGTCCGCTCCGGGACTCGACACCCTGAGTGTGTCGGCTCTGTTGGTTCAGAATGTGCGCGATTGCTGGACACCGGCGAACGTCATGTCGATCTCTCCGGTCATCGTGATCCGCTCGAGTCCGCTCAGCTTTCCGCTTTCTGTGAATGTGGGAGGGAGCGCGCAGCCCGGATACCTCGCGGACCGGGAGTGGACGCCTCTGACGGAATACGGATGGAGGGATGGACAAACAGCGTATTTCGACGGTGCCAGCATTGCCGGAACCTCTGAACAGGAAATCTTCCGGAGTGAACACTTCGGCCTGTGTGAGTATGCTGTTCGTGTGCCGGATGGCCGGTATCAGGTCGTCCTGATGATGGCCGAGAACTACCACACGTCTGCCGGTCTGAGGAAGATGGCAATCGTCGTCGAGGGAACCGAAGTCGAAACAGCGCTCGATCTGATCGCGCGCGTGGGATTCCGGACAGCGTACCAGAGCACCGTGACCGTTGATGTGTCCGACGGTGTCCTCGATATCCATTTTCAAGCGCTGGCCGACCAGCCTCTCTTGAACGGATTCACCGTCATGAGAGTGACGACCGGTCTGGGGAGCGGAACGGACAATGATCCCCTTCCCGGGTCCGTGAGGCTGTACCCCAGTTATCCCAATCCCTTCAACGGCGGNNGATCGGATTCTCACTTCCCCGCCGGGACAGGTTGACGCTCCAGGTGTTTGATTCCATTGGCAAGATCGTGGATAGCAGGTCTCTGGGGGAATTCCCCGGAGGCGATGTGTGGGTCTCCTGGGACCCTCACGCTGCTGCGGGTGGAGTGCTGTCGTCCGGAGTGTACTACTACCGCCTCGTGGGGACGACCCGCTCCCCGGTTCAAAGAATGGTGTACCTGAAATGACCCGTCGACACAGACTCCTCGTTGTACTTGTTGCGTGCCTAATCCGGACGGCATGGTCTCAGGTCCCTGTGCCAGCCAGCGGCTGCTACCATGCTGCATTCACCCCTGATTATCCCCCTGGTGGTTCGTACGGGCACCAGGAATTTGAAGCTATGGTACAGAAGGAGATCGCGATCGAGATGTTCTACACCGGCTGGCCAGGCAATAGGGTCCCTGACTTTCCGGCTGCGATGTGTGATGCCATCATGCAAAAGGGGGCTGTTCCGCATATCACGTGGGAACCATGGGTCAGCGGGATTCCCTCCCCGCTGGACGGAATCATCGACGGGTCCTATGATGCCTACCTCGCAGGATATGCCGGGCAGACGAAAAGCTGGGGGAAGCCGCTCTTCATCAGGGTGGGCCACGAAATGAATGGCAACTGGTATCCGTGGTGCGGCCAGTCGAACGGGGGCGCCACGACGGACGGGTTTGGAGACCTGCTAAAACCGGACGGACCGGAGCGTTTTGTCGCAGCGTACCGGAAAATCCGTCAGATTTTCGACTCCGTCGGAGTGCGTAATGTATCGTGGGTCTGGTGCCCGAATAACTTCTCCACTCCGTATGAGTCATGGAACCAGCCGGAACTGTACTACCCGGGCGACGACGTCGTGGACTGGATAGGACTCGACGGATACAACTGGGGGGCGTCTCAGTCCTGGTCGGGATGGTCAAGCTTCTACGATACCTTTAACGAAATCTACAACCGTTTCAAGAGCTATCCAAAGCCGCTCATGATCGGGGAATTCGCCTCCACGGAACTGGGGGGAAACAAGGGGCCGTGGATCCGCGACGTGTTCTTCTACACCAAGCTTCTCTATACGCGCATCAAAGCGATCACCTGGTTCAACATCAACAGCGAGACGGACTGGCGGGTCAACTCGAGCCTGGCCGCGTTGACAGCATACCAGGAGAGTGTCGCCGATCCGTACTACCTGAGCAGCGTGCCGGTGACAGAAGTTCACTCTCCTGAACGGGAGTTGACTGAACTCACGTTTGCGGCTCCGAGCCCGAACCCGTCCAACGGCGCCGTCCGGTTGCGCGTGACATTGCCTCAGGGCGCGCTCTGTGCCCTTCGAGTGTGTAACGTTCTCGGTCAGGAAGTGCGGACGATTGTTGATGGCATGCTACCGGCCGGCCCGCACGAATTCACCTGGGACACCCGGGATCAGTACGGGTCGGACCTCCCGACAGGGGTCTATTTCGCACTTCTGCAGACGAATGGAGTACGGTCGGTGCAGAAGATCATTCTCACCAAGTAGCCTACGGATGATGCTATGAGACTATACGTGAAAAATGTGATTGCGCTGTTCGCCATGGCGGCTATTGCCGTTGCTGCTGCGCCGTCGGGGTCGTTTCCCGCTAAACGGCTGAAGGAAGTAGACGCCAGGATCGACACCCTCCTGAAGGCAATGACCCTGGAGGAAAAGATCGGACAGATGACTCAGGTAACGATCGACGTGGTGTCCAAGGGAGCGGACGGGCGCGACGAACCGCACGCGGTTGATACGGCGAAACTCAGGGATGCGATCCTTCGATATCACGTCGGGTCAATTCTTAATGTCGGCCCCTCGTTCTATAGTGTCGCACATTGGCATGAAGTGATTTCAGCAATCCAGGATGTCGCACTGAAGGAATCCAGGTTGAGCATCCCGATCCTGTATGGGATCGATGCCGTCCACGGGGCGAACTATACTGAGGGGGCAACCCTTTTCCCGCAGAGTATCGCTCTGGCCGCGACCTGGGATCCCGGGATTCTGAGACGCGTCGGTGAAATCACCGCCTTCGAAGTGCGTGCGTCTGGCATTCCCTGGAATTTTCACCCCGTCCTCGATCTGGGGCGCCAGCCACTCTGGCCCCGGCTGTGGGAGACGTACGGAGAAGATGTGACTTTGGCAAAGACCCTCGGCCTCGCCTATATGGATGGGCTGATGGGGCAGGACATGTCAGCCCGGGAACATCTCGCACCCTGCCTCAAGCATTATGCGGGATACAGCATGCCGCTGAGCGGGAAAGACCGGACTCCCGCCTGGATAGACGAGCGCATGATGCGCGAATACTCCCTCCCGACATTTGAAGCGGCTGTCCGGGCGGGTGCTCCCACTGTCATGGTGAACTCCGGAGAGATAAACGGGATTCCGGGACATGCAAACTATCACCTTCTGACAGAAATCCTTAAGCAGGAATGGGAGTTCGATGGATTTGTCGTGTCGGATTGGGAGGATATTAAGCGCCTTCACACACGGGACAGGGTGGCCGACTCCCAGGAGGAAGCCGTGCGGCTGGCAGTCATGGCCGGCGTGGACATGAGCATGGTTCCGAATGATTTCTCCTTCTACACGCTCCTGCTAGATCTGGTGAACAACGGGAAAATACCCCATTCGCGCATTGATGATGCTGTCCGACGCATCCTCCGGGTCAAGTTCCTGGTCGGATTGTTCGACAATCCGTATCCAGACCAATCCATGGCAGCGACGTTTGCCTCACCCGAGTGGACGGTATTCAATCGGAAGACTGCACAGGAATCGATGACCCTGTTGAAAAACGAAAGGGGAATACTCCCGCTCGACAAAGACGTTCGCGTGCTCGTCACTGGACCAACCGCAAACCTGCTCCATGTGCTGAATAGCGGCTGGACCATTACCTGGCAAGGTGACAACGAATCGCTCTATCCCAAAAATAAACCGACAATCCTGAGAGCGATTCAGGCGAAGATCGGAGAGGGGCGAGTCACGTATGTTGCCGGGTCCACATTTGACGCCCTGACCGACGTGGACCGTGCCGTGCGTGAAGCGGCCGGAGCCGATGTCATTATCGCCTGTCTGGGAGAGAAGGCGTATTGTGAAACCCCCGGGAACGTAAACGATCTGACTCTCGAGAAGGCACAACTAGACCTGGTTGATGAACTCTCCAAAACCGGCAAGCCGATCGTTCTGGTACTGGTGGAAGGGCGTCCGAGAATCATCCATCGCATTGTTGATCGCGTTCAGGGAATTGTCCTGGGCTTCCTGCCGGGGATGGAAGGAGGGTCCGCCATCGCGGATGTTCTCTTCGGCGACGTGAATCCTTCAGGTAAGCTTCCCGTCAGCTATCCCAAATACCCGAACTCCCTCACCCTATATGACTGTAAGCCGGCTGAGGTCGCCGACGGCAACACGTATGACCCAGAGTTTCGCTTTGGCTACGGATTGAGCTACACCATGTTTGCCTATTCAGACCTGGTCCTTGACCGCCCCATCCTCGATGGGAAAGATTCACTGGTCGTCAGTGTGACCGTCGGAAACACGGGGCAGGTGCCTGGCAAGGAGGTAGTGCAACTCTACGTGACCGATCTTTACCGAAGCGTCACACCGCCCATCAGGGAATTGAAAGCCTTCAGGAAAATCGACCTTCAGCCCGGCGAAAGGAAAACTGTCACCTTCGCGCTCAGAGAGGCGGATCTGACATTTATCGGCAGGGAGTACAAGCGAATTGCTGAAAAGGGAAAATTCCGCGTCACGATCGACAGACTTTCTCAGGAATTTGAACTCCGGTAAACGCACCTCCCCGGCTCGGGGACAGACCACCACCACAACGGAACGCCGTCATGACCACCATCAGCCTCGGATTTTTCGACTGGCTTGTCATTGCTTCCTATTTCGTGTTTGTGCTCGGGATCGGCTATTACCTGAAGCGATTCACTACAAGTGAAAACGACTTCTTTCTCGCAGGACGAAAGAACAGTTCCTGGGTGGCCGGCCTGGCCTTTCTCTCTGCAAATCTCGGGGCGCTGGAATTGCTTGGCATGACCGGCAACACATTCAAGTACGGGATGTACGTCGCGCACTTCTACTGGATCGGCGCGATTCCCGCGATGCTCTTCCTCGGCATTTATATGATGCCATTCTACTACAGCAGCAAGATCAAATCGATCCCCGGCTATCTGAAGCTGCGGTTCGATGAGAAGACACGCGTCCTCAACGGGATTGCCTTTGCCATTATGACGCTGCTGGTGTCAGGTATCAATCTCTACGCCATGGCTCTCGTTCTCCGGACCTTCCTGGGATGGGACTGGGACGTGAGTATGTGGGTCTCGGCAGTTACCGTGGCTGTTTATGTGACTATGAGCGGATTGATGTCCGCGATTTTCACCGAAATTATTCAGTTCTTTCTCATCTGGTTCGGTCTCTTTCTGGTGGCGATCCTGGGGATCGGAGAGATCGGAAGCATCACGGAAATAATGAACCGCCTCCCGGAGTCGTTCAACACGCTCTGGTCGACTTCTGCGGACGCATCCCAGAACGGGATGGAGGTGACCTGGCCCGCGATCGTCCTCGGGCTGGGGTTTGTACTTTCGTTCGGATACTGGACCACCGACTTCCTGGTGGTGCAGCGAGCATTTTCCGCAAAGGATCTCCGGTCAGCCAGGATGACTCCGATTATCGCATCATTCTTCAAAATGGCGATTCCATTCATCGTGATTCTGACAGGGCTGACAGCGATCGCGCTGTCCAAAGACGGGGGGAGCGGATTTACGCTTCTGACCGACGGGGGACAGGTAAATTACGACTCAGCGCTGCCCCTCCTTATTGCCAGGTACTATCCGACCGGTCTCATCGGGCTGGGGGTAACGGCACTTCTTGCCGGGTTCATGGCCGGTCAGGCAGGGAATATCAGCGCCTTCAATACCGTCTGAACATACGATATTTATAAGTCGGTCATCAATCGGGCTGCCTCGGATAGTCACCTTCTCTGGATGGGGCGGGTTGCGACGGTCGTCGGTGTGCTCATAAGCATCGGAACGGCCTACTGGGCAAAGAGTTTCCCCAGCATCATGGACTACATGCAGGCGATCTTTTCCTGGGT
>DKBG01000013.1 GCA_002451155.1 Ignavibacteria bacterium UBA6906
AGGAGAGCATGCCGTCGAGAGCAAGGTAGATGAGGCGTTTGAGCGTATATTTCGGCTTCCCCCCGTATCTGGCCTGCCGCTCGTAGGCGAGCCCAATCTGCCTGAACCCAAGCCAACTTCGTATACCGCGCAGAAAGCGGTGGCGCTCGGGAATCTTTGTCAGGTGGTCAACCACCCGCCGGTCCATAACGCAGAAATCACCGGCATCGAGTGGGATGTCAATCTGCGAGATCCATTGAAGGAGCCGGTAGAAGACCGCATAGGCCAGCCTTTTCATCCACCACTCCTTCCGTTTCTCGCGAATCGCATACACGACATCATAGCCCTCTTTCCACTTCGCGATGAATTCGGGCAGCACTTCCGGCGGATCCTGAAGATCACCGTCCATAACCACCACCGCTTTGCCGCGCGAGTGCTCCAACCCTGCGCTGATCGCCACCTGATGGCCAAAGTTACGTGCGAGGTCAATGAAATTCACGCGCTCATCGGCTGCCGCCAGGTCCTCCAGAATCGCGGGTGTTGCGTCACGACTGCCGTCATTAACGAAAACGAATTCAAACTCCAGGGTCAGAGATTCAAGGACGGTCGTGAGTCTCGAATACAGAACCGGCAGATTCTCCTGCTCGTCGAACAGTGGAACCACAACACTGATGTCGGGAACGGGAATCGCTTCGTCGGTTCCTCGCCCGGGCAGAAGCTGCGGATTGGCTTTTAGCATGCGCTCGAGCGACCGGCAGAGAGCAAGAGCTGCCTTCGACTCGGTCGTCGCTACGCTGATCGGTTTTTTCCGAGAGCTCCTCCGCGTTCTGGCACCCATACTGCGTACTCCTCAATGTGTTCCTGGGTAACTATCTGGCAAAGTATGGACTTCGAGCAGATTCCACCACGGGATGAATTTCCCGGGAGAAAGGCTATCCGTACCAGGGAAATCGCTAGACGTTCTGGACCATAAAATATGTCATCCCGAACGCTCCCGTCGTGTGACCGGAGTCAAACCCTGGCCTGCCCGCCCAGCCATAACCATATCCGAGTATCGGTCTTAGTATTGAGCAAAGCAAGAAATGGGCTCTTAGCCCCTATTTTCACTGAATCCGAGTCCTGGCGGCGACGTCGAAAACCCGCGGAGTCTCTGCAAAGGGGAGAGCCAGGGTGGAGGCATGGGCAAAGATGTTTGAGGGCAGAGCAGCCGACCGCCGCGCTCCTCCGCTCGCTCAACAGTGCCGGGAGGAATTTTCCAGCCGTGAAGTTCTGGTGGCGCTCAGAACCTGAACGTAACAGCGAGGATACCGGTGATGCTGGTCGTGCGCAGCGTAGCGGCGTCGATGAAGCGCCCCGGCGTGCCGCCTTCATTCCCCGGCTGTGCCCACGCGACATCGTTCAACGGCGCACTCCCGGACGCGTACGAGAGACCGAGCGTGAGGTCAAAAGGTTGAAGGGAAAGAACCGTCCCCGCGGTGAAATGGTAGAGATCCCAGGCTGAGATCGCAATCGTGTTGGTCCCGTCCTTCGGTGCGGCCGAACGATCCGTGGTAATACTCCCGTACAGTGACACAGACTCTGAGAGATCAATCTGGGTACCCAGTCCAAGATTGAACACTGAGTTCAGCTTCTGGGAAATGCTGGGGGAATACGTCTCACCATCTGTCTCTCCACTGAACGAGGAAGTCTCAAGCACATCGTATTGCCCTACCGGAGCGTACCACTCCGCGCTGAGGTGGAGGATCACATTCCCGATCCGATACCCGGCTCCAGCACCGATCGCCCACGCGCTCCGGTAGTTGGCTGATAGGTCGTCCTGGAAGTCCGCCGCGAGGAACTGCCGGCTTACCGTGTCTCCCGGCGCTGTGATCCCGTTATAGCTGGAACGAAAATATGCCGACCCGCCGCCGAGGAGATCCAGCGAGGGTGTTGTGATGGTGAGGCCGAGCGTGAGCGGTCCAAGGTCCACACCCAGACCGGCTTTCCAGAGGAGACGGACATTGTAGTAATCGAAATCCCGGACTCTGCCCATACTCACCAATGAACCGGAAGATTCGAGGAGATTGGCGGTGACATCACTCCTGGCGGCATGGTTTCGAACAGCGACGAAGGTGGTTATGCCTATCCCCACCCCCGGTCGAACCAGCCGAAATGCCGTCACTCCAAGCCAGGTTTCATTTAGATCTTCCGTAAGACTTAGCTCGGTTGCGACATCTTCCGGGACTTTGTCCGGCCCGAGAAGATCCCTCTGTCCTGTGAAGAAGTGTTTGAGGTCGATGCCGAAATATTGCCGACTCAAAATCGAATACGCAACGCCTCCGAGGACCGTTGAATCCACAGGCACTCGCCCCGCGACAAGACCCGGGGACGGTCCGATTCTCGAGGAGCTGGCGCTCTTCCCCTGAATTCCATCAATACTGAATCTCTGAAACTGGTAGACATTGGCACCAAGCAGGAGGCCTTGCTCTCGCCTCACTGCCAGCATCCCCGGATTATAGAAGGTTGCGCTGAGGTCACTCACGCTTCCGATAACGGCGCCGCCGAGCAGCGTCGCCTGGGTGCCATAGGAGAGGTTCCAGTAGTGGGTATCCTGTCCACGGAGCAGACAGGGAAGCAGCGTCAGGCTAGCGCATGACACAATCAGCACGCGGGGAACAGCGCATCGGAGGGAAGAGAAAGCGGACATGTTCGACCACCCTCATATCATGAACACGGAACGGAGCGAGAGACTCCCAAGCATCCGGACAGGTTTGCGACAGAGAAAGAACTCTCAGATACGGGGGACCGGCGAATTCCTCCCTCATCGGCAAAGGTAGTTCAGAGGCCAACTGCTACGCCCACGCTGACGAACGGTGCCCAGTTCTCGTATGGGGAGTTGGAGTCCTGGAGGACATCAAAGAGAACCTCCACAAAGAATGAGGCGTTCGCCGAAATGGGCTGGACATACCCCCCGCCGAGGAAGAGAAAAGGCACCCAGATCCTCTCAGACTGAAAATCCGATACGGAAACTCCATAACTGACATACGCGAATTCGGCATGGAAATAGGCCTGAGGGATGAAGCGAAATCGCCCGAACACGCTTCCCCCGTAGTTGCTCCAGGTGGTTTTTCGCTCATAGCGCGTATCATTAATGTACTCGTAAATAAATTTCACGCCGCCTGAGAACCGCGGACTGAATGTATATCCCACCATGGGTTGTACACTGATGCGAAAGTACTTCCCGAAACTCAGCCCGACTGTTCCGCCATAGAATACGTTTCGGCTTTTGCCCTGAGGAGCCGGGGCAGCGGAGGCGGACGAGTCGGGTGTCTGGGCGGAAGAAAACCCGGCAAGGGACAGGACCAGGGAACCAAGGATCAGCATTCTCTTCATAACATGCCTCGAGCGGATGCTTTCAGATAGGGGGGGGCACCATGGGACGAGACATAGTACAAAATCCGGCCTCGCCAGTCAAGGATGGATCTCCGAAAGCACCCCCGATTTTGTTCAATGACCTAAGTTTCTTATCTTTAAAGATGTGAATTTCGGGGTCTCCCATGGAGCAAACGATTCTTCTTACGGGCGGTTCAGGGTATGTCGGCGGCCGTCTCCTTCAACGGCTGGCTGTTGACGGCCGGAACGTCAGATGTCTCGCCCGCAACCCCGAGCGGATCACAGCGCTGGTTCCCCCCGGTACTGAACTTATCCGCGGTGATGTTTTGGAGTATCAGAGTCTGCAGACCGCGCTCGCCGGTATCGACACTGCATTCTATC
>DKBG01000108.1 GCA_002451155.1 Ignavibacteria bacterium UBA6906
GGTCCTCGCCTTCGCCTGCTTCTTCTCCGACCAGGGTAGTGACCAGGAGGGGCGCCGGGTCGATGGCAATGTTACTTTTGCGCAACTCGAAATGGAGGTGGGGACCAGTGGAATTGCCGGTCGTCCCAGAAATGGCAAGGGGGGTCCCCCGGGTTACGGCCTGACCATTTGATGCCAGCGGGATCGACAGGTGACAGTAGAGGAGGTACAGAGATCCCCCACCCCACGGGCTCTGAACGAAAATGTAGTTGCCACACCCTGTCGGCTCGTACCCACCCGTGGGATTTCCCGGATCGTACGCTACAAACCAAACGGTTCCCTCTGACGCGGATCGGACTGTGTCATACGCAATAGAGATGTCAATTGCGGTGTGTGCGAGGGACGGATTGCTGAGCCTGGGTTCCCCGTAGAGATATGAGCCGTTGGTTTGGACATTATCCGGGACGGGACGGGCAAGTCGAAAAGTCTGCCCGAAGGCAGAAACCCCCGAAATGAGCAAAAGAAGGAAACAAAGTCGAGAAACGATCATTCAGAATCCGTCTATGAGCTTTTAAGATCAGCTTTCCAAACGTGGAAATCAACCACCGGACCAGGTCGGAGGGAAAGGCGTGCGGGATATTACCGCAAAGGAACCCGTTGGAGAGGTAAAAACAGGGCGTGGGGGCAGTGACCCAGTCGGCTTGCTCGTATTTGTGCCACCGTGGAGGGGAGGCAGGAACCCTATGTGGAGTCCTTAGGGAGCGACATCCCCATTCCTGAGTTGGCGCAGGCTGCCATAATGGTGAAGCGCAAATCCCTGAAAGGAAGGGTACCTGGCGAGAAGAGGCGCAGCTTCCTCCATTGCCTCAGTGAGCGCCGGACGCCCCAGCGGAGCAAAGGTCAATTCTTCCGGGGGTACTATCGCACGCAACGTCGCCTCCCAGACAAAGACGGAATCTCCGACGGGGCCAGCCCGATGCAAGGCTTCCAGGTCAGACAAACCATCCAGAAATTAACAGTCAACACTGTCGTCGCGTGTTATGAAAGCCACCAGCGTTGAGGACGTCGTAGCATCGACTCGAACTGGTTCACCGTTCAACGTGTAGATTTCCTCCCGGGGGAGTGAACCGCTCTCCAGCCCGATGAGGACATTCTTCCCCTTTTGCGTCGCCAGATCTAACTCGCCTCGTGCCTGATGGACAATTCCATCGCTGCCCAACACAATTGTCCTGTAGTCCATCACGACTATCTCGTCAACCAAATCAAGAATGCGATGGAGCACGGGCGGGACCTTATCTCCATAGCCGAGCTCTTCGGTTACCTCATCAGGGACGTCATACCAGAATGGGATATCAACGGTCAATCGTAGTCCTGAATCCTTGATCAGCTCACCGGTGTCGCCGACCAGGTTGAAGTACTCGTCAAGAAGCATCGACTGACGGGCGCCCATGAATCCCGGCAGCAGGTATGACTCCACGTCAAATGGAGCAGGAATTCGGCTCAGTACCATTCGTGTACTCACGTCTCTCACAATTGCAGACCTGGATTAATGTAGTGGAGGAGCAATTCTTTCTCAACAGACGAGGGAATGATGGGGAGGATCGGGGAGGTTACATGATCTGCAGGTGACACGCTGAAGTTCTTTGAGTAACAGAAGGAAAGAAGAGACCGGTTCCCCCAATTACCGGGGGCCATCGGGCAGAGCGCCTCTCAACAGCCGGATATTCGATCAATGCCCCATCATCATAACGGGCGGATCGCGGGGGAAATGTATCGGTCGCTACGCGTCCCCTCTTCCCGCGCACTGCGGCTCCACGTTGCCTCCGGTTGGCGGGCCCAAGGAAATTATGCGACTTCCCTTCCGTAAATCCAGCTGAATCGACCCGGGGCGGCAACGGTCACCCTTTCGGCCAGAGTTTCATATCGGGAGGCAAGCGTACAGAGATAGTCCTGGGCTTTTGCTGCAAGGTCAGAGAGACCCTTGAGGTCCGGGATGTGCCACTCCTTGACGAGGTTGTCAACAATGGACGCATAGTCACGTACAGTATAGATCCCAGTCCGCTGGGCGATTCCGGAAAACTTCACGAAGAGATTCTCTTCGGTCGCGTCGCGCATCAGAACGGCTGGCATAACGATCTTGCGTTTCATCATTGTAGCAAATGCGCGGATCGCCTCGGCAGGATCCATCTCGAATATTTTCGACATGAAGAGCTTGTATGCTTTCTCGTGCCGTGCCTCATCACCGGCGATGAGCCCGCAGATTTCATGCAATTTCTCTTCACCCGCGCGGAGGGCGAGCTTTGCGACGTTCCGATGGGAGATCTTTGTCGCCCGCTCCTGAAACGAGGTATAGATAAATCCCAGGTATGGGTCATTCTCCGTTTGAGGATCGAAGCCCCGGCCGATCAAATGCTGAACGG
This sequence comes from Ignavibacteria bacterium UBA6906, assembly GCA_002451155.1. Lineage (GTDB taxonomy): Bacteria > Bacteroidota > Ignavibacteria > UBA10030 > UBA6906 > UBA6906. The sequence continues at coordinate 2,400 of DKBG01000108.1, forward strand.
TAACCTCGACCGCACGCATGTCAACCCGGCCCGTCAGATACAGGTAACGGTTTAGGAGATCGCCGTGGCGGTTCTCCTCGGCCGTCCATCCTCTTCCCCATCGCGCCCAGGCTGCATCGCTGTCCCCTGTCTGGTCTGTCACTCCTTCGAGACGGTTCAGCCATGTCTGGTACGTCGGCAGGGCTTCTTCGGTAACCATATCTCCAACAAGAACGACCAGGAGTTCATCGGGGAGCGCAGCCGCTCGCCGGCGCAACAGCTCGAGCTGTTCGGACCAGTCTGCCGCATGCAGGTCCGGGAGAAAATCGGACGGTTGCCAGCTTTCATTTACTGGCTTCAGCAAGGAATCGATCTGTTCTCCGACAAAGCCCTCAAGGGCCTTGATTACCTCGAAGCGAGACGCGGAGGTCTTTTCTGTCTGGTTCAGTGCCATGGGATCGTATCCTGTCCGTTTTACCAGGACCGTCGACGCCCGCCACCTCCGCGGCCGCCATGTCCGCCTTTTCGCTGTTCGCGTGGTCGCGCCTCCGTGATATCCATGGACTGGCCTTTGAGCGGAGTGCGATGNNTCGCGGAGCTCGGATTCTGTGACGTCGCGTGAGAGGTTTCCAATGAAGAGATTCAAGAGTCATACCTTTCCAAAAAGAATAAAAAGCCTTTCGTTCATATCTGTCCGGCAGAAGAGTGCCGTTTCAATGTACGCGATCCGCAGGTTGTCTGCAAATGTTCCGCTGGAAACGGGTGGGAGCGTGGGGCCGGCAATGCGGCCCCAGCCCGTCACGCCGGGTTCTTCAATAGTTTGACCAGGATGCGCCGCCGGTGTCAGAGGAAAATGTCTCCAGCTTGGCACCCCCATGCTTTCGCTTCCTCACGGGCACCGGCATGCTCTTCTTTCGGCGCGGCCGCTCGTTGGCGAATCGTTTCTTTGGCGTCCGGGCCTGAGTGCTCGGAGGAGAATCGGGAGCCGCCTTGGGTCTTGGCGGAACAAATCCGGGGTACTCTTTCACGGAAAATCGTTTACCGGTGTACTGCTCGATCCGGCGGAGGAATTGCTGTTCATCGCGGCCGACAAATGTGACCGCGATCCCGGTCGCGCCGGCCCTTCCAGTTCGACCAATGCGATGGATATAATCCTCGGCATAGCGCGGAATGTCGAAGTTGACGACGTGTGAAATTCCGCTGACGTCGATTCCCCGTGCGGCAATATCCGTTGCCACCAGCACACGGACATTCCCCTGCTTGAATCCGTCAAGGGCTCGTTCCCGTTGACCCTGCGTCCGGTCAGAATGGATCGCCACCGCAGTGACGCCATTCTGTTCGAGCCGCCTGCGAATCTTATCCGCACCGTGCTTTGTCCTTGAAAACACGAGGACGCTTTCCATTCCCTCCTCCCGCAATACCTGGAGCAGGAGTTGGATCTTCGCATCCTGCGGCGTCGCGTAAAAAAGCTGGGAAATCAATTCGACGGGGTTGCGGGTCTCCCCTACTTCAACCGTCTGAGGATCCCGAAGGAAGCGCGCAGCCAGAGAGCTGATTTCGCCTGACAGAGTGGCGGAAAAGAGAAGAGTCTGACGATTTGTTGGAATCTTCTCGATCACCTTTCGTACGTCATTAATGAAACCCATATCGAGCATCCTGTCAGCTTCGTCCAGGACGAGAACCTCGATTCGTGACAGGTCGACCGTCTTTCGCTGGAGATGATCCAGCAGCCGGCCGGGCGTTGCGACGACAATGTCAGCGCCGCGGCGCAGGAGACTCAGCTGATTCCCCATGCTGACGCCTCCATAAATCGACACCGACCGGAGTGAGAGAAAGCGACCGTATGTCGCGGCGGCGGTCTGAACCTGCTGCGCAAGTTCGCGAGTCGGGGTGAGAACAAGAGCTCGTGGCCGGCGGTCAGTCCCGTTGGTCCCGACTGAAGCACCAAGACGCTGGAGAATCGGCAGGACAAATGCCGCCGTTTTTCCCGTGCCGGTTTGCGCACAGCCGATTATGTCCTTCCCCTCAAGTGCCGGCCGGAGCGCAAGCGACTGAATCGGCGTGGGGACAGTGTGTCCGGCAGCCCGGACACCTTTCATGATATGGTCTGAAAGACCAAATGTGGTGAAACCCATAAGTACAACCTTTGAAAGTAATGAGAAAAATATGGTCGGTTCATCGGCCTGACCTTCAGGCCGCGAAACGAACTACAGAACCCAGACCATGGAACGCGCTGGCTGTTGAAACAGAGGCGTAGTGCCGACGTGAATGAAGCTCTGGAGGATCGATAGCCGGGGATATTCAGCGGATAGCGATCAACGAGGTCCTTCCCGACAAAACCTTGCGCACTGTCATCGGAGAGCGAGTCTCAAACGTCCGCTTCCGATACTCGTTGACCGGTTACGGCATGCTGCTGGTTTGCAGTACATGAATGTACATCCTTTTCTGATCAATTCCAACCATTCTTTGACAACGTGAGAACAAAAGTTTGCCCCCACGGTTTCCGCTGAAACAGGTCTCATTCCTCCCTTTTCCCGTTCCTGAAACCTGTTCACTACAGGCCCTGCTCCTCTCATGTGACCGCCTCGACGAGTTCCACGTCCCCGGCCGGGCAGGGAATCACGGATTTTTATTCTGCGGTTGAACAAATTGCCTCCTCATGGATTATTACCATGAACAGGTATTATTCTCCAAACCGAAGGAGGCTGCGATGAGAGTATCCAGCGGTGTGTTCATCCCTCTGGGCCTGGCGGTCATTATCGTCATCGGCTGTCAGAAGGAGGACCAGGTGATCCAGCGGCCTGAGAAAATCTACAGCATGCGTGACGTAGTGTACGACCATGACACATATGCGCATCTGGCTTCCCTCTGGAGAGCGTATAACGAGGTATACCCCTCGGAGGATGCCTATTCGAACTGGATGTATGCAGCCCGTTATGCTGGTGACCCCGATTACGGTTCACTTCTCGAATCGGGCGTGCGGCACTATCCGGCGAACCCCACACTTCTGTACCTGAAATCCATGGTGAAGCATGGGGTGCCACATAATCTGGAGGCGCAAACCCTGCTGGAGCGTGCAGTGGCGCTTGATCCTTCATACGTGGACCCCTGGTTCAGTCTGGCGATACACTATCTCGAGCGGAATGAACAGGAGAAGATGAATGTCGCCCTTCGAAAGATCCTCGAATCCGGCGCGATTGCAGATGAAGTCATGGATTATTCGTACAATATGATTGCGTGTCTCGATGAAAATGCCATCCTCATCACGAACGGAGATAATGATACGTATCCCGGCTGGATTCTCACTCGTATCGTCGGGAACCGCCCAGATGTTCGAATCGTGAACGTCTCACTTCTGAATACAGAGTGGTATCCGCTCGCACTGGTACGGGAGGGTGTGCCACCGCTGATTGCCGCAGATTCACTCGACAGCATGCGTGCGGCGATCACGAAACGCCTTACGGATTCGAAAGCCCCCGTTCCGCCGGGCGGACCCTTTGCGGATATTCTTATTGACCGGCTGGTCGAGGCGGGTCGGAACGCGAAACGACCTGTCTATCTGGCGGCCACGGTGTACCAGAGCCCCGTGGTGAAGCGGCTTCTATCCGACGGCAGAGAGCTGGGACTGGTTACGCTGGTCACGGCGCCCCGAGAGCCTGACGCGACCCAGCTGCGACGGATTCTCAATACCTGGGTGCGAGAGTTCCGGACGGGGGGCCTTGACGGCTGGGCTCTCCG
>DKBG01000194.1 GCA_002451155.1 Ignavibacteria bacterium UBA6906
CGAAGTGCTCGGCAAGGCTCAGATCGCCCACAAGCACATTTGCCACAAGCCAGATGACGATACCGGCCGGAACCGCAAAGACGATGGCCCGCCAGAGGACAAAGATTGTTCTGTCGATGAGCGACGTATAGAGTGTCTGAAGCAGCCGCGGGGGCCGGTAGGGGGGNNCGGCCGTTACAGAGCGAGAAGTTGTTCGTGAGAATCGCCAGTAATCGCTCACGGGGACTGTCGATAATCCGAGTGGCGATGACTCCTGCGGCATTACAGCCGAATCCCATAGTCATGGTAAGTGCCTGTTTCCCGTGTGCACCCGCCTTCCTGAAGAACGCATCCAGGTTGAACGCCACCCGCGGAAGATATCCAAAGTCTTCCAGGAGAGTGAATATCGGAAAGAATATTGCCATCGGCGGGAGCATAACACTGAGAACCCATGCCATCGCGAGGTACGCCCCGTCGACGAGAACTCCTGTCAGCCACCAGGGGGATCCAAGCTGGGCGGCAACCTCTTTCAGGGCCGGATAGACATGCTCGATCAACCCGGCAGCGATCAGCCGTGACGGAATGTTTGCCCCCTCAATGGTAATCCAGAACACTGCCGCGAGGAGGAGGACCATGAGGGGGATTCCCGTCCATTTGTTCGTGACCAGCCTGTCGATTGCACGGTCGATGTCAAACCGCTGCGGACTACCCGGACGGGTCACCGCACGTGAGGAGATACGTGACGCCTCGGAGAAGATCGACTCCATAAGCTCGTCATGGAAACTCTCTCCGAGTTCCCACCGCATCGCGTTTGCACGCGCAACCAGTTGATCACGAGCGTGTTTGGTTTCCATCGGCACGGCTTTCCCTTCCTGTCAGGCTCCGCTGCCCTCGCGGGCGGGCTCGGTCACCCCTGATCCAAGCAATGAACCAAGCGCTCCCGTGTGAACTGCGTCGATAATTTGCTGGTCTCCCTCCAGAAGGCGGAGTGCGACCCACCGTGCGTTGGGAAGTTCAGGAAATGACTCTTCCACGGCCCTCGTGAGATCTTCCACCATACGGGAATGGGCACGAGATCCACCCGGGACCCTATGTGGGCGGCACACAAGAGTTCCCGTCGCGATGTCGTGGATGGCGCTAAGGAGTTGGGGAATTCCCGTGCGCTGGCGCGCCTCCGCCGGGATGACAGGGACACCCAGGTCCTTTGCCAGGCGGCGGTCATCGATCTGCAGCCCATGACGGCGGGCTTCATCCATAAGGTTTAGACAGACCACTGCACGGTCGGTAATTTCAAGAACCTGAAGGACAAGGTTCAGGTTCCGCTCAAGGCGCGTCGCATCGGCAACCACGACGGTAACATCCGGACGTCCGAACAGCAGGAAGTCCCGGGCGATTTCCTCGTCCGCGCTCATTGAGAGAAGCGAATAGGTCCCCGGAAGATCAACCAGCTTGAACCGTTTCTGATTGTACTCAAATCCTCCTTCGGCGCGGGAAACAGTCTTTCCGGGCCAGTTCCCTGTATGCTGCCTCAGCCCTGTCAGGGCGTTAAAGACCGTGCTCTTGCCAGTGTTTGGATTTCCAGCGAGCGCGACAACGTAATCATAGTTCTCCATCGAAATCCCGAGACGGATAAGATTGCCGGTGTGATGCGCGGGGCAGTTCACACACGGGGAGGCCTGTTTTGTCTCGGTCATAATTCTTCTCCAGGGATCTCGACGAAGATCTGTTCTGCGTGTTTCCGGCGAAGCGCAACGAGGCTTCCCCTGACGCGGTACGCTGTCGGGTCTCCGCCCAAGCTGGCAAGTTCCGGTGTCACCTCAGTTCCCGGGACGACACCGAGATCCATTAGCCGCCGGCGTTGCTGACCGCGGATAACTCGTGAGAGGCTGACCACGACGGCGTGTTCCCCGGGGCGGAGAGTATCCAGCGTCCTGCTCGGGACCCGCTTCCGCTGATCGACTGGAAGATCCGCGACGGTCACATTCTGTGCCATGAGTGGTGCAAGAACACGTTCCTCGCCGTTCGCCGCAACGCGCACCTCCTCGGGAGAATTTCCGATCATACGGATCTGCATGCCGGGATAGAGTCCCATCGTCACCAGTTGCGCATACACTGAGGGGGGTTCGTCTTCAAGGTGCACAATCCGGGCAACCGCACCCTCAGCCAGACCCGTGAGGGGGAACCCTGTGCGGCGCGGCACCTCCCCCCGTGCGGAGGGAATGGGATCACCGTGTGGATCGAAGCCGGGATTTCCCATCCGCGCTGCCAGTGCTTCCACTTCGCTCTGCGTGAGCAGATGCTCCTGTCGCTCCGCTTCTTTATGCCATTCCGTCTCATGAAGGGCGGTCTCGTCAGCAAGGTAGAATTCCCAAAGACGGTGGACGCGGATCACCCGCAGTGCGTTTGAGCGACCCTCCGCGGTCAGTTCAAGAGCACTCGCCCTGGATTGAACCAATCCGAGGATTTCCAATCGCTGAACGAGCCGCGCGGCGCGGTCCTGCGATATAGCCAGAGCTCCAGCCACACTCTTCAGCGATGAGGTAATCCCTCTCTCTTCACAGTCGTACATATGTTTCAGCGCATCTTCCATCCGGACGCGCATCGTAGATTCCCGGGACCGCCTCCACCACCCGAGCACACCGCCCCGCGGTGCCACCAGGAGAATCAACAGGCTGATAATGACCACGCCGACAGTGAGCGCAATGGCGGGATTCGGAGTCATGGACGCGCTCTCCGTTCTGCAGGCGTCCGGTTTGCCGGTTCAACGAAAATACTCCTGGCCAGCTTCTCGCTCAGAAATCGGTCCTGCGAACCGATACGGACCCGCACCGACCGGTCGAACCGGATTACTTCTTTCACCGCCAGCTTCGTCTTCAACCGGATCCCAAGGGCCGTTACATATCTCAGCACCTCCCGATCTGAGTCTCGTACACGACGTACCACGACGGTCGATCCTTCGACGGCTTCGGCAAGACTCATCTGCTTTGACTTCCGCAACGTTCCGTCCGCTGACGGAATGGGATCACCGTGGGGATCGCTGGTCGGGAACCCGAGCGCGGCATCAAGTCGTTGTTCGAGGAGATCGGAGGTCACATGTTCAAGCCGCTCGGCCTCCTCATGAATCTGATCCCAGGAAAAACCGAGATGGCGGACAAGAAACATTTCCCAGAGTCGATGGCGTCGGAGAGTCCGCAGAGCCACTCGTAATCCCGTGCGCGTCAGGATTACACCGCGGTAGGGGGCATAGTCCACCAGCCCTTCAGACGCGAGCCGCTTTAGCATATCGGTCACGGATGCGCCGGAGAGGCGGAGCCTGCGCGCAAGCAGACTGGTGCTTGCCCGACCGCCCTCTTCCTGCAGGTGACAGATGGCCTTGAGATAGTCTTCCGTGCTTGAGTTACGCATAGCATTCTCTCCAGGCGCGGATTTCCACGCCGGCAATGCTGGAAAATTTAGGGTAGCCTAAATATTAATTTAGGCAATGGCGGCTCAATGTCAAGAGGATCCTCAGGAGTGCGTTTCGCGGGGTCGAAGGGAACAAGCCGCGCCCTCCCCCGGCACGCATGGGGAGAACACGAAATCCTACATACCCGGGGGGGGGATCAGGAGGTCGAAACGCGGTCCCTGGGTGCGATGAAGCGGTTGTACAGGGCCATCAAGAGGGTGGCAACGATTCCGATTCCCAGCAGGATCCACCAGACCCGCGCCGGATCACCCGATCCTTTGGCGTACGTTGCGTAGAGTTCACCGCCGAGCGGCCCGCCGACAAAGAAGGCAATCGCAATTGGGAGGAACGCGTATCCCTGGTACATCCCCTGTTGTCCTGGCGGGGNNGATATGTATTCATAGTACCGGGGCGCCTGCGTCATTTCTCCGATGGAAAACACCACGATCCCGACAGCGATGGTAACGAGACTCGGGTGAACGGCGATAATCAGCCAACAGAGACTCGAGACAGCAAACCCGGCGAGAATCGCTGTGCGGGTGGGGAGGTGCCTCGTCGCCCAGTTAACAACAAGCTGAAGAGTAATAATGGCTCCCGCCCCCGACCATGATTGTATGATCTCGAACGGAGCGTCCTTGTCTATGAAGTCCACAATGTAGTAGGGCATAATGATGAATTCCTGCCAGAACATGATCCAGTAAAGGGAAAAAATGAGCAGGAATACCATGAACCGGGTGTTTCTGAGGACCACGATAAGATTCTTGAGTTTCGCGCTGAGGGGTTCGACAGCTTCACCGGAAGCGTTTTCCACCTCCTTGTAGAACACAAGGTTCACCACCAGCATCGCGGCGCAACTGATCGACGAAACGAGGAACACGTACTCAATGCCGATACTGTCACGGACCAGATACGCGATCGTCGGACCAAGAGCGGCTCCGATGTTGACGATCCAGTAGTAGATTGCATATCCGAAAGATTTCGTCTCTCCCGTTGTGGTTACTGCAACGGTCCCCAGAACCGACGGTTTGATGAACGACCCCCCCATCGCAGTAAAGACCAGGAAGACCACAAGGATGTTGAAGAGCGGCATTCCCCGGTACGCCCCGGCGAGGGGTTCAATGCCGGTCGAACCAACCAGGAAATAACCAATGGCGAGCATCGCAAACGCAACGGAAAACGCCCGGCGGAAGCCGAACTTGTCGGCGAGTGTTCCCCCGATCACAGGAAGGAGATAGATCAGCCCACCAAAGATTCCCGCCAGCTGGCCGGCCTCCCGCTCGGTGAACCCGAGCTTGTTCCGGAGGTAGATCCCGAGAATGATCTGCTGTCCGTAGAAGGCGAGGCGTTCGAAAAGCTCCATCCCGTTGGCGACCCAGAAAGTCGGATGGAAGCCCGACCGGACTGTTCGATATGTCGCTGCAAATGTCACTGATCCTCCCAGCCGGACCTAGAGTATGACGAGATCGCGCTGTACTTTCCCCGTCACTTCCGGGGTTCCGTCGTGCCGGATGAACACATTGATCTCCGTTCTGACGGCCATTTTCCCCTCAAGGTAAATCCCCGGCTCTATTGAGAAACAGCAACCCGGAAGGAGGGCCCGCTCATCTTTCGTTTCGAGATTGTCAATATTCACACCGTTTCCATGCGTCTCTTCCGTAATCGAATGCCCCGTTCGATGGAGGAAGTATTTCCCGTATCCCGCCTTTTTGACCACTGCGCGGCACGCATCGTCCACTTCCCATCCATAGCAGACTTCGTTCCTGGCAAATTTTCTTTCCACAAAGGCAACGGCCGCATCGCGAGCGTCCCGGACAACCGTGAAGATCTCCTGATACTTCGGCGGAGGAGTCTCGCCGACAAACCCAACCCAGGTGATGTCGTAATAGATCGCTCCCGGCACATCTTTCTTCGCCCACATGTCAATCAACACGGTATCCCCCTTTTTGAACGGCCGTGAATTTTCGAGCGTCAGGTCAAAGTGAGGATCGGCCGGATGCTCATTCGTTCCGACCATGGGGGGATCGTACGTCACAAGTCCCTCTTCTTTAAACCGCCTCATAATGTACTGCTGTACGTCATACTCGGTGATCGGGGTGGAGTCAGCGACGCCCCTCCGAATCCGGTCGAACGCTTCCTCCATAATTCTGTCCATGACGGCCCCCGCCTCTCGATGCGTGCGGTAGCCCTCTTCCGGGATGACAGAGACGAACGTCTGCACCAGATCCGCCGACGATACGATTCGGTACCCGAACCGTTTGATCAATTCCACCGTTCCCGCGTCTACCAGAGAGACATACGGAACATTGTTCATCGGCGAGTACTGCATGGCGATCTTCTTCTTCGTTCGTCCAAGCATTTTCCTGAGTGACGCATGGAGTTCTTTCCATGACAGATATGTCACCCGTATTCCGGGAAGGGCATCCAGCTTCTGCCGCTCAACGACCGAGACCAGCTTCTTCGGCTCTCCTCTGGCGGGAATATAGTAATACCATCTCCTGCTGCTCATCTTTTCAAAATTCAGACCAAGCACGCGGTAGGCCAGGTAATCACGATTGCGGAAATCGCACAGGAGCCAGCCGTCGATGTCTCTTTCACGCAGTGCTTCCTGGATGCTCTTGATGTCCATAACGATACTCCTCAGTGCAGTGGGGTGATGAGCGCAACGCTGAGGCCGACGGCCGGAGAGGCGGGAGTGGGCATCAGCTCAGGATGTCTTTGGTGGTGAAAATATACCATGTGATGAGATAAAAACCAACGCTGAATCCACACAGTATCAGGGCCGACCGTCCAATCTCCAGCCAGGCGATCGGTTGTTCCCCGGCCATCTGCCAGATCGACAGGTAGGTGGTGAAGAGAAATGGCTTGATCGCCTGGAACAGGTCGAGCGGAATCGCCGAGACAACGTACAGCGCTATCATACACGCAATCGTCCCGAGGATTGGTCCCAGCGCATTGTCCGCGAGTGAGGAGAGAAGGAAAGCGAACGACGCAACGGTGCTCATTCCCCAGGCGGAGAGACCCCCGGCGAGGCACAGGCGCCAGAGTGCATCGGACCCTGGAATCGTGATCAAGAGTTTCCCCGGAACAATCATCGGCCCCGTTCCGAACAAGGCGACACCGAGACAGAGAGAAAGGCCCACCAGAAATCCCACAACGGCGCCCGAATACATAAGCGTGGTCAGGTATTTTGCGAACAGAATTGTCGAACGAGAGGCGGGGTGGGAGAGGAGCGGGCGCAGTGTACCACCAGCAGCCTCACCAGCAAGTTGATCGCCCGCGACAAGGGTAATCAGAAAAGGAATGTGAAGCCAGAGGGAGTTCATGATGAGAAACGTGAGGGAGTACCCGTTGACAATGTCCTCCGGAACAAGGGCCCCCGTCATGGTCCCCGGAGGGAACACTTCTGCCAGCGCATCCCCCTCGAGTCGGACCGCTACCATAATAAGCGGGACAACAACAGCAATAGCGGCAAAGGCAATGTAGGAGCGCCACCGCCTGCATGTCTTCAGTATCTCAAACCGGAGGATCGTCCTCATGGCCGTTTCCCTGCCCCCCCGCGCGGAGAAGCAGACACCGCCGGGATCCGGCTCTCGGTTACGGAGAGAAAGAATTCTTCCAGGGAGGTCCTGGGTACGAACGCCCGCACCTCGACCCCCCCCTGGACGAGAATGCGGTTTACTTCTCCGGCGTGAACCGGGAAGCACCGCAGTTCGATCTGTCTGTCGGCACGGTTGAGGGTGTGATGATACGGGAGTTTTCCAAGAAGTGCCATCGCCCGGTCAACGGGATGCGCCTCAATCCGCACGGTGAGCTCCCGGTCGTACAGCAGTTCATTCACACTCCCCTGGACCGCGAGTTTACCATTGCTGATGATCGCCACTCCCGTCGCTGTTTGCTCGATTTCATGGAGCATATGAGAGGAGAGGAAGACGGTCATGCCCCGTTCCTGTGAGAGCCTGGAGATGAGGTCCCGCACCTCTTTGATACCCTGCGGATCCAGGCCGGAGGTGGGTTCATCCAGAATGACAAGTTCCGGTCTTCCAAGAAGCGCCTGCGCAATGCCCAACCGTTGTTTCATGCCGTGAGAGTATGTTTTTACTTGCTCTCCAGCCCGCGCGTCAAGTCCCACCAGAGCAAGTACCTCGTCGATATCTCCAGGGGGGATTCCTCCTCGCAAGGCGGCCTGTGCCTCAAGGTTGCACCGGGCCGAGAGATAGGGATAGAAATCCGGACGTTCAACAAGGCCTCCGACCCGCATGAGTGACTTGCGTCGGTTGCCCGGGAGCGGCTTTCCAAACAGCTCGACGTGACCCGTGGTCGGGTTGACAAGGGTCAGAATCATCCGGATTGTTGTACTCTTCCCCGCACCGTTTGGACCCAGGAACCCAAAGACCTCTCCGCGACGAACAGTCAGGTCGAGGTTTTGGACTGCCCAGCGTCGGCCGTACTGCTTTCCAAGGTTTTTTGTTTGCAGGACAATTTCGTCGGACATGCGGCTATATAGAACGAATCTGTAAGACAAGCAAGAAGGAGTCGTCAGGGGAGTTGCGCCGGGTGATGGCGCCGGCTGGTCTTTTGCCGGCGGAATTCTTGACTCTGCTGGGCCTTTTGGCTATTATACGTCCAACCTGACTCCCCTGCATGAAACGACCCGCCAAAAAGAGAATTCTGTCGCGCCCAGCCGCTGGAAAGGCACGTAAGGCTTCCCTGCCCCGTCGCACTCTTTCCTCCTCCGGGATCCCGGATAAACTCAGCCAGAATATTCTTTTTGGTGGTGTCGAACCTGAGATCCTCCGGCGCCACTGCGCACACCTTCCGGTGCACATGTGGAAAGCGGGCGAGGTTATTTTCGATGAGCACTCGCGGGGCAGGGATCTGTACCTGATCCTTTCTGGCAGAGTGCGAATCAAGAAATTTACGAAGTATGGTGTTGAATCATTGCTTGCCGTGCTGCACGAGGACGACTTCTTCGGCGAGCTCTCGTTGATCGATGGCCTTCCCCGCTCCGCCCGTGCGGAAGCCATGGATGACTGTTCCGCCGCCATCATCTCCGTTCCGACGTTCCGGCTGCTGATATCTGAGAGTTCTGCGTTTACGACAAACCTGCTTAGTAATCTGGCGGTCCGGTTGCGAACGATGGACCAGACATTTGTGCTCGAGCTCGGCAGGAACGCCCTCACCTCGAAGAGCAAGATGGACAAACTGAACATGCTCATCGAGGCGAGCAAGATCGTTAATTCCACCATCGACCTGGACAAAGTTCTCACCCTGATCCTCGACGTCGCAACACAGAGTATCGGCGCAGACCGGGGCACACTCTATCTCATCGATGCAGCAAGTGAAGAACTCTGGTCCAAAGTTGCTCAGGGGAGCAACATGGTGGAGATCCGGCTGCCCATCGGCAAGGGCCTGGCCGGGTATGTCGGCAAGACTGGTGAAACAATCAACATTGCCGACGCATATAAAGACCCCCGGTTCAATCCGGAAATCGACAAAAAGAGTGGATACAAGACCCACAACGTACTCTGTATGCCGATGAGAGACAAAGAAGGGAGGATTGTCGGGGTATTTCAGTTTCTGAACAAGAAGGAGGGTGCGTTTTCAGTGGACGATGAGGCGTACATCGAGGGTCTCTCCGTCCACGCCGCGATCGCGCTGGAAAACGCTCGTCTTGCCAAGGAAATGGTGGAGAGCGAGCGTCTGTCGGCTGTTGGCCGCATGGCCAGCACGATCATTCATGATATCAAGAACCCCATGGGCACGCTGCGCATGTACGCCCAGGTCATTAAGAAGAAGACAGGCGACACCGAGGCTGCACAACTCGCGGAGGAGATCATACGGCAGGTGGATCGTTTTGTTAATATGACCCAGGAGATTCTTGATTTTTCACGGGGCGTGAGCGAGATCCATCTGGAAGAGGTCAACATGCGCGAGATGATGGTGGGAGCGCTTCAGTTCATCGAAAAGGATCTGTCAAAGCGCAACATTACCATCGTCGCGGATCTCCAGTACGACGGAGTTATTCACCTCGATGTGGAGAAGATGGTACGGGTGTTCTACAATCTTGCGGGAAACGCGGCAGACGCCATGCCGGACGGCGGCACATTGACAATCAGAACGCGGCAAACAGATCATTCCCTAGCAATCGAATTTATCGACACCGGACATGGAATCCCGCCCGAAATCCGCGGTCGGGTGCTTGAGCCCTTCTTCAGCCACGGGAAGAAGCATGGGACTGGCCTCGGCCTCGCGATTGTGAAGAAGATCACCGATGACCATCAGGGTGAAATTGACATTGATTCCGAGCTCGGTCGTGGAACCTCCATTCGTGTTACCCTTCCCCTTCCCTAGATAGAGTCCCCCCGCCCGCTCTTCTTACCTTGATATTCCTTTGAGAAATCCTTACATTTTCGTTCCGGGGGGTCTTGAGACCCATTGCACCGGCCCGCCGTGCTTGTCGATGGTGCTGTGCTGTTCTTCTGCCGGGTAGATGGCGAAATTGGCAGACGCGTTGGACTTAGGATCCAATGGAGAAATCCGTGGGGGTTCAAGTCCCCCTCTACCCACCATCCAATTGTCAATCGTCCAATGACTGTCGACTATTGACAGGGAGTTACCTTTTGAACGTTACGATCAACCCACTCTCAGACATCGAACAGGAAGCGATCTTCGAGGTCGAGTCTGATGAGTTGCAGCCGCATTTCAACAGAGCGTACGAGAAATTCCGTCCGAAAGCTGAGCTCCGGGGTTTCCGCAAAGGCAAAGTCCCCCTCGGAATCATCAGGCAGGTCTATGGGGATGCGATCGAGCATGACGCCCTCGATGGAATTGCCAATGAGCTTTACCGCACGGCGATGGAAGAACGGAACATTCATCCGATCGGGACGCCGTCGATGGTCGAGATGGATTTTAAGCGAGCCCAGCATTTCCGGTTCACGATCAAGTATGAAGTCAAGCCTGACATTGTGCTCGGACAATACACCCGTCTCGATGTCGAGAAACCCGTCCACAATGTCAGTGATCATGAGGTCGACGCAGAGATTCACCATTTGCGGAGACTGAACAGCACGCCGATCGACGCACAGCGTGTGACGGACGAGGAACACATTGTCACCGCGGACACCCAGGAGCTCGATGATGCCGGGACCCCGCTGATCGGCAAGAAGTCCTCCGCCTCCAGATTCTATCTCGCCGACGAGGCCCTTGCACCGGAGATCAAAGCCGCACTCGCGGCAGCCGAGGTTGGGGGCATCTACCGCGCGACCGTGACAACCGGTCACGATGACCACAGTCACTCACATCACTTCCAGTTTACTGTCACCGCAGTCCAGAAAGTCGATCTGCCCCCTTTCGATGAGGACCTTGTCAGGAAGGTAACGGGGGGAACGCCCTCCTCGCCGGAGGAATTCCGGGCCAATATCCGGGCAGATCTCGAACGGTACTGGGATGATCAGGGAAACGCTCGTGTGAATGACGGCCTTGCCAATGAGATTGTCCGCCGCCATGAATTCGCGGTCCCGGAGAGTCTCGTGACCGCGTTTCTCGACTCCTTTGTCGAGGACCTGCGGAGCCGTTCACGGGATCAGAAGCTGCCCGCGTCGTTCAACGATGCCACGTTCCGCGCAGAGAACCGCGCACAGGCAATCTGGCAGGCCAAGTGGCTTCTCCTGAAGGAGCGTATCGCCGAGAAGGAACAGATAACTGTCGCCGAGGAAGATCTCGTTGCGCTTGCCGAACGCGATGCACCACGACTGAATGTCGACTCGGCGAGACTGCTGGAATATTACCGTTCCACGAGCTCTGCATCGGAAAGGATTTTGTCCGAGAAGGTGCTTACGTTTCTCCGGGCGCACGCCAGTATTTCAGAGCGTCCCGTTACGCAGAAGACACATTAACGCATGACAGCCCGAGGATTGTTGCCGATGCCTACAGGATTTGACGTTTACAACCAGCTTGTCCCCATGGTCGTTGAGCAGACAGGCCGCGGCGAGCGGGCCTACGACATTTTTTCCCGTCTGCTGAAGGAACGAATCGTGTTCATCGGCACTCCGGTCGATGACACGGTATCCAGCCTGGTCATTGCACAGCTGCTCTTTCTTGAGTCCGAAGACCCGGACAAGGACATCAATCTCTACATTAATTCGCCGGGAGGGAGCGTCTCGTCCGGTCTGGCAATCTATGACACGATGCAGTACATCCGGGCGGACGTGTCAACGATCTGTATCGGTCTCGCCGCGAGTATGGGTGCCGTTCTCCTCGCCGGTGGAGCCAAGGGAAAGCGTTCCTGCCTGCCCAACTCCCGGATCATGATCCATCAACCCTGGGGCGGGGTTCAGGGAACCGCATCCGACATCAGCATCCAGGCGGAGGAGATCCTCCGCACCAAGAAGCGGCTGAACGAGATCCTCGCAACTCACTGCGGAAAGCCAATCGACGCTATCGAAAAGGACACGGATCGGGACCGGTACATGTCCCCCGATGAGGCTAAGACGTACGGCCTGATCGACAACATCTTCGTGAAAAAGGAACGTGAGGCGAAGAAATAGCCCCGCGGAATTCCATGACACAGCGGACAAAAGCACCAGACAAGATACGATGCTCGTTTTGCGGGAGAACCCCGGAAGAAGTCCAGAGCATCATTGCGGGCCCGGACGTCTACATCTGTGACATCTGTGTCTCGAGTTCTGTGGACATTATCCGGAACAACCTTGCCGCCTTTGCTCCCCGGCGTGGACCGAAGACCGGTCTGACACCCGTCCAGATCAAGGGCGCGCTGGACGAGTATGTCATCGGCCAGGACCAGGCCAAGAAAAGTCTGGCCGTCGCCGTCTACAATCACTACAAGCGGATCGATGACCGCGATCGGTTGTACGATCTTGACGACGTGGAGCTCGAAAAGACGAATATTCTGCTCATCGGGCCGACCGGCACGGGAAAGACCCTCCTTGCGCAGACACTCGCAAAGATTCTGGATTTGCCATTTGCAATCGCCGACGCGACCACTCTCACCGAAGCGGGGTATGTTGGCGACGATGTAGAGACGATCCTTGTCCATCTCTTGCAGAACGCCGACTACAACGTCGAGAGGGCCGAGCGGGGCATTGTCTATATCGATGAGATCGACAAGATCGCGCGAAAGAGCGAGAGTGTGTCCATCACGCGTGACGTCTCAGGCGAGGGTGTCCAGCAGGCCCTGCTCAAGATCCTTGAAGGAACGCTCGCCGGGGTTCCTCCAAAGGGGGGACGAAAACACCCGGAACAAAGCCTCATCAACATCAACACGCGGAACATCCTCTTTATTTGCGGGGGTGCCTTCGAGGGCCTGGAGAAGATCATTGCCCGTCGCGTTAATCAGAACCCGATGGGGTTCGGCGCAGACATTAAGGGCAAGAAGGATACTGACAGGGACCACTACCTGCAGCTTGTCCAGCCTGAGGATCTGATCAAGTTCGGAATGATTCCGGAATTTGTCGGTCGCGTACCCCTGACGGCAGCCCTACATTCGCTGAATCATGAAGCGCTTCACAACATTCTGACAGAGCCGAAGAATGCCATCGTCAAGCAGTACAAAAAGCTGTTCCGCATGGAGGGAGTAGAGTTGTCTTTCGACAACCAGGCTCTCGACGCGGTGGTCGATTCTGCTCTGGAACGAGGAACGGGGGCCCGGGCGCTCCGCTCAATTTTCGAAGAAGTCATGCTGGAGATCATGTACACGCTCCCGGACCGGCCGAATCTTTCCTCATGCACGATCACGAAGGACGTCATTCTCGGGCGCAAGGAGCCAATCTACCGCTACGAGGAGAGAAAACAGTCGGCCTGACATCGGCAGCCTAGGCGATCAGACAAAGGCACGGACAGCGATGTCCGTGCCTTTGCTGTTCCCGCAAAACCTGTCATGCCTGCTCAGTAAATCCCGCGCACACTCCCCTGCTTGGTAAGCCGCACGTCCTGCAGCTGCGGCGCCTTCAGCCGTATCTCGAGGCGAAAGTTCCGGTATTGCCCGACCGGGACCCATGTGAAATTCATTTCCCAGCAATGCAGGTCGCGATAGATGCTAATCTGCGGTGCTGTCACCTGTCGATTCAAGAGGTCCCATCCGGCGCTCGCGTTAATCTTCCAGAATTGCGTAAGGTTGAATCCGAGACTGGTGAGAATCGTGGAACTCCGAAACTGTAGCCGCGGGTCGGGCTGACTCACGCTGTAGTTCCACATCAGATCAAGGTTCCAGGGAATGCTGAAATCAGGCTCCTCTTCACGATACAGGTTGTACATCCCGCTGGTCTGCCGACTGACTCCAAGGGTGTCCTCGGTAACCCGGGCCGGTCCCGCGCTGGTCTGGATCTTTGAACCGCTCAGCCGGGTGCCGATGCTGACGCTGAAGCTGGTCAGGTCGGCAATCCGCCCGCTTTCCGAGAGAAGAAATTTATCCACGCGCCGGCCGGTCCGCGGATTCTGAGCAAACGGTTCAAAGGCATAAAAATTGAAGCGCCCGTTTCCGCCGATAGTGAGAAGCTGACCGATGCTTGTCCGAAAGTCCATACCGAGTTCGCTCAGTCGAAGACTGTCAGCGGCGAAATTGTACGCCAGCCCAAGGTTCAGGACCAGCAACTGGAACTTGTTTTCCTGAGAAACGGAATCGCTGGAGGCGGTTTTCATTTCGAGCACATTGCCCAGCTGAAAAGAGAGCGCCTGACGCTTTCCGGACGGAGCCCCGCCGAACACTTCCTGATCGAAGAAGCCGTATTTGACCACTTCGCCCAGCTGGTTGACGTACGTCCCATAGTATCCCCAGCCAGCCTCTGAGAAATCCGGCTGATAGGAGAAGGAGATGTTTGGAACAAGCTGGTGTCGGATCCCCGTAATACCGAAAATCCCGGGCTGGATGATCCCGTACAGCTTGGTGCTCAGGGCGATCCCCATGTCAAAGTACCGGACCGCCTCAAATCCGTTGCTGCGCATTTCCAGCAGCGTCGAATCAGCGGGCTGATACTCTTTGAGCGTCCGGGCAGCGTACCACTTCTCAGTATAGTTGAAAAACGGGGTCACGGTAAAATACCCGGCCCGGGGGGAGGCATTGAAGTTAAGAAGGTGCTGGATGCCCGGACGGGTCTCGAATGTACTTCCGGCTGCCAGGTTGGTCTTCGTCTGCCTGTTCACCAGCTGCCCGTTATAGGAGAACCCGATGTATTCATACCAGTGCTGGGGAGTTCCCGAGCTTCCGCGCTTAGAAGGCCGGAAGGGATAGCTCTGGCTCCGGTTGAACACAACGCTGGGCAGCAACTGGGAGATCTCCACCTGGCCTTCCTGTGCCTGGAGGTTTTGATCCCGACGGATGTTCAGGGTCAGGCTATTGGGTGTTCCCTCCCAGAATTTTGACAGCGTCGCATTGGACACGACATTCTGACGAAGAAGGTCGTTCAGGTAGTAACTGGTGCTCTGGTAGTACGTGGCACTGGTAAACATGAAATCCACCACCACCCTGAGTGTCGGATCGATATCCTGGTTGTGCGTCAGATGGACGTTGAATACCTGGTCGTTGCTGTAGTCGGGATCGCCGGCCTCTCCGGAGATCGCCCGACCGTAGGATGCGCTGATTCCTCCTGTGAAAGCGTACCGAAGGGCGTATCGAATATCAGAGTAAAGCGTATAGCTTCCGTTTGTATAAAAGTCACCCCGGACATTGGCATCCATATAGTCACTTGTTGCCCAGTAGTACCCGAGGTGTGTGAGATACCGTCCGCGGCTACTTTCGCCATATCCCGGGATGATGATTCCGGATCGGCGCCCTCTCTGGCTGGGGAATATCCCGAAGGGCAGGACGAAGACGGGAACATCGCCGACATAGAAATAGACCGGCCGCGCGATGACTCTGTCCTGTACGATGACCTTCATCTCCGGGCTACCGAAATAGTAATGGGGGTGCGAAAGTTCACAGGTCGTGAATCGGCCTGACCGGACAAACAGAACATCCCCCTCTGATTTCTGAATTGCCTCCCCAGAATAGAACCCACGTTCAATTTCCGTCTTTGCAAGATCAATCCGCCCTTTCTTGGTCCTGAAATTGTACGCCACCGCCGACCCTTTGTAGGTCTCATTCCCGTCCTTCAGAATCGGCATGCCGGCGGTCTGGGCGCCGGCCGTATCCGCCGTATCCACGATGCCACGGGCATGAAGCGTCGACGTTTTCCAGTCCAGATCGATGATCTGCGCCTTCAGACCGAGCTCCTTGTACGTGATCGCGCCTTTGCCATACAGGGACATTGTCTTCGTGCCGATTGCGTAGACGATCGAGTCTTCCGCCGCGTAGGTAACGATGGAATCCACCCCTGACGATGATTNNTGCTGTCGCGGCGGCTCGCCGCACCGACAGAGTCTCTGCCACTCTCGCCCTGTCGGTCCTGGGCCCGGATTCCCGCCGGTGCGCCAAGCAGCGTCAGGAAGAGGCACATCGCGGCGACCGCGCGGTATCGTTTGGTAGTGGTCACGTTCCGGACGCGGATTTCATCGTTTTCTTGACTTCCACCAGGAGAGCAGCCGCTCCCGGATTTTCTTTTCCGCACCGTTATCCGTCGGCCGGTAGTAGACGCGGTTCTTCAACTCCCCGGGAAGATACTCCTGCTCGACAAAATTCCCCTCATAATCATGGCTATACCGGTAGTCACGGGCATAGCCGAGATCTTCCATCAAACGGGTTGGAGCATTTCGCAGGTGGAGGGGAACCGGATAGTCCGGATGACGATGAACGTCCTGCAACGCTTCACTGATCGCCTCATACGAGGCGTTACTTTTGGGGCAGCTTGCAAGATACGTCGTGACCTGGGCGAGCACGATACGCGCCTCGGGCATTCCGATCGAATCAACGGCATTGAAGCCTGACATTGCCAGCGTAAGGGCGTACGGATCGGCGTTCCCGATATCTTCGGAAGCAAGGATAATCATTCGCCGGGCGATGAATTTTGGATCTTCGCCGCCTTCCAGCATCCGCGCCAACCAGTAGACCGCAGCATCCGGATCACTTCCGCGGAGGCTCTTTATGAACGCCGAGATGACGGAGTAGTGTTCTTCACCCTTCTTGTCATACCGGGGGGATCTTCGCTGAAACGCCTCTTCGATCTCCTTGCGAGCGACAACAACCCGATGATCCGGACCCTGATGGGCAAGCTGCACGGCGGTCTCGAGCCCATTGAAGAGCATGCGGGCATCGCCACCTGAGAGGTGCAGGAGCACGTCCCGATCCCGGATTTCGGCAAGCTTTCCTGAAAGAACCGCATCGGCCGACAGGGCATGGTCGATGAGCCGGTTGAGTTCCGAGGCAGAGAGCGGATTGAGGACATACACATTGCAGCGGGAGAGGAGCGGCGGGATGACTTCAAATGAAGGGTTCTCGGTGGTAGCTCCGATCAGCGTGACCAGTCCGTCTTCGACACTGTGGAGCAACGCATCCTGCTGCGCCTTGTTAAACCGGTGGATCTCATCGATGAAAAGGATGTTTCGTCTGTTCAGTCGTTTCTGGTTTTCTTCTGCTCGCTGAAGGATATCACGCACATCTTTCACTCCGGCAGTCACCGCGCTCAGCTGAAAAAAATCCGCCTGTGCCTGTCCGGCGATGATTCTTGCAAGGGTGGTCTTGCCGCTTCCGGGAGGGCCCCAGAATATCAGCGAGGGGACGCGATCGCTCTCCATGAGGACGCGCAAGGGTTTTCCGGGTCCGAGCAGATGGTCCTGGCCCACAAAGTCATCCAGACGCGTGGGTCGGAGGCGTTCAGCGAGGGGAGCGGTAGGCCGTACAACCGGCTTCGCCTTGGGGGTCTCGAAGAGTTCCATAGGGCCAGGTTCCCTATCCGGGCTCTCTCAGCAGCAATGGTCCTGCGGACACATCATCTTCTACTCCGCCGTTCCGCCGGCGAGCCCGCCAACATCACTTCTTGTTCACGCGATAGACGGTTTCTCCTTCACGGATCATACCGTATTTCTCTCGCGCTACCTTCTCGATGGCCTTTTTGTCACCTTCAAGCGCTTTTGACTCGGCCTGCAGTCGTTTTGTCTCGGCCTCGGCTTCTCGGATCTTCGCCTCCAGCTCCGACTTGGCCCTTTCAAGGCGGACGCGTTGCAGTACACCACGCGGACCGAAAACAACATACAGCGCAATCGGAGCTCCTACAAGGAGCGCCAGGACAAACCGCCTGTTCCTGAAGAGTTTCTTCAGAATCTCCCGCAGGTCCGGCGAGGTCTTCCGCTTTCTGTAGAAGTCAAATTCCATAGTCAGGGGAAATGTACCACTTATTTACAGCCTTTGCAACAGCGACCCTGAACGGAGGCGTCCAGTGGGAACGCTTGAGTCATCACGGAACTTGGAGAATCAATGGCATGCCCTGCCGCAGGGGACTATGGACGGGGAGGATACAACAACGGGTGGCTGCTCTGTTCAGCGGCCACCCGTTGCGTTCTTGCGCTGAGGGATATTCCGTCCCTACCGGACCGCCACCTCCTCCATCCCTCCCTGCACCGCATAGCTAAATTCGAATGACCCTGAATGGACATACTGTTCGTAGAACCAAGCGCATTTCTTCTGCACTGATTCGCTCGGATCAAAGGTCACGGCACGCCGCACTGCGAACACACCCCGGCCATCGCCAATTCTGCAAAGGGCGAGCGCTGCGATCACACGTGAGGATTCATTCGCATCAGACCGGAGAATCGACATCAGAGGGATTACCGCCTTGTCGGCTTTCAGCTCCCCGAGCATGCATGCCGCACTCTCGCGCAAACCCTGGTTCTCAGAATTGAGGCCGATCATGAGGTTGGAAACCGCCGCCTCGTACTTTTGTGCGGTCATTCCGTATTCCTCGGGTTGTCCGGCTCCCGCCAACGCCGTCGCAGCGATCATCATCACAGCGACACCAAATGCTACTCCCGTCCGTTTCATCGCGTCATCCCTTCGTGCTGTGAGACAATGGATCTCGTTACCTGTCTGTCTTGGTCTACGAGTTCCTTTTGCCGAGGGATACACAGAAGCGACAGGTGCCACAAAAGGAGCGACGAAACGCAGGAAAGGTACGGCGGATCGCTCGTTTCTGGCGTCTCCGCGAGGAAGAAACCCTCTATCCCAAGAGATCAGCGATACCAGTCCCGTGCCGGTGTATAGGTTCTTCGGAGGGAATTCTTCTCGCGATGCCGCTCAAGCGCGAGCGCGATGAGCCGGTCAAGCAGTTCACGGAAGGAGACGCCGGACGCTTCCCAGAGTTTGGGATACATGCTGATAGACGTAAACCCCGGAATCGTGTTGAGTTCGTTGATGTATATTCGGCCGGTTTTCCCGGCGATAAGGAAGTCCACGCGTGACATCCCCGCGCAGTCGATGGCCTTGAACGCAGCCACGGCCATCTTTCGAATTTTTCCCGAGAGCGCACGGCTCAGCCGGGCCGGGACAACGGCCCGCGATTTCCCATCCACATACTTTGCCTCATAATCATAGAATTCGTTCGAGGGAACAATTTCACCGGGAACGGAAGCAATTGGGTCGTCATTCCCGAGGACACTGCATTCAATCTCCCGTGCCCCACGAACCGCCTGTTCGACGAGCAGCCGCCGGTCATATTCCATGGCAAGGGTCAACGCAGCGAGAAGCTCTTGCCTATTATGTGCCTTTGATATGCCGACACTCGAGCCCGTGTTCGCCGGCTTAACAAAGAGGGGATACGAAAAGCGTTTCTCTGCCAGGGAAATCAGACGCCGTGGGTTCTGTCGCACATCCAGTGCGGAAAACGCGAAATACCGTACGACGGGGAGCCCGGCATCAGTCAGAACCTGCTTCTGCGCGATCTTGTCCATCCCAAGGGCCGATCCAAGTACTCCCGCACCGACATAGGGGAGGTTTGCAAGCTCGAGAAGTCCCTGGAGAGTGCCGTCCTCGCCATAAGTCCCGTGCACAAGGGGAATCACCACATCAATCGGCAGGGAGGCTTCCTCTCCCTGATATGCTGTTACCAGGGCCTGGCGGTTTGGCTCAGGCGCCAGAAATCGTTCCGGTTCCGATTCCAGGCTGGTTTTCTCCTTCAGAAGCCGCAGCGCTTGAGCGGAGCTGATCCATCGACCATCCGGGGCAATACCGATCGGCACAACATCATAGCGGGAGCGATCGAGTTCCGTCATCACGGATGTGGCAGACACCAGCGACACTTCGTGTTCGCCCGAGCGTCCCCCGAAAACGACACCAACTCTGAGTTTTCGATTCATTGATCTTCCTATTGGATCTGCGAGGAATTGTTCGCGTCGAACGGGGGGGAGCCGACGATCATCGCACCGATCTCCACCTGTTATAGAGGGCACCAAGCAAGGTACTCGGGGGCATATGCCGCTCACGGATCATATACGCAAGCCGGCCGGCATCCCGGCTCCAGGCAATTTTTCTGCTGCTTTCTTCCATCTGGCTGATCTTTCCATTCGTCCGCACAATTTCCCGGTCTACAGAAACAACCACGAAGAGTTCCTCGGGAGTGATCCGTAATCCCTCG
The DNA here is from genome assembly GCA_002451155.1 of Ignavibacteria bacterium UBA6906. GTDB lineage: Bacteria > Bacteroidota > Ignavibacteria > UBA10030 > UBA6906 > UBA6906. Next base: position 19,939 of record DKBG01000194.1, read on the forward strand.
ATCGCGTCCAACGACGGAAACGTATAGCTGATCTCTGCAAACAGCGTGTCGCCGCGCGTATACATCACCTTATCCGTGACCCGTCTCCCCGCCTGTTCGAAATCTTCAACTCCGTTCTTCTCGAAGGAAGCCATCATCACTTCAAAGTCATGGACGACAGCCGAATCGGTCGCTCCGTCGGAACGAATATCGATGAGCTTGACGACCGCATCGCCGCTCCCATCCTGATTCATTCTGACCCGGTGCTCCGTGGTCCTGATGACCAAACAGCCCGGGAGGAGAATCAACAGCAGTATCCCGTACATCAGAAAGAAGGTTCGCGGCAGATTTCCTGACCTCATCCCGGCGCGTGGTTCCATGTGCAGATCTCGTCGATGGTTAGTGGATACTCGATAGCCAGGTTACTGAAGATCGTCGAAGCGTTCCCGCTCGCGCACGACGGAATACGCCGGTCCATCCACACACACTTCCGCGGCCTTTAGCCGTCCGTTATAGTTAGAGGCAAGGACAAAACCATAGGCACCGGCACACATCACTCCGAGGAAGTCCCCCCGCTCCATCGTCTGGAGCATCCGATCCTGGGCAAAGAAATCACCGGACTCACAGACCGGACCCACAACATCGACCTGCTCGTGGGGAGTCTCACGCAGGGTTACCGGCACGATCTGATGATACGCGTGGTACAGGCTCGGGCGGATCAGGTCATTCATTCCGCCGTCAACGATGATAAACACCTTGTTCTCCGTCTGCTTTCGATAAAGGACGCGCACACATAACACCCCCGACTGAGCAATGATAGACCGCCCTGGTTGGACTGCAAGCCTACAGCCCGTCGACGCAAGAACGGGAATGATCGAGGCCAGCAGCGCAGGGGCAGAAAAGCCGGGCAGTTCCGGCCGCTCCTGGGGGAGCAGTGGATGAGAGAGAAACCCATGGTAGTCGATTCCGTACCCGCCGCCGAAGTCGAGTTCTTGAACCGTCAGTCCCGCTTCGCGCACGTTGCGGACCAGATGTGCGAGCGACCGCGCGGCCTGAAGGAAGGTCTCCGTACTGGTGATCTGCGAACCGATATGGCTATGGATGCCGAGGAGATGAATATGGGAAAGACCCGAAGCCCGGCGGAGGAGTCCGGGAATATCTGCGCTGGGGATGCCGAACTTGTTTTGTTTTTTGCCTGTGGAGACATACGCATGTCCACCGGCATCGATATCCAGATTTGCCCGCAGCAAAATCCCCGCAGTTGTTCCCACGCGTGATGCAATGGTATTGATGACCTCGATTTCCTGCGCAGACTCCACATTGAATGCGTGAATGTTGTGTTTGCAGCCGTACTCAATCTCATCGTCCTGTTTTCCGACTCCGCTAAACGTGATCCGCTCCGGGGGAAACCCGGCACGGAGGGCGAGATACAGCTCGCCTTTTGAACCGACATCGGCTCCGAGCCCCTCGCGGGCTATCAGGTGGAGAAGCGCCGGGTTCGCGTTGGCCTTGACTGCGTAATAGGTCCGATGCGGTGATCCTGCCATCACCTGCTGCATCGAGCGGCAGCTATCAACAATGGACTGTGTTGAGTAGACGTACAACGGGGTGCCGAACTGGCTCACAAGGTGAGAGAGAGAGACGCTTTCGCAGTACAGTTCTGCGTTACGGTATGTATAGGGATTCACGTTCTTTCGGTTCGCTATGATACGACAGGAAAGTCTCGGTGCGCGAGAGGAGCCCTCCCGGCTCCTGGAGGCCCGGAGGAATTAATGGACGAATTATCACGACGCCTCCGAAGCACCATGATGGACGGAAGGGGCCATGAGATCAGCAAAGGCGAAGTACCGGCTGTACCGTGGGGAGAAGCCCTCCGCGGCAAACGCACCAGATGCACGATTCTGGACGTACGTGCCGCGATACTCCTTTTTCACGATGCGCCCAAGCATGTCGACGAGGGCATCGACATCGTCCTTTGTGGAATAGCACCCGAAGCTTGCCCGGACCATGCCGGGCATGTTCGATTTATTGCCGGAAAGGACTTCGGCGGTCAGACGTCGATCATCGTCAGCCGAGACGCCGAGGAGCTGCTTCACGTACGGGTGTGCGCAAAAACACCCGTTCCGGACGCCGATCCCTCCTTCGAGACTCAGAATGGCGGCCGTGAGGGCATGATGAACGCCTTCGACATTCAGAGTCACAACGCCTACCTTCTCCGCAAGGTTTTCCACGGGGCCGTAACAGACCACGCCGTTCAGGGTTCGGAGCCGTTCGTAGGCGTACTCCAGCAACTCATGTTCGTGTGCCGCAATTGCATCCATTCCCACGCGCTGGAGGACGGCAATGGCCGCGGCAAGCGCAACCCCGCCGATAACATTCGGGCTGCCGGCCTCCTCCTTATGCGGCGGATGATTCCATACAGCATTTTCCAGCGTCACGACGTCGACAACACCTCCGCCCACAGCGTCCGGAGCGCCCTGCTCAAAAAATGCAGTCGGTCCAACCAGCGCACCCGTTCCGAACGGTGCGTACATCTTATGCGCGGAGAACGAGAGGAAATCAAGATGTCCAGGGTCCCCATCAGGAAGCAGGTCAATCGCCCGATGCGGCGCAAGCTGTGCGGCATCCACAAAGATCCGGGCTCCAACTTCGTGCGCCCACCGGGCGATATCGTGAATGGGGAAACAGAGTCCGGTGATGTTGGACGCCCCGCTCACAGCCACCAGCTTGACCCTGCCTGCATGTCGACGCAGAGCAGCACGCAGTGCGGTGAGATCAAGGTGCCCCTCACGGGTGATTCCGACATGGATCACTTCCGCATGCTTCCGCCAGGGAAGGTCGTTGGAGTGATGCTCCATCACCGACGTGATGACGACATCGTCAGGCCGGAAACCCCATCGGTTTGCGACTTTGTTCACGCATTCTGTCGTATTCTTCGTGAACACACAGGTGTTCGTAGACGGGTCGGCATTCACAAACCGGAGGACCGCCTCATGGGCGCCGTCGAAGGCTGCTGTCGAAAGAAGTGATTTGAAGCCGGTCCCCCGATGCACGCCAGAATACCAGGGGAGAAAATCCTGGATGCAGCGAAGAACCGTGTTGAACGACGGCGTGCTGGCGGCGTTATCGAGGAAAATGTAGGGCCGCTCGGACCCGTCCAGAAGCGGGACCGGGGTATCGATACCCACGATGTCCGGGCGGAGGTCCGATAGTGTTGAGGGAATATGTCCGGTCCTCAAGGCGTGCATGGTGCAGGATCCTTTTGTTACGTCGCGCTACCCACGGGGATGGAATGTGCGGTGGACTTCTTTCAGGTATTCACGGTCGACGTGCGTATACACCTGCGTTGTCGAAATGTCCGAATGGCCGAGCATCTCCTGCACGGCACGCAGGTCGGCACCGCCTTCAAGAAGGTGTGTGGCAAATGAGTGACGGAAGGTATGCGGGTGAACCTCTTTCGGGAGCCCTGCCTTTCGCGTATAGGTCTGAACAATCTTCCAGACCGCCATCCTCGTCATCGGCGTCCCCCGTGCGTTTAAGAAGAGCACGTTTTGTGCTGCACCACGCCGTCCGAGAATGGGACGGGTATCCTGTGCATACCGGTCGATCCACCCGAGGGCCGAGGCGCCAATCGGAACGAGACGCTCTTTTGCTCCTTTCCCGAAGACCCGAAGGACTTCTTCTGCCTTCATCACATCCGACAGCCGCAGCGTGATCAGTTCTGATACCCGGATACCGGTTGCGTATAGAACTTCGAGGATCGCTTTATCGCGAACCCAGAGCTTTCGCCGGTCCTGTGGAGCCTCACAGGGCTGGCTTAGGATCACCTCCACTTCTTGTTGCGTCAGCACACCCGGAAGAGTGCGGCCAAGCTTTGGCGGAGAGATGGTTTCCGTCGGGTTGGTCGATGTAATCCCTTCCGCAAAGAGAAACTTGTGGAAGCCTCTCAGGGCAGACAGCGAGCGATTCACGGACCGGGGTGACAGATCCTGGTCGCGGAGATGTACCAGAAAGTTCGAGATATCCTCTCCCGACACAAGTCCGAGCTCGGTCTTCAGTCGGGTTTCAAGAAATCGGATATAGCGCGTGAGATCGAACCTGTACGATGCGAGTGTATTTACCGAGGCATTCTTTTCCAGCGACAGGAAATGAAGGTACCGATCACAGTATCGTTCAAGGATCACTTACTGTTCCTCCGATTCCGGCCGGGGATTCTCCTCCGGCTTCTCTGTTCCGCTTTCCGCTTTCCTTGATTCCTCCGCGGGTGCTGTGGGAGAACGGCGGGGCTTCTTCTTCGCAACTGGCTCCGGGTACTTGACCCTCGAATGATAGACACCCACGAGAACATTGAGGAACGCGGTTTTGATTTTCGTAAGGTCTTTCAGGGTCAACGGACACTCATCCAGCTCACCCTCTTCAAATCGCTTCTTTATCAGCTCATCAATGAGGCCCTGGAGTCGTTGCGGGGTCGGATCATCCAGTGTCCGAACCGCTGCTTCGATCGCGTCCGCGAGCATCATAATCCCGGTTTCTTTTGTCTGCGGTTTCGGCCCCGGATACCGGTAATCCTCCTCGTTGATCTCGTCAATTTTGCTTTCATCGGCCGAACTCTGAGCCAGCCGGAGCGCTCTATTATAGAAGTAATCAATGCGTGTGGTGCCGTGATGCATGGGAATGAATTCGACAATTTCTTCCGGGAGGTTGTACTCACGCGCAAGCGCCATTCCTTCCTTCACGTGTGCCGCAATGATCAGCGAGCTCATTCTCGGGGCAAGTTTGTCATGACGATTCCGTGTTCCGCGCTGATTCTCCACGAAGTAGGTTGGCTTGACAATCTTGCCGACGTCATGAAAATACGCAGCGACTCGTGCAAGCACCTCATTCGCACCTACAGCTGCGGCCGCCGCCTCGGTCAGCGTCGACATGGTCATGCTGTGGTGATAGGTGCCGGGGGCCTTCTCAGCCAGGAGCCGAAGCAGGGGATGGTTAAACTGAGCGAGTTCAATCAGCGTGAGGTCCGTGGTCACGCGGAAGACCCGTTCAAGGAAGATCAGCAATCCGTAGGTCAAGACCGGTGAGACAATCGCATTCGCGAGAGCGAAAATGAACTTTTCCGCCATTGCGGCCGGCAGCTCCGCATGTTCAAATCCGAGCGCAATGATGACGAGTGCGTACCCGAGCGCAATGAAGAGGAGGGAGCGAAAGATCTGCGTCCTGTTTTTCATGTCTCGGACGCTGTAGACCGCGAATCCACCTGCAACCAGCGCGGCAAGTGCGACGGAATAGTCGTTACCGCGTATCCCCGCCACAATGAACGCCATGACCACCGTCCCGTAGAATCCCACGCGCGAATCGAAGATGATGGTAAGCATCATCGATGCCGCGGCCACCGGGATAAGATATTCGATCGGCGCGTCGACGTCCAATTCTCTCGTCAGATACGCAAGAAATCCTATCAGCAAGAACAGGAGTGCGATAAGGGCGAGACGTCGGTTGTTACCGACAATGCGCTTGCGAAAAAGGACGAGGTAGATCGAAAAGAGGCTCAGGACGAGAATGACATGGAGGAGCGTCCCGATAAACTGTGTCGGTGCGTCGGCCGCCGGCCCGCGGTCCATTCGCGCACGGAGAAACGATTCCAGCTTCAGCTGGGTTTCCGAACTGATCCGCTCATGCTTGCTTATGATGCGCTCGTTTTCCTGAACGAATCCTGAGGTCCGCTGGACGGCATCCGCAGCAGCTACCTCCGCCTGCTCCGTGGCCTGCGCGCTGAACAGGACGTTCGGAACGAGGAGGTTTATCCCGATTTTGTACACCGGGCCAACAAGCGGGGCCTGCTGGCCGTACCGTTCCACCAAGCGTTGTTCGAGAAGGGTGACTATTTCGCTCCGGTCGTAGAGCCGGTCAGCAGGAAGAATCTCTTCAAGGGTACCCTGGCGGATCGCAATGTCAGGTCGATTCAGCTGGCTCTTGGGGAGGTCGAGAAAGCCAACAGATTGGATGGTACGGATCGTCGTATCGAGGAATGCATACACAGAGGGGAGGACTTCTTTCCTGTGTGCACTTTCAAGGAGATCCCACTCTCGCTCAGTAAACGGAATCTCAAGAGATTCCGCCAGTCGGACGAACCGGGTCGAGTCCTCTCCGGTCCGGAGTTGAGCCTGTTCCCTGCTCAGCTGGTACGCGGCTCGAGCGTTGAGAGCGTCCTTCAGCTGACCAAAAAATGTCTGTAGATGTTCATGAGCCGCAATGACCGCGGCACTATCACGCTCGAATACCTCGTAGACATTCCGTTTTGCCTCTTCCACATCCTGTTGATACGCCCGGCCGTCCCTCAGGATGGGAAAGGAGAATGGTGCAATCAGGTCTTTCCGGGCCCAGATGGCACCCACCTTGAATTCGAGCGGAATGGATTCCCCCCGGGGGAAGAGAAACGCCAGGAGAATGAAGAGAAGGACTGCGATCAGGATCTTGAGCAGAATCTCCGGTGAAACCGCGAGTTTCCGGAGAAGTCCAGCAAGAGAAGAATGTGAGCGCTCGTCAGCCATAGATTATGTAAACAAATATCGAGAGATTCGCCTAGAGAAGCAATGGATCCGAATGAAAAAGCCCTGTCCTGCGGCAGGGCTGATACAGTTTCGGCTCGCCATGAGAATCGTTCCGGTAGTTCAGTTCTCCTTGGCCCCGTCCGCGATCCACTCGCTCAAAAGGCGGACCTCTTCCTCACTCAGCTTCTTCGCCGACAGCTGGCCCTTCTTCTTCTTCGGATCAACGGGCATTCTGTCTCCGAAGGGGGGTTTCTCCTGAAGCTTCTGAATGAGCAGGCTTTCCCCGGGATTGCCCGGCACAACAGCCGGACCATTTTTTCCGCCCGTCATCAGGAGATCGTACGAATCGAGCGACAGCTCGCTCGGATTGAACTGCTCCTCGGCATGACAGGGCAAGCAGTGTTTCTTGATGATGGGAAAGACCGTGTTCTTGAATGACGGCTTCTCCCCGCGGCGATCTGGGTCCTGCGACGCAGCTCCGACGGCTGCAACGGTAAGAAGAACAAGAGCAGAGACCGGTGCACATCGAACGAGATTCATCATGGGAATCCTTCCATCGAGATCAGAGATAGAGATGCAGCATCAGGTCCAGCTGGTTGTTCTTGATTTCACTCGGCTCTTCCTTCACGAAGCGGTAGAGCAGTCGCACCTCGACACCTGAGAGAGGGAAGAATTCCACGCCGACGCTGTACCGGGATTGCGAGCCGTCTTTCACGTCGAGATCCGGGTCATAGAAATCGTAGGCAAGTTTCAGATCGATTCCCTGCACAATCAGATAGTTGGCTTCGAAGTAGGAGGCCAGCCCGGTCTGGCTCCCCGCGTCAGACTTGGTATTAATCCAATCAAGCTCTCCAAACACTGCCAGGGGGCCATACCCCACTCCACCGAATCCGCCGTACAGGTTTTCCGTCGTCGATGCGTCTACTCCCCTGGCAAAAATATTCCCCCCGAGATTCACGTTCAGGTCCTTCCCGATCGGGAAGAGAGCCTCTGCGCGGCCCAGAAGCGCCTTCGTGTTCAGGCTCGAACCTCCGAACCCGTCAACGGAGTTATAGATCCCACCGACAACCGCAAACGGGCCCGGCGCGATACCCACTTCCGCGCCGGTCAATTCCGGCCGGCCCTGTTGCGGACTGAACCCCGTGTAGGTGCGGATGTAGGCCGTGTGGTCATCGATTCGGGTTCCGTAGTTTGGCAGGAACTTCCCGACCTTGATATGGCCGCGTGCCGGCAGAACAGTAAACAATCCGAACGCTTCGAATCCGTTGTAAAGCCCTTTGTTGAAGAAAAGACCGACCTTCTTCGAGATACGAAAATTCAGATAGAAATTTCCCTGCATCTGCCAGAACGAATTCCGGTTGGAGGATGCGGCACTTGTGTCCTGGACATAGAAGTAGAGCGTTCGGAAATCCGCGCCGACACCGACGATATTGGAGATGAGGTTCGTGAAATCTTCAAGTTCCATGTCATCGGACAGGCCTTCCACCGGCAGGCGGTCCCGTCCATACTGCATCCCGAAGGTCTGGCGCATCGCACCGCCCGACGGATTGACGTGGCATGACTGGCACTTCGCACCTGTACGCAGTGCAAACCGAGGGAGGGCCGCCGCGCTGTCGGCCAGAAGGATCAGTCCCACCATCCATGACACCCAAACACGACCGTATCGCATGGCGGCACTCCTAATTGTTGGAAGAGTGGTAAACCGGATGCAGGCATTCCGGGGGAAAACTGCCCTCTCCGCAGGGCCGAAGCGGCGCTCGCCATGCCTGAGGGAATTCCTGCCCGCCCGGGCAATGCGGTACAACATACCCAATAGGGGCGCGAGAATCAAAATGGGGCGCCCGGTTCCTCTTGCTACCGGTATATGGAGCAAAGAGTTGGCCGGAAGGTGTTCTGAACCGTGAGCAGTTGACATTCGTGCCGGAAATGCATACATTTGTAACCCGTTCAATTTTCGCTTGTTACAAGGAAGAAGAGGGATAGAGGTATGTACGCCGTCGTCGAAATCGCCGGGAAACAGTACAAAGTCTCCCCGAATACAAGGATCCTCGTACCCTCTCTGAAAGAGAAGCAGGGTACAAAGGTACAATTTGACCGCGTTCTTCTTGTCGGACACGACAAGGAAATCCGCGTTGGAAACCCTGTCGTCGCCGGGTCACATGTCGACGCCACCGTTGTCGGGCACGGCCGGAGCGACAAGGTCACCGTGTTCAAGAAGAAACGGCGGAAGGGCTACCGCGTCAAGCGTGGACACCGTCAGGGTTTTACCGAACTCGAAATCAACAGCGTCGCATAGACAAGGTTCAGGCATGGCACACAAGAAGGGTGTAGGCAGTTCACGAAACGGACGGGACAGCAATGCTCAACGTCTGGGAGTCAAGCGTTTCGGCGGGGAGGCAGTCAGTGCCGGCAGCATTCTCGTTCGCCAGCGGGGTACGCGATTTCGACCAGGCTTGAACGTCGGGATCGGCGGCGATGATACGCTTTTCGCCAAAGTCGATGGCGTCGTGAACTTCAAGAAGTTCAGCAAAGCTAAGAAAGTCGTCAGCGTTCTTCCAAAATCATAACCCGCACGCCGCGAACCCACGTTGCGCGGCGTGCTCCGGCATTCACCATCTGGCGAATGCCTTGACGTCGGGCCGGGAGTTTCTCTCAGGTCCCATCCCCTCCAGGGTCCAACCACTCTCGCCCCATCACTCACCACCAACCAACGTCCGGAGACAACTCAATGAAAATTACAGTCATCGGCGCAGGAAATGTCGGCGCGACAACAGCACAACGGCTTGTCGACCGCCAGCTTGCCAACGAGGTTGTCATTGTCGACATTCTCGAGGGCATCCCTCAGGGAAAAGCTCTCGACATCTACGAGTCCACACCGGTTGAGAAGACTGATGTCCGCGTCACCGGGACAAACGGGTACGCCGAAACAGCCGGGTCAGACATCATCGTCATTACTGCCGGCATCGCGCGGAAGCCGGGAATGAGCCGTGATGACCTGATGAACACCAATAGCGGCATTGTCAAGAGCTGCACTGAACAGGCTGTCGCAAAATCCCCCAAGGCGATTCTCGTCGTGGTATCCAATCCTCTCGACGTGATGACCTACGTCGCGATGAAGGTCAGCGGCTTTCCCCGTGAACGCGTCGTCGGAATGGCAGGCGTACTCGACACAGCGCGCTTCCGTTCGTTCATCGCGCTCGAGCTGAATGTTTCTGTGGAAGACGTCACTGCGTTCGTCCTCGGCGGTCACGGCGACTCGATGGTTCCGCTGGCGCGCTACTCGACCGTCGCGGGCATTCCGATCCCTGAGCTCCTCAGCAAGGAGGCTCTGGACCGCCTGATCAAACGAACCCGTGACGGTGGCATTGAAATCGTGAATTACCTGAAAACGGGAAGTGCCTATTACGCACCATCAGCGGCGGCCGTCCAGATGGTCGAGTCCATCGTCAAGGACAAGAAGCGCATTCTCCCCTCCTCGGTGTACCTGCAGGGCGAGTACGGCATCCGTGACACCTTCGTGGGCGTACCGGTCAAGCTGGGCCGCGGGGGAATGGAAGAGATCATCCAGATCAAATTAAATGCAGATGAGCAAGCCGCGCTCAACAAGTCAGCCAGTGAAGTCGCGGCGCAGATTGCCAAGTTGAAGCTATAAGAGAACCGGTGATTTCCATTTTCTGGAGAGCGGCAAAAATGGCCCGGGTCGCCCGGACATTTGCACCCGCTCTCCTTTTTGTTTGCAGCCTTTCGTTACTCTCCTGCCGGGACACAGAGATGCCGCAGGATTCAGACGGCACTGACATCCTGCATCCTGTCTTCAGGGAGGGCGAGCGCTTTGTTTATGACGTGTGGGATCTCAACAGGTACGGCCAGCGGATCGATTCAACCCGCCGCACGCATACCAGAGTGGTTCGCAGCCTGCATGGATCGATAGGGGGAGTAGACGACGCGATCGTGCTCTCTGACAGCATCGTCGTACAACAGAGGGGAACAACCTTTCTTGATACGCTCTACTACCGCGTATCCTCCGACAGTGGCCTGGCAGAGTTCGGCTTTCTTGCCACCCTTGTCAGGAAGCGGGAGGGGATCGATATCCCCAGGCGGTGGGACCGATTGTATCAACCGGGGGTACCATCATGGGTTGTCGGTGTGACAGATTCAGCGGGACAGGAGCGTCTGATCGCTTCCCTCGGCTCCGGGGCCGATTATTTCCAGATCTCGTACAACATGATGGCGCTAGTGTTTCCAGCCTGGCGCGTGGAGATGTCCGGCGTGTCGATGGACTACGCCTTGTGGCTCAGTGATACCCCATCCTGCCTGCCCCGGCTCGAGGAGTTGCCCGATCCCTACACCGGCATCTTCACCGGCTCGCTGTTCATCCTGCGCGAGGCAATCAGCCCTCCGTGACGGCTTACTTGTTCAGCGCCAGCCAGAGGCGGACTTGATACCCACCCTTGACCCGCTCGAACTCCACCCTGTCCATCAGCGTCCGCATCAGGAAGATTCCCCTGCCGCTTTCCCGCAACAGATTTTCCTTCTTCAGCGGACTATCAACCACGGCAGGATCAAATCCCTCCCCCTGATCATTGACAACAAGAAGAAGCCATCCCGGGACAGATTCACACATGACTGTCACTTTCCGACGAGGATCCGATCTGTTCCCGTGAATAATCGCATTGTTTACCGCCTCGGTCAGAGAAACCATCAGCTTGTTCATCTGGATCTCATCGAGGACGACCTGCTTCCCAACCTTTTCCAGAAACTTCTCGATTCTCGAGATGTTTTTGGGGTTGCTTGTCATCGTCATCTTGCACACCATCGGGGCGGGTGTCACTGATCACCTTTAAAAGTTGTACACGACTGCGAAATTTATCGTGACAAGATGTACACTAGTCTCATCCAGTTGCGTCCGACGCTCATACCAGCCTCGCAGGTTCACCTGCCCAATACGTCCTGCATCCCAGACGATCATACACGTCGGGCCGATACTTCGGATCCGCCCAATAACCGTCTTCACACCCTGCTCGTAACTATAGCGCATCTGACTGAAATACCGGAGGCCGACGGCGAAGACTGTCCCCGTGAACGGAGTGAATCGCATCTGCCCCGAGTACGTCTGGTCGGCATACGAATTTTCCGGTCGCTCGGAGAATTCATCCCAGTTCAGCTGTCCGCGCTCCGACAGCTTTACGTAGGCGAAGAGATCAAGCGCGACCCGGGGCGAGAACTGCAACGTCGTCGAATCGATCCAGGAAAACTGCCGATAGGAGTAACTCCTCACCTGAGACGCCTCACGCTCATAATCATAGACCGTATAGTTCGCGAGAACTTCGAGCGCGTTCATTGAGGAAAAGTACGCCGCAGGACGGTAGAGCGACCATGGCGCCAGGCGGAGAACCCTGTTGATATTGTTGTTCGCGCTTCGCTCTTTGAGCAGGTAGACCGCATGGTTGTACGATCCGTCAAGACCGATACCGAGATCCAGCACCGGGCTCACCGAGTGGCGCGTGCCCGCTGACGCGGCAACGAGAAGCTCGTCCCGATCTTCAACGTTCAACGTGCTCGGAGTGTCATAGCGCAGAATGCTGGCGGCACCCGAGAGGAAGAGACGATCCGATCCTGTCAACGGCACCCGTACCAACCCTGATAGTGTGGTCCGCCGCGTCACATTGTCCTTTGATTGCTCTCTACGGTTCGCATCGATGAATGCCGGGTTTTGCGAGCCGGAACCAGCATGACGCGGTTTCGCGCTGTGGGTTTCGTCCCTCTCCGCGTACCCGATACGGAGACTTGTCTCGCCTCCCCCATCTCCCCACCGGTACGCGCTCTGAAAGAACGTTTCCAGGTGAAATTCATCAATTCGTGTATCGAACCGGGCCGCCGGAGGCGGTTGCCCGTAGATGCCCCGGAGATCCTTGTCCAGCCCGCGGCTCCGAACCGCCACAAAAAGGGATGTCAGCAGTCTCGGTGCGGCTTCGTACTCGAGGAGATTCCCAACCACCAGGTACCGGTCAAGGCGGCTCTCAAGTGTGCTGTCGGCCGGACCATAAAACTCCCGCCGGAGATACACATATCCCGCTTCAAGACTGTCCCGTGTATTCGCCGAGAAAAATTTCTGCACTCCGACCCGGACCCCGTCGCTTGCAAGGAGGCGGGGATCGAGAAAATCCCGCTGGAAGTCACCCCCGCCGGTAATCCGGTAACCGTCTGCCTCAAGGCCGTTCGTCTGGAATCCAAGGCCCAGACTCGGTCCATCATCCGCGATGGTTCCCTGAGTGTCCCAGCGATATCCTGCCAGCGGCGTACAGGCCAGGAAGCGGACCGGCATCCACTCGATCCCTCCTCTCACAAGCTGATTTGATGCGTTGCTCAAGCCCACTCCCCGCTGATCCGAATAGGAGAGCGAATACCACCCCGCAACCGCCTGAAGTCCCTCCGCGACTGGTTGCTTCAGAAGCATCCGGAGAATATTCTGGTCGGTCGCATACTTGCGCGAGCCGGCTTGTCCAAAATCGGATTCGATGACATTCGATGAGAAGCGATTGTCGAGGCGCACGCGTGTTCCAACGATTGTTGTATCCAGCAGAAGGCGTCCAAGCCAGTTGAAGGTGCTCAGGTTCCGGTCAAACACCGTGCCGATGGAATTCTGCCCCGCCAACGTATCAGCAGGTTGAAAAACAATATCGGCCCCGCGAGTGGGATCCTGTGCGCTCACCGGCTCCGGACCCAGAAACATCAGGAGAAGCAGACCAGAGAGAGCACGAAGGCGGTTCATCAGAGGCACCTACTCCAATGTTGCCTTTTCTCCCCGGACGGGAATTCCGACATCGCGGAATCCCAGTCCGCGCATCCCTCCCTCCAGCTTCTCCGCCTGGTCCAGGTCCCCGTGCACGAGAAACGCCCGCTTCACCTTCCGCCGGTCAAAGTGTCCGTGATATGCAAGGAGTTCGTTCCGGTCCGCGTGCCCGCTGAATGAATTGAGCACCAGTACTTCTGCGCGCAGCGCATGTGCTTCGCCAAACAAGTTTACAACCGGTTCCCGCAGCACAAGTTTCTTTCCGAGTGTATGCTCGGCCTGGTAGCCCACAATCAGCACCATGTTCCTGGGATCCCCGATGCTGTTTGCCAGATGATGGACCACCCGTCCCGCTTCGCACATCCCCGACGCCGATATGACCACGAAGGGACCGGGACGATCATTGAGTTCCATCGACTCATCCAGTGTGCGGATATAGGTCAGCGTTTCGAATCCAAAGGGATCATTCGCCCCCGACGACGCAAGAATCTTCCGAGTTTCCTCATCATAACATTCCGGGTGGCGCCGGAACACATCTGTAACATTGACGGAGAGCGGACTGTCGACAAAGACCGGGAGATTATCGATCAGCCCCCGGCCGCTGAGGGAGTGGAGCATATAGACAAGCTCCTGTGTTCGGCCAACGCTGAAGGCGGGGATAATGATTTTCCCCTTCCGGTCACATGCCCGTCGCAAAGGGTCGAGGAGCTGCTCGCTCATCGCGTCCACCGGAGCATGAAATCGGCCGCCGTACGTGCATTCGGAGATCAGATAATCGGTTCCTTGCGGATCGCCGGCAAAGACCGGATCACGGAGGATGGGAAGATTCGGGCGCCCAAGATCTCCCGTAAAAACGAGCCGGCACGCCCGGCCATTCTCGCGTAAGGTCAGCGACAGCGATGCCGATCCGAGAATATGTCCTGCGTCTTCAAACCGGCAGGTGACGCCTTCGGAAACCTCAAACGACTGGCTGTAGTCAGTCCCTCTGAAGAGAGGAATGGTCGCATCGACATCTGATTGGTCATAAAGCGCATCGACAGGAGGATGGCCACGCTTCCGGTGTTTCTTGTTAATGTACTCTACATCCCGTTGCTGGATGTGCGCGCTGTCTCTGAGCATGACCTCACAGAGGCTCCGCGTCGCATGCGTGGCGTAAACCCGGCCGCTAAACCCCTGCTTTACCAGTCCGGGAAGGTTTCCGCTGTGATCGATATGTGCATGGGAGAGAATAACCGCGCTGATTGCGGACGGGTCGAAGGGAAACTTACTGTTGCGTTCCCAGGCTTCCGGGCGGTGGCCATGAAAGATGCCGCAATCCAAAAGGATTGTGGACCCACCGACGGTGAGCATGTGCATGGAGCCTGTCACGCTGCGCGTGGCGCCCTGAAACTCAAGATGCATGCGGAATGGTCAAGGAACGATGTAAGTTTGGTTTCATTAGTGTAACGATTTGACCCAGGAAAAGCAATGTATCACGGCTGCGCAGCATCATGGACGAGACATCCCGGGAGTGTGGGATGATCCTCCACAAGAGCCGAACCTGGCACCCCCCGTATGACCCAGAGTACGACACCATCTCCCACGGCAGCGATGAGGAAGAGTGTGCCGAATCCCGCAAACCAGCCATCGCCGGATGCCAGACCGGTCAGAAGAGGAAGGATTCCCAGCACGATCGCCGGTAGCGCCGCACCGCACCGGTAGGCCGAGGCGGGCATCCGTTCGGTGCAGTGGGCGTACGGACTCAGGGCCCGCGCGTTGAACCCAAATCGGATGGTCCCCCACCCTTTCCGCCCGCACACCATCCAGCCTATTCCATGAAGCAGCTCATGGAGGATGATCCCGCCGANNATACTCCGCATGCTGATGAATTGGCGCAGTCCCGACAGGAGGCGGGATGCCCCCCACAGCATGATGAAAGAACCGCAAACTGCGAGAACAATGAAAAGCGCCAGGGGAACCGCGATGAGATTGACCTTCCCCATCGAGAGCGTAAGGTCACGCGGGCGGTCCCCGGCTCCCGGTCTGTTTCCGTTTGGTGCCTGCCGGGCAATGTCAGGCATGCCTACCGCCCCATCGCCTTTGCCTTCTCGAGAATGGCAGGTCGTGCTTCGTCCATAAGTTCCTTGATATCTTCATATCGCATTGTCCGCTGTTCGAATGTTCGNNTTCTGAAGGGCTCCCAGAAATCGACCTTCGAATTCGTGGAAATAGGATCCATAGATATGGTAGCTGTCAGCACAATGAAAATACCGTCCGACACGGACTGGCCGTCCAACCAGAACGCCAACGCGATCCGCTATCTTCCGTTGCAGCTGAACCAGTGCAAACATATTCATAAAGGCAGCCTTGTATGCATCGTTGGACCGGAAGCGAACATTCATGCTGAGCACCGGCTCATCGTCGGCTGGAGTGATCCGGCACCAGACACTCTGGAGGCAGGCGGGATCGTAGCACTCGTTGTCCTCCCACACCTTCCAG
>DKBG01000336.1 GCA_002451155.1 Ignavibacteria bacterium UBA6906
CCAGAAATCCAGTTGCTCCAGCGGCAGAATGCCGCTCGTGTCAATCGAGCTGAGAGCCACCAGCGAGTCAGGAATCTTCAGGGGGATGACCTCGAGCGAGGCCTGCTGCGGATCGGAGTTCAATTCGATGTCCGACGGCTGCTCACACCCGGCCGCCAGCCCGGCGAGAAATCCCAGAAGTATCACTCCACGTTTCATCACACCATCCTCCGCCGAATAGACACAAGAACCGCAAATCCAACTGGAATTTCAACCGCCTGTGAAAATCCGCCGGGCCCGATCCCTTGCAGGATTCGGGCCCGGCTCTCTCCCCCTCTGCCATCAGCACAACACCCTCAATGTTCCTCAGAACACCCTGTACGGGACCGCCCACCAGCTAACGGAATACGGAGCGGCATCGTCATAGAGCGTTCCCTTCGTCATCGCGTCGATCTGGGCATTGAAGTGCCCGCGATGGAAGTGAACCTGCCAGGAAAGTTCGAAAGTCCTCGTGTAGGTGCCGTCACCATTGTTCACCTCAGACGCGAGCTGCATGCGAATTCGGTTCCGATGTGTCGCGTCAAACCCGAACCGAAGCATTACGATGTCGGCATCCGGAGCATCACTCCTCACAGTTGCCCGCAGCGTGACCGTCTCGCCCGCCGCAAGTTCCGGAGCGTCCTCTTGGCCGCCCATGAACATGCGCATCCACCGGTACCGCATGAAGAACTGTTGGGGTTCTGTTATCGTGATATCCTTTCCTCCCGGCAAGCGCATCTCCACCTTCTGCAGCTGTACCTGACTCGGCGGGGTAACCGTACCACCGGAGACAAGAGAAGTTCCCACCGGCACCCAGTTCAGCCAGTACCGCTCACGCTCCCGAGCAACCCGCTTGAAAATGATCTCGCGCTCAGAAACGTCCGAGAACGGTTTCTCCACCGTCACGGTATCAGTCCCTTTCAGGGCTCTGATCCTGAAAATCCCGGTCACGGTTTTTTGAATATGCCCGAAGGCAATTGTGTCGCCGGCCTGGACTTCAATCTTAATTTCCTTCCCGATATTCTGAACAAAACGACCGAACCGGAGCGGAGTGATTGCCTCGTCAGTCTTTCCCAGCACTGTATAGTCAAGCGGTTCGACGGCTTTGTCCTCAAACGTTACCTCATCGTTCGCGACGAACCCGTCGTTGGCCGCGTAGTATTCCATCGCAGTCACTTCGTTGGTCACGCCCAGCGGAGCCTGTTCGGTCGGACCGGTTGTATCCTGACTGCACCCCGTCAGCAGAAGCCCCCCAAGGGCCGCCATCATCAACGTCAGATCGCCAATGCGCTTCATGTTGCCCTCCCCCTGTCTGTGTTGGTTCTGTTTTGCATCGCGTGTGTCCATGCCATGCCTCGTTTCACTGCACACTGGGATTTCAACTCTCGTGCCATCGAGCCGGGATCCCCCTCGCCGGGCTGTCAACCCGTTGTAGTATAACAGGTTCGATGCGGTACAGACCGGGGTGACGGTACGCAGGGGGATCCAGAGAACTGCGGGAAGAACAGGGAGAAGTGCGGGAAGCGCGATAACCCGGCAGGATCGGGCGAGGCGTCAGGACGCCTGCTTCCAGATTCCGCGATAGTATGCCTCCGCCGCGGACGCGAGATGGGTGTGATACCGCTGGGGGAGGTTCTTCATCTTCGGGCGCAGCCCCTCCTTTGTATTTTCCCAGGGCTGTGAGCGGTCAATCGCCTCAACAAGATTCTGAAGGTATTCGTGAATCCTCTTCTGCACGCGCTCGACGACCCCGGGATCGACGGAAAGCGAGATGACCCGGGCTGCCTTCTCCACGTCAAAGCCGCTCTCAACAAACGCCTTCAAACATTCGCCACGAAGATATTCCGCCACGGTTCCCCTGTTCAACCTCCCCAGTTCGCTGGCCGTTTCCGAAACGGCGCTCCGCGAAAACTTCTTCTCCCGCAGGGAATCCAGAATCTGATCTTCCACGGCGAACGCCTGTCGCCCCGCGGCCGCAATCTCCTCCGTCAGATCTTTGACCGCAATCATCCCCCTGCTGTCTGCACGGGCCAGAAGGATCGCTCTCCTGAGTGCACTTTCAAGTTCGCGGACGTTCCCNNTCCTCCCGGAACTTCCCGGCGCGTACCTGCTCCCGGAGATCCCGGTTTGTCGCCGCAACCACCCTGACATCAACCCTGATTGTCTTCGTGCCCCCCACCCGCTCAATCTCACCTTCCTGCAGGACGCGCAGAAGTTTGACCTGGAAATTCTCCGACACTTCCCCAATCTCGTCGAGAAAAATCGTCCCCCCGCTCGCCAGTTCAAACCTCCCGATCCGCTCCTTCACTGCGCCGGTGAACGAGCCCTTCTCATGGCCAAACAGTTCGCTCTCCAGAAGTGTCTCTGTCAGGGCGCCACAATTCACCGGGATAAACGGTCCCTCCGCCCGCTTGCTCCGAGTATGAATGGACCGGGCAACCAGCTCCTTCCCTGTGCCGCTTTCTCCCAGCACCAGTACGGGTGCATCACTGGTCGCGATCTTTGCTACAAACCCGACGACCTCCCGCATGCTGCCCGCCCGGTCGTAAATGATCCCGTCGAACTCATCGGGTTGCCGTTCGCCTCCGTTCTCCGGGGACCGGTAGGCCTCCATATCGCCAGCGCGGGAGGACAACGTACGGATCTCTTCTTTGTAGCGGCGGATCTCCTCGAGAAGATCACTCGTGCGGTCGTTGGCCCGGGCCTCTTGGGCACTTAACAGTTCACGTTCGAGAAGGAGCAGTTTTGCCTCCCGGTCCCTCAGTTCCTTCAGCACCGAATCCTTCTCAATGCGCAGTGCGTCCACATGGCGCTTTGCTTCGCGCTGACGAAAGATTGCACCCTGGAACGCCAGAATCACCGCGGGCACAATCAACGGCAGGACGGGGAGATGCATCGCGGCCGTGCTGAAGAGAAGATAGGAGACCGCACCTGCAACAATCAATTCCGCAATGGGGATGACCCAGTTCAATGGTGACCGAAGACCCAGCACCGCGTGTCCCACCGCCGCACCGAGCACAAATGCAAGGATGCCGATCACCCAGCCGGGAAGAGAGCGAACAAACCGGCCGCCGAGAGCGTTGTCGATAAACGTGGCGTGGAGGGCAAGTGAAGAAAACCGGTCGTCCACCGGGGTCCGGAAGAACTGGCTCCTCCCCTCTGCCATGACTCCGACAAGCACGACCTTCCCTTTGAAGAGCCCCACGGGCACGCTTCCTTCGCGCTCACTCCGCAGGGCGTCATACGACTTCAGCACTTCAAGGAACGGAAACGCACGGAAGGAAGAGACCCGTCCGGGAAGATCTAGGAGGACCGTTCCCTCGTCCCCTGCACTGAACTCGGCAGACCCGCCGCTACCATTTATGGTCACCCGCTCACCGTCGAACCGAACCCCCTCGCGGCCGGCACCGAGAGCTGTCCGGAGCACTTCAAGGCCAAAACATGCGACGGATACGCTGTCAGAGCGAATGAAGAGAGGTATCTCGTCCCCGCTTCCGAAATTCACATGTCCGTTTCCGGCGCTTGCGCGCGCCAGGCGGGCAAAGGGGAGGTGAAAATTCGACCCGGTCCAGCAGACCGAGCGGACATTCGGATAGTCGATCGATGAAAACCCGCTCTTCCCGCTTGCTGCGTCAGGAGTCGCGACAGCTCCGAAATATGAGGGGAGAACGACATTTCCGGCGGCACCGACAACTGACGCCAGCAGATCGTCGTATTCCGGAAAATCCAGGGTCTGGTCCTCAAACACTACCTCGATGCCGATGGCTCCCGCGTGAAGTTCATGCAATGCTTTCACCATGAGGGCATAGAAATTCCGCCGAACCGGCCAGCCAAGCGTTCGCGCCGCCTCGTCATCGATATAGACGAGGACGATACTGCTGTCCGCACTTCGCTCTCCACGCACCATATACTTCAGGGAGGTGATCTGTGCTTCCAGGGGATTGAACATCCGGGGCGCAAACCCCGCCGCACCTGCAAGCAGCAGAGCAGAGACAAGGATGAGGAAACGGTGCGTGCGGTTCATTGCCGGCTCAGCCAGTGTTCGGGATTCTGTTTCTCCCGGTCCTTCCAGAGCTCAAAATGCAGGCGCGGTCCCTCAATCGAATCGCCGCTCTCCCCGAGAAGGTCCCCCTCGCCAACCCGCTGCCCTTCCACAACACTGATATCTCCGAGATGAGCGTAGACGGAACGGTATCCGTTTGCATGATTGAGGATCAGAAGGTTCCCGTATGACGGCATCCAGAAAATCTTCGCCACCTCGCCTTCCGCCACCGCAGTGACAGCCGTTCCGGCATCGACGGCAATATCGATTCCCGTGTTGACAGTGATCGTCCGCAGTGTCGGATGCCGCTGGTTGCCAAACCGCGCCACCACGGTTCCCGCGCTCACGGGCCAGCGCAAATTGCCCTTCCGCGATTCAAAACGAACGGAGGAGCTCGGGGGCTGGGGGAGAGGAGCGTGTGTTCGCTCGGCTTCCGCAACCGCATGTTCTCTCTTGATACGGTCAGCCTCGATCAGAGATTCGATCACCCCCTCGAGCTGCTGCGCCGCCCTCATCTGCCGGTCTACCGCCTTCTGAAGGACGCCCCGGTCCTTCCGAATCTTCGTGAGAACAGTGCGCCGCTCCGCGGCAAGAGATGTCAGGCGGTCCTCCTCTGCAGCCTTTTCCGCAATGAGACGCCGCTCCTCCGTCAATTGCTCCTGCGCGTGTGCCTGCGCTTCTTCAAGCCTTTCTTTCTTCGCCGCGATTTCGCCCGCGTCTTTCCGTCGCTCGGCGGTGAAACTCCTCAGGTATGCTGTTCGCACGTAAAACTGGTTGATGGACTTGGAGGAGAGGAGGAGTTCCATGTCGCGGGTGCGACCCGACTTGTACGCCGAGGTTACGTAGCGTGCATACTGGTCCTTGAGATATTTCAGATCCGCTTCCAGCTCCCCGATCTCCAGATCGGACCTCTCAATGCGCCGCTGCAATTCACGCTCTTCCTGCCGGAACTTCCCGATCAGCCGTCTGATCAGGCCTGCCTTCCGGTCGTATGTTTCAACGAGGTCGATTACCTCGCTCTCGTTCCGCTGGTGCTCCTTGATCTTCTGCTCCAGACCACTGATCTGGTCGCGGATCTGTCGGAGTTCGGCCTGGCGCCTCTTAATCTCATCCTGTGGAGCTTCGGCGAACGCCACCAGTGCCAGGAGCAGGAAGAAGAGTCCGATGAATGTTGTACGATTCATAGCACGTTATCTGGCAATCCTGCGCGCACCCGGGGGGATGCTGTACGCAAAGGAAATCGATTCCGGGTTGACAGTCATCCGGTCGTAGAAGATCGCCACGCTGCGACGCGACGCGGGAAATGTCACCGAAATCCGGCGGGGAACCACAACCCCGTCCTGCTCGGTAAATTCCGACGCCTCCGCGTTCAGCACGAGGCTGCCGGCGTGATCCCGCCGCTGCAGTGTGCTCACAAGAAGTACTCCGGGGTCGATCAGATACTCACAACTGTCCTTCCCGCAATCGAGTCCGATCCGGAAGAACCCGTCATCCACCTCGTAGCGATACGGAACACGCCCGTCTCCCTGGACAGGGAACCGCCCGCTGAAGGCAGAGAGAATTTCCGCAGGAGTGAGATCGAAGGGAATGACGGAGCGGATCGACCGGCTGTCAGGAGATCCCGTGTACACGGTGTTTTCAAAGGGGTTATAAAAAAGGAAACTGGTGCGAGAGAGAAAGAGCATCCCCGCATCAATCCCGAAAATCCCCCGGAACCGGACCAGCAAAGAATCCGGCTTCTTCAACGTGACCTGCACAAAGGCGGAGCCGGAACCCTCGGGGCTGTCAAAGGATATCGACCCCCTGGCGGTCATTGAAGCGAGTTTCCCCTCCTGCTCCTCCACGAGCCGCAGGAGCGTCACGGGGGACGTCACCCGCGTGTCAAGGGTGACCTCTGCGCCTCCCGGCCCGCAGGAAGAGAGCAATGCTACAGCAACAAGACCGACGCAGAGTGACCGGCAGCGCCGCATCAGAGTGAACCGCGAGATACTTTCTCCTTCAGACCGGCGTTCTCCGGATCTGACTTCAGGGCAGCCTTCCAGTATTCGAGAGCCTTTCCCTTCTCCCCCAACATGAAGTAGATATCCCCCATGTGGTCATACAGCGTAGCGCTCGGCTCCCCTTTTTCCTTTCCCTTCTCGAGGGCCCGCGCGATGTAACGCTCCGCCTCAGCGTAATCTCCGAGCTTGAATGCGATCCAGCCACGTGTATCGAGATAGGAATCGTTGTCCGGTTGCGCCTTCAGGGCTTCCTCCGACATCTCCTTTGCCCGCTCAAGCTGCGTACCCCGTTCGGCGAGTGCGTACGCATAATTATTAAGTGCCAGATCGCGGGAAGGATGGGTCATGCGCAGCGCCCGTTCGTACAGGCTGTCCGATTCACCATGCCTTTTCAGGGCGTCATACACCATTGCCAGTTCAGCAGTCGCCTCAAAATCCTCTGCATTGATCTGAAGGGCTCGTTCCAGTGCCCGCGCCGCATCGCCCTGCTGACTGAGTCTGCTGTACGCCACGCCGAGGAAATAGTTCAGCCGAAAATCGTTTGGGATCTGCCTCTGGCCGGTTTCCAGAACCCGCGCCGCTTCTCCAAACTCGTTCTTGCCCAGGTAGGCCAGACCGAGTCCCACCCACCCGTCTGGGTTCCAGCTGGCCAGCTCGGTCATCCGACGGAAATTGGCCACTGCTCCGCTGTCTTCCCTGGCAAGCGACGCCATTGCTCCGAGGAACCAATAGGGACGCCAGTCTTCCGGGTGCTCGGAGCGGATCCCTTCAAAAATCGAATGAGCCAGTGGCGTAAGCGTCGAGTCACGCTGCATCTGGTCGTAATACACCTGCCCGATTCGCAACTTCACCTCTATGGCCACGGAGTCCTGCGACAGAATTGGCTCAAAGTACTTTGACGCCTCCGTATATTGCTGCTTGAGAAGGTAGACCCCTCCCATGTCTGCTGTGTAGTCAAGATTGCCCGGATCAAGCGCGAGGAGCTCCGTGTAGACCTTGAGCGCTTCGTCATAGTTGCCGGCCTTGACGTAGGTCTGGGCAAGGGACCGCTGGAGCGGCTGGTTGGCCGGATCGAGATGCTTCATTGTCAGCAGAGTGGCAGCCGCTTTGGCGTACTGGCCCTGCTTATTGTACAACTCGGCGACCTGCAGGAGGACATTCCAATCCGGGCCGAATCGCGTGAGGATCTGCTCGTATATCTCCAGCGCCCGCAATGGCTTCCTGGTCTCGTAGATTCTCCCGAGCGCAAACCATGCAGACGCGTCCGTTGAGTCGATCTGGACGATCTGTTCATACTGATGCGCGGCCGAGTCGAGCTGAAATGCTGTATAATAGATATCCGCCAGATTTCGTCGATAGTCGAGCGCGCGGGGGGATAGACGAACCGCTTCTCTTCCCGCATCGATGGCAAGGGATTGTTTTCCCAAAAACGAGTAATTGCGGGAAAGCGCAAAGTAGATCGCAGGGTCACGCGAATACCGGAGGGCATCCTGAAACTCCAGGATCGCCTTCGCAAAATCGCTTTCAAGCTCGTAGGTGGAGCCGTCGACAAAGTGCTTCAGCGCCCGAGGATCCACTGTATCCGCCGGGAGGGCGGAAATTGCCCCGGGGTGACCCTCCCGGGTTGTTGCCGTACCCCCTGAACATCCCGCGAGAAACGGCATCGCCAGCACCAGCACACACATAATCCTCAGCATTCTGCACCTGCCACGTGACATCAGTGTGAAGACAATGCAAAAAATATACCATTTCAGGGTTTGAATAACAAGCTGGGGAATCGTCATGCGTCGGCAAGCAGCGCATCATTGACACAGTATCAGGTCCGATTCTGCGTGAATGATCACGCCGTCTGAGGAATCCGCTCATGCCGCACAGACCTTGCGCCAGGAGAAGGTTTTTTCTACCATGCATGGGCCATGACCACCCGCTTCACACTCGCCGTTGCATGGGACTGGGAATACGACAGGGACTTCATCAGTCTGCTCGAACACCAGGTGTATGCACACGGCAGGACATTCTATTCAATCAGCCATCATAACCTGGATGAGACACTGCGGGGGCTTCGGTCATCTGAGCTCCGGTTTGCCGCATTTCTTGACCGCGCGAGCGACACCGACGAGAAGTTTCGCCCGCTGGCACACGCCATGCGCCTGCACAGGTCCCGCGTCATCAATCCGCCTGAGCAGATCCACCGGGCAGCGGACAAGGCCACCATGCACCTCGAATTCCTTTCCCATGGCATAGAGGTTCCATATACGATCATCATCTCTCCGTACAACCGGAAACGAGAGGTTGAACTCACGCTCTCCGACCTCGCACATCTCGGACGTCCGTTCATCATTAAACCTGCCAATACCACTGGCGGTGGAAGTGGCGTGGTCCTCGGTGCGGAAACGCTCAAGGATGTCATTGAGACGCGTCAGCATCATAAAAATGACAAGTATCTCCTCCAGGAGCGGATTGTCCCTGCACACCTCTCCGGACGGCCGGCATGGTTCCGGATCTTCCGGTCATTCGACGAGATCCTGCCCTGCTGGTGGGACCCGGATTCGCACGCCTACGCAACCCTCCTGCCTGAGGAATCAGACCTGCACGCCCTCAATGACCTTCCCTCCATCGTCGAGATGATCGCAGGCGTGTGCGGACTCGATTTCTTCTCCACGGAAATCGCGGTCACCGAAGAGGGAAGAAGAGTCGTGGTCGACTATGTCAACGAAATCTGCGATATGCGGCTCCAGTCAGCCCACCCCGACGGCGTCCCGGATGGTGTGGCATCAAAGGTTTGCGAACAAATCGCAAATAACCTTCCGATCGAGGCATGATAAGCGCTTAGAAGCATCCGTTCTGGAAAAGCTTGACATTCCCGCCTGACTTTGATACATTTGGGCCACACGTGCCCACTATTAGCCAGGAGAATACTCATGAACGCGGAAACAGTGACCGGCCGTCTGGGGAAGATCCTCTTCGGTCTCGCAGGAATCCTTGCTATCGCGGGCATCGCCGGATGCGGCTCCTCGGAAGATGCATACTACGAGGGGGAATCTGAGCAGGCTCCCGTTGTTTCCGAACAGGCAATGATGCAATACAAAATCGACAGCCTGATGAACGAGAACCGCCGGCTGCAGGACCAGGTTGATGCCGTGGTAGCGGAAAACCGGAAACTCACAGCGAAGACCGCGGAGCTCGAGACAAAACTGGCAGAAGCCGCTACGCNNAACTTCCAGATGGTGCTCGACTACAAACGATCAGGGAAGATCCCCTATGCGGTCCTCATGAGCGGGAATTGCCAGTCCGCTCTCGGGAACAGAACGGCCGCGGTGGAAGCGTATCAAAAAGTGATCAGCGACTTCCCCGCCAGCCCGGTCGCAGGGAAGGCAAGAGCGAAACTGGAGAAAATGCAGTAACGTCACTACGGCTCATTCTGTGACATGCCCGCCGCGGNNCCGCGGAAACCGCGGCGGGCATGTTCATTTTTCCCCCGGCACCACTTCATTCGCGGATCGGTCACTCCTTCCGGGTTCCATTCAGAAACTCCGTCACAATACGTATGTTCTCCCTGCTCCCGACAAAAAAGGGAGCCCGTTCGTGAAGCGAAGCCGGCTGGATGTCAAGCGTTCTCTCTGATCCGTTCGTGGCAGCGCCTCCGGCGTGCTCGACAATGAAGGCAAGCGGATTGTTCTCGTACATGAGCCGCAGCTTGCCTCCCGGGTTTTTCGAATCCCCGGGGTAACAGTATATCCCCCCGTACAGCAACGTCCGGTGCACATCCGCCACAAGTGACCCTATATACCGGGAGGAGTAGGGCCTTCCCGTCGCGGGATCAGTCTCCTTGATCCACCTGCTGTACCGCTGCATTGCGGGATCCCACCCTCCGTAGTTCCCTTCGTTCATAGAATAGATTGATCCCTGTGCAGGAATCCGGATATTCTCATGCGAAAGAAGAAACTCCCCTACACTCGGGTCAAAGGTGAATCCGTGCACGCCGTGCCCTGTACAGTACACAAACATCATGCTCGGCCCGTAGAGTATGTACCCTGCGCCGACCTGCCGGTTCCCCGGCTGCAGAACATCACGGAGCGTCGGCTTGCCCGAGGAGGTGACCCGCTGATAGAGGGAAAAGATCGAACCAATCGTCACGTCAGCATCAATATTCCCAGACCCGTCGAGAGGATCAAACAGCAGAACGTATTTCCCGCTCGGATAATCGTCCGGAATATGAAGCAAATCCTCGTTTTCCTCTGAGGCCATAACGCAGAGATATCCCAGGTGATCCATCATTCGGTATATCGTCTGGTCGGCAAATTCGTCCAGCTTCTTAATGACGTCGCCGCTGATGTTCATCCGGTCGGTTGTCCCGAGAATGTTTACCAGTCCCGCCTTCGTGACCTCACGCCAGACGAGCTTCGCGGCGAGCGACAGACCCTTTAACAACCCGGAGTACTGCCCCGTGGCCTGAGGATGTAGATGTTCTCCCTCGTTGATATGACGCTCCAGCGTCATGAATTTAGACGAACGGCTGACCTGAACGGTCATCGATGGCCCCCGGTACGGAGTGTGGAAGGAATGAATGTGGGGAAATCTACCCACTGAGCGGCAGAGTGTCAAGCAACGGGAGGTGTTCCGGGTCGGGGTGTGTCGGGCGACACAGGCAGGAAGTTTATGAAGCGGGCGAGGAGATCTCCTGATCCTTGTACTGCAATTGATACAGCTTATAATACAGCCCGCCGTGCGCCAGGAGCTCCTGATGCGTTCCTTTCTCGCGCACTTCACCCCGGTGCATGACAATGATCTGGTCCGCCGACTGAACAGTGGAGAGGCGGTGGGCAATGACANNCTGCTTCTGTCCGACCGAGAGCGTCGCGCCACGTTCCTTCACCTCCGCGCGATAGTCACCGGGCAGGCGTTCGATGAAGGAATGTGCTCCGACAACTCTCGCCGCAGCGCGGATCCGGTCCCCTGATATGGTGGGGTTTCCAAGACTGATGTTGGAGCTGATATCTCCCGAAAAGAGGAAGACATCCTGGAGT
>DKBG01000264.1 GCA_002451155.1 Ignavibacteria bacterium UBA6906
CAGGACTATGCAAACGTCCGGGGCGTAGAGCTGACTCTCGAATCAGTCGGCCCCCTTCCCATAAGCGGAATGATCAACTATACGTATGCGTTCGCTAACGGGCGATCCTCGTCGGTTTTCAAGGGGAACACGGAGGTCATCCCGCGGCGCCTTGATCCCCTGGACTGGGATGTACGACACCGGTTCAACGCCAACATCATACTCCGATCGTACGGCGCGATTGAAGATTGGCTCGGTGAGGCTGAGCTGACGTTCCTCGTGACCGTTCGCTCGGGCTATCCGTACACGACCAACACGCGCGACATCTTCCCTCTTTTCACGTTGCGCAACGACGGCCGCCTGCCGTGGTACAAGAACGTGGACATGCGGTTGCGGAAGACCTGGCTTCTTTCAGGGATACGGCTCTCGCTTCTCGGCGAAGTGTTGAACCTGTTCGACTGGCGCAACGTGTCATATATTGCCGGCGGGCGGGAAGGAATCGCGACCTATGAAGAGACAGGGAATCCAAAGGGCCCGTACGGGGACCCGCAGACATACACCCGACCAAGAGTGTACCGGCTCGGTTTTGAAATTCAGTTCTGACGAGGACAACATGAAACGAATTTGTGTGTTCCTGTTACTCTCTGCCCTCGCTCTGGCTGCCATCGCCTACGGAAAGGATGACAAGCGGGAAGCTCTCCGGAAGGGGGCTTCAACGCTCGCGGTCCCGAAACTGGGATTCAGCCACAAGGTTGGCAAACTCTGGACGATGGTCACCAACTATGGAAAGTGGGGAGACGAACAATACGTTGACCCGAACTTTGAATGGCCCGGCGGGAGCGGCAACATCTACGGCTGGCGGACATCGATCTGGATCGGGGCTGTCGTCAACGGGGTCGGCACGGTTTCGGCGGGAGATGACAATCAGTTTGACCCGCTGGACTCCATTTACGTGACGAAGCCGGCGCAGGGCGCACGATCCGCCCAGGATACCTGGACCCGGTATTCTGATCTGAACCCTGTCAATCCCCTGGTCGCTCATCGCAATATCGGAGTGGTGGTCACCGAGCGCTCCTATGCGTGGGATCAGTCCTACAACGGTGACTTCATCATTAATGATTTCTGGATTCGCAATGTGGGTGACGACACGACCAAGGACGGCATCGTCGATGTGAAACGGACGCTCACCGGTGTCTACGTTGCGTTCCGGATGGACTGTGATGTGTCAGGGTTTGCGGGGAGCAGCACGGATTCACGCTTGTGGGATCAGGACGACCTGACCGGTTATGACGCTGACAACAAGATCTGTTACCTCCTTGACGGCGACAATCCGGCTGTGGCCGGTGACGACCGGGGGAACCCGGATCCAACCAGCGGGGTGCTCCGCTCGCCGGGGTACATGGGGCTCAGGCTTCTCTCCACAGACAGCACGCATTTCGCCGGGAGTTCGTTCACGGGCGGTTGGACGATGTTTGCGCCGACGGCACGCTACAATGAACCGAGCGCCCCCGATGCCGAATATGCCTATATCGCTCGCGCTGTCTTCCTTCAGGACACTGTCGTGCGTGACTACCGGATTGTCTGCGCCGTCGGACCCTACACCATCCCCGCGGATGATTCCATCCACGTGGTGATCGCGTGGGTGGTCGGCTCCGGAAAAGCCGGGATAGCAAAGAATTCGCAGGTTGCTCAGAATTTCTTCGACGGCAATTACGCCAGTGTTCCCTCTTCGCCTGATCAACCGAATTATTCGATCGCCAGCGAACCTGTCGGCGGGGTCGGTGCAAACGTTCTCACCTGGGAAAACAACGCCGAATCCAGCCGTGACCCCCTGACGGGGCTCGAAGACTTCGATGGCTATGCCGTCTACAGGTCGACGCGCAAGGACGCGGGCGGAAATACGATCTGGGACACGCTCGCGGTCTATCCCAGGACTCTTGATCCGGTTATGGACTCCCTCTGGATTGGCCGGCCATTTCTGAAGAGTTGGCCTCCTCCGAAGATCACGCAGAACGGAGATTCTCTCTATGCCTTCGTCGATCCGGGTCTACCCAACGGGATGATCTACACCTATGCCGTCACGGCCTTTGATCGGGGTGACACTTCCCTCGGAATCGGACGTCTCGAGAACCAAATCGGCGCAGGGAAGCCTTCAACGATTGTCTATATGGCGAATTCCCCACCCGCGGGAGACCTTAGCCGGGTGAAGGTCGTCCCGAATCCCTTTATGGGGTCGAGTCAGTTGGCAAACCCGAACCCAATCGAGACGAATCCCTGGGTGAACCGCGTCCGCTTCATCAACCTGCCTCCGGATGCCACCATTTCAATATTCACCCTGGCAGGAGATCTCGTGCGCACAATCCACGCGGGCGATATCGTCTATGTGAACCGGGACGCGAGTGTGACCGGGGATTTCGCCGGCGTTGCGGAATGGGACCTCACCACGAAGAACAATCAGGAAGCCGTGAGCGGGCTGTATTTCTACGTGGTCGAGTCCAGCGTCGGGACGACCACGGGCAAATTCGTCATCATGCGCTAGGGGGTGGACCATGAAGAAACTATTAGTCCTGGTGGTGCTTCTCGGAGCGGCCCAGCTCGCGGCGCAGCAGTTCGGGCAGGTGGGAACAAGCGGCGCCCAGCTTTTGAAGCTTAATCTCGACCCGCGCGCGTCGGCGATCGGGAACGCGGCAGCCTCAGTGGTAGACAACGCGTCTGCGGTGTACACCAACATCGCAGGGACCGCGTTTGTCGAGAACGCGGATGTTGCGTTCACGTATGCACCATGGTTCGCGGACCTGAAGATCATGTCCGCGGCTGCAGCGTACAACCTGCAGGATATCGGCGTCGTTTCCGTCCATGTGGCAGGCTTCAATACGGATGAAGAGATCACGACGGTTGCGCAGGAGAATGGGACGGGGGAGCGGTACTCCATCAGCAACCTTGTCATCGGGATCGGATTCGCGCGGCACCTGATGGAGAGCCTCGTGCTCGGCGTGCAGGCGAAATACTACAGCGAGTCCTACTACAATAGCAGCGCGCACGCGTTCGCATTCGATATCGGAACCAGCTATTCGCTTGGGTTTGCCGGGGCGAAATTGGCGTTCAGCCTCCAGAACTTCGGTCCGGCCGTGAGACCGCTATCGGGGTCCTACGTCGATTACTCGGATAGTTTTATCGAAAAGGGGTACAACGATGCGCCCCTCCCGGTGACGTTTCGTGCCGCATTTAGCGCTGAGCCGTTTGTCGGGGAGAGCTACCGCGTCAGGCTCAGCGCGGATCTTGTTCATCCCAATGACAACCTGGAACACTACAATCTCGGGGCAGAAGTGTTGTTGTTCGATTTTCTGGCCCTTCGTGGCGGACTCAAACTCAACTACGATGATGAGTTCTTTGCGGCTGGAGTGGGGCTCAATGTCGGGAAATTTCTGGGAGAGCCGCTGCGGATTGACTACTGCTACGAGCAGTTCAAGATTCTTTCTTCCGTGCAGAAGATCGGGGTGGGGTTCAGCTTTTAGATTGCCTCGGGCGAAACCGCCGAACGCCGGGCCACTCTGGCCCGGCGTTCGGGTTTTATGCGGTCACGACAATTCAGCGGGACGGCCCGCTCGTTGTCCTGTCGAGAATGAAACGCCGATTGTTTCCGCAAAAGCTCTCGCGAGTGGACGCCGGTCACTCGATCGGCTCTCCGTATCGAGTCATGAATGTCGGG
>DKBG01000142.1 GCA_002451155.1 Ignavibacteria bacterium UBA6906
CGCGAAGTACGCCAAAGGTAGAGGCTCGCTTCTTTGCGTTTCCTTTGGGTCTTTGCGGTTCGCTGAAGCAGGCGGATGCAAAAGAAAGGGCACCGGCAGAAATTCCCCGGTGCCCTCGGTCGCATGCTAGTGTGGCTTACTTCTTAGGATAGGGGGGAGTCGGCGGCCAGGTAAATGGTTCTTCTTTTATCTTCTTCAACAGGAATTCAATCCCCTTTTCCAACTGCAGGTCCTTTCCGGCGACGGCCGAAGCGGGATCGTTGTCCAGGAGAATATCAGGGTCTGCCCCGTGATTCTCCACGAGCCATTTCCCCTCCTTTCCGTAAAAGGCATTGTTCGACTGCTGGACCGTTCCATTGTCGATCGTGGGCTGTCCGTTGATGATGCCGACCAGTCCTCCCCACGAGGGCGTTCCGATAACCGTTCCCAGCTTCCCTGCCTTGAAGTCCTCAATGAACGCTTCTCCGTCGGATCCGTTGTACTCATTTGAGAGGGCCACGTAATGCGCTGAGGAGGCAGTTCCGGGATACCGAAACGGGATCATGTTCTGGAGGACGTTATAGGACACCATTTTCCGCTCGAGCTTGTCGACAAGAAAGTACTCGGTCCAGCCTCCGGAATTGCCGCGTACATCGATGATGATGCCATCCTTATATCGGAAAGCGCGCCAATACTTGTCGAACTCAGCGACGCCCCCCGAGCCCATCGCCGTGATGTGCATGTAGCCGATCTTACCGCCGGAGGCCTTCAACACGGTCGTGATGTTGTCCATGATCCAGCGGTGATAGCGAAGTGTGCGGGAACTCCGGATCGGTTTGACCTCATAGGTCTTTGCTCCCTTCGTCGTCGGGGTCCTGTTCACGGTGATCGAAACCGTCTGCCCGCTGGTGACCTGCAGGAGCCTGTTATAGTCCTCCGGAACCTTCAGGGGAGTCCCGTTAATGGCGAGTAGATAATCGCCCTCCCGCACGTCGATGTCGGGTCTCACGAGGGGTCCTGTAAGGGACAGGTTGACCTCTGTTGGGCCGTAGATTGTTCCGAAGCGATAGTACCCCGATTTCTGGTCCGCCAGCATGTCCGCCCCGAGCCACCCGGTAAATACAGGGGAGGAGACGCTCTGTTCAGGCCCCATGTCTCCCCCGCTGATATATGTGTGCGAAACACAGAGTTCCCCGACCATCTGCTGGAGTACCCAGTTCAGGTCGGACCGGGAGGAGAGCCAGGGGAGGTAGGAACGGTACGTCTCGCCCATCGCTTTCCAGTCGCGCCCATGCATCCCCGGGTCATAGAAAAAGTCACGGTACCATCGCCAGGTGTCGCTGAAGATCTGGTTCCATTCCTTCTGTGTGTCGACGTAGTAGAGCATCCCTTTCAGGGGAAGGTCTTCTTCCGATAGGGAAGGCTTTTCTCTGCCGGGTTTCGACTCAAACGCTTTGGCGAGGCTTATGAAAGAGAGATCGGTCTTTCGCCGGACAAGCAGCTGCTCCCCATTCGCAGAGACCTCGACCGAGGTAATCTTTTCAGGAAGCGTTACCTCCTTCTGTTTCTCGAGGTCGAAAATATGAAGATCCCACCTCGAGGTGGTCCCGGGGTTGAAGAAGAATTCGTACTCGTCTTCCGTGAATTGTGGGACGGAGGACCAGAGGACTTTCCCCTTTCCCGCCTTGAGGTGGAAGTAGTTCCCCGCGGGTACCGGGAGTGGGAAGGCGCGCTGCTGGATTCCATCGATGTCAATCCGAAACGGTCCCGCCGCTGTCTTCTTCGTGGTGTTCTCATTGTCGCTGAACGGAGGCGGTTGTCCGGCTTTCAGCTGCACCGCCATGATCTGGTTTGGAGCGGAGAGGACGTAGTTGTCTTCCGTATAATCCATGACCACGCTGAAATTCCTCGAGGAAATGTAATAGAGGTAGTCCCCGTTCGCGTCAAAGCGCGGATTAAGGTTGTCGAAGAAGTCGCCCGTGACCGCGAATCGCTTCTTCTGCTCGAGGTTGTAGAGAAACACCTGGTTGTTCCTGTTGAACTGAACCTGCGTGTACACGACCCATTTGCTGTCGGGAGACCATGCGTAGTCACTGATCTCCCAGGAGAACTCATCGTTTTTAAGCTGCCGGGATTCGTCGATTTTCGTCAGAGATTTTGAGGCGACATCGAGGACGAACAGCGTCAGGTCCTTGTTGCCGAAAAGCAATTTCGTTCCATCTGGAGACCAGACCGGATGATAGGTCGTCCGATCGAGCGTCGACGTCAGCTGGGTCCACTCGCCTCCCTCGACCGGCTGAGTATAAAACTGATATTCGCCCGTCCTGTCGGAGAGAAAGGCAATCCGTTTCCCGTCGGGGGAAATGGTCGGATACATTTCCCGCGTCCCCGGGGTGTTCGAAATATTCCGGGTCTCACCCTTCCCCGTCGGCGAGACGAATACGTCGCCGCGGGCCTCGAGCACCACGGTCTTCCCGTCGGCGCTGATATCCGCGCTATGGATATACTCTCTCGGATTGATGTACCTGTTCCGGGTAAGCCAGCGGTCGCTGGGCACGTTGACCTGGAGTTGTGTTGTCGTGCCCGTTGCGATATCCATGACCTGGATATATCCGTTGTACATATAGACAATTCGCGTCCCGTCCGTCGAAGGCATCATGACATCGAAATCTGTGTTGGAGCTGATCTGAGTGATCTGCTTCGAAGGAAGGTCCTCGCGGAAGAGATTCGCAATGCCGTTGCCGCGGTCTGAAACGAAGTACATGGAATTGCCGATCCACATCGGGTAGCTGTTCTTCCCGACATAGTCGGAGATCGGCGTGAAGGCCTTTGACTGGAAATTGTACATCCAGATATCCTGGTAGCGACCGCCTTTGTATCGTTTCCAGTAGTACTCTTCGGTCCCTTTACGGCAGTAGAGGATGGATTTCCCGTCGGGGGAGAAACTACAGAGGACACCCCGGTCGAGCGGGAACCGTTCGGGTGCGGACCCTGTGCGGGAGACGAAGTATAGGTTTGGATCCCTGCTGATTGCCTGCTCATACGTGGAGCGGAAGACGATGCGCTCTCCGTCAGGAGTCCAGGTAACGGTCTGGACGCCGCCGGGGATGTAGGTGAGACGGACCGGCTCGCCCCCCTGGGCGGGAATTAGGTAGACGTCGGACGACCCCTCATAGGAGGCGGTAAAGGCGATCCATTTGCCGTCGGGAGAGAATTTTGCGGCATACTCGTTGCCGGGGCTGTTCGTGATCCGGGTGGCCGTCCCGCCCCCGGCGTTCACCAGCCAGAGATCGTTCTCATAGGTGAAGACGATGGCATTGCCATGGATGTCGGGGTACCTCATGAAGCGACCTTCGGTCCCCTCCGCCTGGAGCATGCTGGGAACAAAAAACAATACTGCAATGAGGAAGAACGTGCGTTTCATTGGATTGGTCCTGTGAATGAACGAAAGGAGGGATCTGTATCGGCTTATTACCCAATCTACCGTAAATTGGCCGTACAATCAATGAGGATGCGAAAAGTTGCGCGACGGTTAGAATCCCCGACAAGGGACCAAGGGCTTGGGGCCAGGGGGGAGTGATGGTATGAGTTGCCTGAAGCGGCATGGAGGAAAGCCGGGATGATTCGCCCAGCCGGGGTTCCTCGAATCTCCCTTCGCCCGATTGGAATTCAGCAGATCTGACGATCGACGCCTGACGAATGAGTCAGCAGGATTTCTCGTCCTGGCCGTCAATTGTCTACCGTCCATTGTCAATGGGTTCCCGGACAGGTCGCCGATCATGGACTCTGGATCCATCATCGCAGATAAACCTGCCGGTCATTCAACTCTCCTCTCTGCTCTCGCCTCTTACCTTCCACTTGAATATGCCCCAAACTCTTTCCTACATTTGTTGGCAGCATGATTCTCTCCTTCCATCTCTGCCACAGTGCATGAAAGGGCATCCCGCGATGAGACCGCGCCACGCGCTGATCTGGATTTCTGCCGCCCTCTATATGCTCACATGTATCTCCTGCACCGGACACAAACCAGAAACCCCGACCATGGATAAACACCCATTCGGAACCACACCAGACGGACGCCAGGTGTATGTCTACACGCTGAAAAACTCTCGGGGAATGGAGGCACGAATCATGAGCTTTGGCGGAGTGCTCCTTTCCCTCACCGCTCCGGACAAAAACGCGAAGTTCGCAGACGTCGTCCTCGCGTATGATTCCCTCCCGCCCTATTTCGTAAACAAGCCGTATTTTGGTGCTCTCATCGGCCGGTACGGAAACAGAATCGGCAAAGGGAAGTTCTCGCTTGACGGGAAGTCGTATACCCTCGCTACGAATAACGGAGCCAATCACCTCCACGGCGGGCTGAAAGGCTTCGACAAAGTACTCTGGGATGTGAACGAGACTGAATCGGTCCCCGGTCGATCCGTGGTTCTGTCGTACGTGAGCAAAGACGGGGAAGAGGGATATCCGGGAACGCTGACTGTCAAGGTCACCTATGCCCTGACGGACAGTAATGAACTCCGCATTGACTACCGCGCGACGACGGACAGCCCGACCATTGTCAATCTTACCCACCATTCATATTTCAACCTTGCCGGGCAGGGGAACGGTGATATCCTGGCGCACGAGCTGATGATCGATGCAGACCGGTTCACTCCGATCGACGCGGGCCTGATCCCGACCGGCGAACTCCGGCCCGTTGAGGGGACGCCGATGGACTTCCGGACGCCCGTGGCGATTGGGGCACGAATTAATTCCAGTGAGGAGCAGCTGAAGCTGGCCGGAGGCTACGATCACAACTGGGTTCTCAACAGGGCGGAGAAGGCATACGGGCTTGCCGCACGTGTGCATGAGCCGGGGAGCGGACGGGCTATGGAGGTGTATACCAGCGAGCCCGGCCTCCAGTTCTATTCAGGGAATTTCCTCGACGGAAGCGACACCGGCAAGGGGGAGAGAGTCTACAGGCACCGCTATGGCTTCTGTCTGGAGACGCAACATTTTCCCGACTCACCAAACAAACCTGCCTTTCCGTCGACAGTCCTCCGTCCCGGCGAAGAGTACAGATCGAGCACAACCTACAGATTCCTTATCCATCCATAATTCCGCGGCGTCCACGGTGAGAAAACCCGGGCCGGGAGGGGGGGAACATCCCCCTCAAGTGAACCGGGCTATTCCCGCGTCGGCGCTGCCGGGGAGAGCGAACATTGCTCATGCGGCCATTCATCCAGTCCCTTCGCGGACGCGTTCTTGCATTCACTCTCCTTTCATCGGGATTTCTGTCAGGTTCCGACGCCCTCTCCAGCCAGCGCGGCGAATATTTGAAAGGATATCTTGAAGAAATTTCCGGGGAGACCATCGGCTATCACTCCCACCACCCGTATGCCGCGATGGCACTGCTCACCAGGGCGACGGATGGTGCAATGGCGATTGAGTGGGCGACGGAGCCGATTCCCGCAGATTACACCGGTGAGTATGTCGAGTTTTACTGGCTGGGGGCATATTCCAGCGGGACGAGCAGCGCGAATACCAGGTTCGATGTGAGAATTAACGGGGACCTCTGGTTTACCTTCACCACAAAGGTCAACGAGCCGGTACGAAGCTGGACGGTGTCCGGCCGTGACGGGGCTGAACTCCGGTTCGAAGGACTCTGGGAAGACCAGGTGGCGGATCATTTTGGCGCCATGGTGATGAAGGTGCCGGCCCGTGATTTTGCCAGAGGAAAGCCACTGCGAGTCAATATCGTCGGGGAGAAGGCAAACAGACGTGACTGGTACATGACCTTCAAGTATTCACCCGCAGAGTCCGTGGCGGTGCGCGCTCAGCCGGCGCTTCTGCGCGGGAAGGATGTCCCCACCCAGCTTGTTGAAGTCCTGATCGATCATGTCTCCCCGTCGGGGACCGCCGCAGTCACTGTCGGGAGCGCAGCAACGATACTGCCGCTCCGGCTGGGCTTCAACCGGCTGGAG
Organism: Ignavibacteria bacterium UBA6906; assembly: GCA_002451155.1. GTDB lineage: Bacteria > Bacteroidota > Ignavibacteria > UBA10030 > UBA6906 > UBA6906. Next base: position 5,943 of record DKBG01000142.1, read on the forward strand.
GTGCCGGTGGAAGCGGTAGATAGCTCACGCTCGCTCGATTGTTCCGTCACCATCGACGGGACGACTCTCTGGAAGGACAGACTCACGCTTGAGCCGGTACGGAGACTGGAACTCTATCTCATCCCGCATTCTCACAATGATATCGGCTACTCCGATGTCCAGACCGACGTTGAGCGGAAACAGATCACCAATATCCGTGACGCGCTGGCAATTATCGAGCGGACACGAGAGTATCCGAAGGAAGCGCAATTCAAATGGAACATCGAAATCCTCTGGGCCGTGGAATCGTTCATGAAGGCCGCCACAGAGAAGGAAAAGCAGGAGTTCGTCAGCGCGGTGAAATCGGGACGGCTCGGCCTCCACGCTCCCTATGCAAATCAGATCACCGGGATATGTCGTCCGGAAGAGTTGCTGCGATTGACCGATTACTCCCGCACGGTCGAGCGCACGTATGGCCTGAAGATCAATTCGGCGATGATTTCCGACATTCCTGGAAATGTCTGGTCCCTCGTGCCGGCGCTGGCCAGTGCAGGGGTGAAGTATTTCACCAGCGGACCGAATTTCAATCCGTCGCTGCCGGATGGGGGTGATCGAATTGGCCGATTCAGCCGCGCGTGGGGAGACAGACCCTTTTACTGGATATCTCCTTCGGGGGAACAGAAGATTCTTACCTGGGTGGCGGGGACAGGGTATTCCTGGTTCCACGGTTGGATCATCGGGAAAGCCGGCGAACGAACACCGGGACATCTTTTCGAATACCTCAGAGGATTGTATGATCAGGCCTATCCCTATGATATCGTGCAGGTCCGGTACACGATCGTTTCGGACAACGGACCGCCTGATCCGGGCCTTCCTGATTTCGTCAAGTCATGGAATGAGCGGTATCTCTCGCCCCGCCTGGTGATATCGACGACGGCTGCTATGTTCGAGGAGTTTGAACGACGATACGGAAACATCCTTCCCTCGTTTTCCGGGGATATCACGCCCTACTGGGAAGACGGGGCCCTCTCAACACTGAAGGAGCTTTCGCTGGTCAGGCGGAGCACTGAACGGCTTCTCCAGGCGGAAGCCGCGGCGGCTATTGTTGCGCAACGCCCTTTCCCGGTACCTGCTCTGGAGGATGCGTGGCGGAATGTCCATCTCTTCGATGAGCATACCTGGGGGGCGTTCAATAGCGTCAGCGATCCGGACACGCCCTTTGCCGTGGCGCAGTGGACAATCAAGCGATCCTTCGCCCTCAACGCGGATAGTCTCTCCCGCGCCTGTCTCACCGCAATGCTCCAGGGTTCCACTTCTGATGCGGAAGGAAGCCGTATCAGCGTTGTCAACACGAACTCCTGGAGCAGATCGGACCTTGTCATCGTGCCGCAGGAGCTGAGCAGGACCGGAGACCAGGTCACCGATGAAAGCGGCCGACTGGTGAGATCGCAACGGCTTCGGAGCGGCGAACTTGCCTTTCTCGCATCCGATGTCCCGGCACTCGGTGCGCGGCACTATCAGATAGTCCAGGGAAAACCCTCTTTCTGGCAGGGTGCGCGAGCGGAAGGAAATTCCCTCAGCAACGGGTGCGTGACGATAACGGTCGATCCGAAGACAGGTTCAATTACCAGTCTGAGGGCGGACGGGATACCGGCTGATCTCGTGGGATCGACCGGCTCGATCGGGATTAACGAATACCTCTACGTTCCCGGGAGGGATCCGGCCGGGGCCCTCCGCGCAGACAGCGTCAGAATCAGGGTGAAGGAGCCGGGTCCCCTGGTCGCCTCGCTTGTCGTGGAATCCAGCGCACCCGGCGCCCGATCGCTTGTTCGCGAAGTGCGGGTCATCGACGGATTCAAGCGAGTCGATCTGGTCAACCTCATCGACAAGGAGAAGGTCCGCACGAAGGAGGCCGTCCATTTTGCGTTTCCGCTGAATGTTCCGGACGGTGTTGTACGGCTCGACAACGGGTGGGGGATCGTGCGGCCCGAAGCGGATCAGCTGCCCGGCTCCTGTAAAGACTATCTGTACGCCCAGCGCTGGGCGGATGCCTCAAACCAGTCCTTCGGGGTACTCCTGACCCTGAACGAATCTCCGCTTGTGGAAATCGGAGAAATGACGAACGAACTTCCCAGCAACAATGGCTACCGGGCATGGAGGGACCGCATTGAGCCCTCCACCACGCTCTTCGCCTACTGCATGAATAACTATTGGCATACGAACTATAAGGCGGATCAGGAGGGACCGGTCACGCTTCACTATTCACTCTTTCCGCACGGTCTCTTCAATGCCGCCGACGCATACCGGTGGGGTGTGGAACGGAACCAGCCGCTTCTGGTGAGGCGCGCTTCATCGGACGGGAAAGCTCCGTCCGGTCTTTTCACCATTGAGGGTTCAGGTGTATTCGCGACCTCTCTCCGGCCGAGTCGGGACGGAAAAGCCATCATGGTCAGACTTTACAATGCGGGTGGGAAACCGCAGGATGTTTCGCTGAAGTGGGGTGCGTTTCGACCCGCACACGTGCTCATGAGTGATCTGCAGGAGTCGCGCGGTCAATCGCCGAAGGGAACTATCACCATGCCCGCCTTCGGTATTATCACGCTTCGATGCGAGCGATGAGGTTCCCGAAGACCTCCGGTCTGAAGCTATCGGCAATCCTGCCCCTCGTTTCCGGCATTCCCTACCACTGGACGAGTGTCCCTGAGGAGAATCAATGAACAGGATCTGTGTTTTCTGTCTCACGGCTGTGCTGATCGGGTCGTTACCCGCTTCTGCCCAGGATGCGACGATCAAAGAGGAAAACCGCTCATTCGTCACCTACCCGTTCGGTGACCCTGACCCGGTGCCCTCTGTAGCTCGGAACCCGGTCATATACCCCTATCATGCGTTTGACGGCTTCAGCCGCGTGGGTGGACCGCAGACCTGGAATCTCGTTCGGCTCGAAAACCGGTATATCCGCGCGCTGGTGATGCCCTCTATCGGGGGGAAGATATGGGGGGCGGTTGAAAAGGGAACCGGCAAGGAATTCATCTACATGAACGACGTCGTAAAGTTCAGACGAATTGCCCTCCGAGGTCCCTGGACGTCCGGCGGGGTTGAGTTCAATTTTGGGATCATCGGACATACCCCATCTACGGCCACTCCGGTTGATTATGCCCTGCGCACAAACCCGGACGGCAGCGTGACCTGCTTTGTGGGAACGATAGACCTCCCATCACGCACCCGGTGGACTGTTGCGATCACGCTTCCGAAGGAGAAGGCGTACCTCGAGACGCGCGCGTTCTGGTACAACCCGACCCCCTACGACCAATCATACTACACATGGACGACCGCAGCCGTAAGTGCGGGCGAGGAGCTGCAGTACTTCTACGATGGACGGTTCATGGTTCCCCATAGCGATGAGATTGAGAATGCGCCCTGGCCTGTTGACAGGCAGGGACGTAATCTTTCCTTCTATAGAAACAATGCCTTCGAGGGGAGCAAATCCTATTTCATCTTCGGAAGTCACAAGACGACGTTCGGGACCTATCAGAAGGGAGAGGACATGGGGCTGGGGCACTGGGCTTTCCATGAAGACATGCCCGGGCAGAAGGTCTGGATCTGGTCCCTCTTTCGAGAGGGAGGCATCTGGGAGGACTTGCTGACGGACCGGCGCGGACAGTACTCAGAGCCTCAGGCCGGGCGCCTGCTGTCACAGGTGGACCATGAGTTCTTCTCACCCTATCGTGGCGATACCTGGAAGGAACTCTGGTTCCCGGTCAAGCAGACCGGAGGCATCGCGACCGCCGATCCCGACGGAGTGCTCAACGTTTCCGAAAACAACGGAGGAACCCGTATCGCGTTCAATGCCCTCCGGCCGCTCCGCTCGGAGCTGATGGTGACGGTCAACGGTGCTACGGCTCTGCAGGCACAGCTCGACCTGGCGCCGATGCAGGTTTTCGAACGGGATATTTCAAATCGGCCCTCCGGAAACGACATGCGAGTTTCGCTCGGCGGACGCCCGATCTGGCACTCGGGCACGAGGCCGGAAGATGGGTTCGTACGCCCGGTTGTCTCGCCGGCCGAAAAAGCCGGCGCCGGCAAGACGTACCTCGCGGCCCGGCAGCAGGAATTGATGCGGGATTACTCCGGGGCTCTCGAGTCCTACGGTGAATGCGTCAAAAGCGACCCGCTGCATGTTCCCGCCATGGTCCGGATGTCGGAAATCCACTATCGTCGTGCAGAATACGAGAAGGCTTTGGAATGGGCGAAGAAAGCCCTCTCCATCGACGCGTACAACCCTGCCGCCAACTTTTTATACGGAACCGTCCTTCGCACAACGGGAAAGCATGCAGGTGCGCGGGAAGCCCTGGGCTGGGCTGCGCGTTCACCTGAGTACAGAAGTGCTGCGTATACTCAGATCGCCGAAATCGTTCTTGCCGAATCGCGTTACGCGGATGCCGCAAACTATGCCCGCAAGGCCCTGGATGCCGGCCGCACCAACATTGCCGCGTGGTGTGCTCTTGCGGCGGCCCAGAGAAAGCTGGGTTTGCAGGCGGATGCTTCCGGGACGCAGGCGGAAATCCTGGGCCTGGATCCGCTCAATCACCTGGCTGCTGCGGAAGCATTCTTCCTGAATCCCTCCAGCCGGGACAAACTCACCTCATCCATCCGTTCCGAGCTGCCGCATGAATCGTACCTGGAGTTGGCCTCCTACTACGCCGGCATCGGATCTGTGCCGGAAGCCGTGCAGCTGCTCAAAATCTCACCACCGCATCCGGTCGTCCATTACTGGCTTGCCTACCTGACGCGTGAGACTTCTCCGCAAGATAGCGACACCTATCTGGAAAAGGCGCTGCAGGCTTCTCCCCGGCTGGTGTTTCCATTC
>DKBG01000218.1 GCA_002451155.1 Ignavibacteria bacterium UBA6906
GTGGTGAAGAAGTTGTCTCACCTCCCGATCATCGTCGATCCGAGCCACGGTATAGGCATGTGGGACGGAGTGCCGGCAATGGCGCTCGCTTCTATTGCCGCAGGCGCTGACGGGCTCATAATCGAAGTGCATCCGAATCCCCCGGAAGCCCTTTCAGACGGCGCGCAGTCACTCAAACCCGCCAGGTTCAAGGATCTGATGGAACAGGTCAGAGCGATCGCGTCCGTTGTTGGTCGGACAATTGGAGAGGTCGTTGCCGGATGAGCTCAGAACCCCATACCGGGACGCCATACCATTCCCCGGATGACCGAGGGTATTTTGGAAAATATGGCGGACGATTTGTCCCCGAAACGCTGATGCCTGCCCTCTTCGAACTCGAACAAATGTATGCCGAGGCGAAGAAAGACGAGGCGTTCAGCAGGGAATTCATCTCGCTCCTCAGGGAGTATGCCGGGAGGCCGACTCCGCTCACATTCGCTTCGAGGCTCANNAACACGATCGGGCAGATCCTTCTCGCAAGGCGGTCAGGGAAGCGCCGGATCATCGCCGAGACAGGCGCGGGCCAGCATGGTGTAGCAACGGCTACAGTGGCCGCGAAGATGGGACTGGAGTGCGTCGTGTATATGGGGGAGGAAGACGTTGAGAGACAGAAGCTCAATGTCCAGCGGATGGAAATGCTCGGAGCGACAGTTGTGCCGGTAACAACCGGGACAAAAACCCTGAAAGATGCAACGAGCGAGGCGATCAGGGATTGGGTCACGAACGTGAACGATACATTCTATATTATCGGCTCAGTTGTCGGACCTCATCCCTACCCNNCGGATGTAGCGATGTTCGGAGTTGAGGCGGCGGGCGAAGGGATTACAAGTGGAAAGCATGCGGCGACGCTGATGATGGGCCGGCCGGGCGTGCTTCACGGTTCGCTCAGCTACCTATTGCAGGATGACCACGGACAGGTCGCGCTGGCACATTCGATTTCTGCGGGTCTGGACTATCCGGGCGTCGGTCCCGAGCACAGCGCCCTCAGGGATTCCGGGAGGGTGAAATATTCGGCGGTCACAGATGAACGCGCAATCCAGGCGGCATATATGCTCGCCAGAATGGAGGGAATTATCCCTGCCCTCGAAACCGCGCATGCGCTGGCGTACCTGGACGAACTGATGCCGCAGACGAATGCGGAACAGATCCTCATTGTCAATCTGTCCGGAAGGGGAGACAAAGACATCGTCACACTCGCAGCGCACAGGCCGGCAGAATGAACCGGCTCGAAACAAGGATCCGCGCGCGCAAGGAACAAGGCTCGAAAACGCTGGCGATGTTCCTCACCGCAGGGTATCCGAAAAAGGGGGATACGGTGGATATCGCGCTCGCGCTCGAACGGGGCGGAGTAGATGTCATTGAGCTCGGGATGCCTTTCTCAGATCCCCTTGCGGATGGGCCGGTGATTCAGCAGAGCTCCGCTGTGGCGCTCAAGAACGGCGTCACGCTCTCCTCCATTATTACGGACGTTGCTCATCTTCGGAGAAGGTCTCAGATCCCGATCGTCCTCATGGGCTATCTGAATCCGATTCTGCATTACGGCGAGGAGGAATTCTTCGACAACGCGGCGAAGGCCGGCGTTGACGGCATCATCCTGCCGGAGGTCCCGCTCGAAGAGCATGATCGCTTCTCATGGTATCTGGAAAAATATGACCTTGCCGGGATTCTCCTCGTAACGCCGACCACGACGCCGGAGCGGATCGAGCTGATCGACGCCCGGTCGAGAGGGTTCCTCTATTGCGTGTCGAGCACGGGAGTGACGGGGAAAAAGGGTTCAACACCACCATCCGAATATCTGTCCCGCGTGCGGCAGCATGCGAGGAAGAACGCATTGCTCGTCGGATTCGGTATCTCGACACCGGAGGATGCGAAGTCCTATGCCCGGTCAGCGGATGGAGTCATCGTGGGTAGTGCGCTCATCGGGTTTCTCTCTACGCCGAGAGCGACGAAGGAGATCAGCGACTGGGCGGCGGAGTTCAAAGCCGAGATACAGGTGGCTGCGAGCTGAGAGGTTCGCGCCGCAAGAGCCGCCATTGACTTCCACGATCCGATGCCCGATTTCCAGTTAAATTCCAGACAGAAGATTCCAACGTTCAAACCGGTCTCCTGAAGTCAGCTTGTCTGGCTCCTGCTTCCGCCAGGCGGGGTTATTGGTGCCTGGAGCTTCCCTGGAAATTGGAGTGCGGATTGAGGAACCCGCTCTGCCTACTTCTGAACGTGTGGACATCATATTCAGGAGAAGCCGGGTCCGGCTTGACTTCTCTCTGACACCTGCCTATATTGACCCTACAGTTCATTCTCAGATATGACGTAGGTGTTCGCCGCATTTTCCGCCACAACGGCGGAAGGTGGACCGAAGAGGGAATTCCGTGAAATCCGGAAGCTGCCCCGCAACTGTAAATGGCGTAAAGCGGGCGGTCACTGTCCCGAGAGGATGGGAAGGCCGTTCGCGCAGTAAAGCCATGAGCCAGGAGACCTGCCGCGTCATGTTTCTTACCACGCCTTCGAGGGAGGGCAGGGGACGCACCTGGTACGATCCAGTCTGCCCCGGCTTTCCCCGCGAAGGTCGGGGTTTTGCGTCTCATAAAGGATCATACCATGAAGCTTCGCCTTCTCACAGCTCTCCTCGCGGGCGGAGGACTGTGCCTCACCAGTGTTGCAGGGCCGCTCTCTGAGCTGCCCACAACCGGAAGCCCTCCGTCTGAACCACAGGATACCAGCAAAATCTACCTCCTGGACGAGATCGTTACCACTGCGACCCGTCTTGAAGCCGCAAACCGCACCCTTCCCTCTGCACTGACGCCTCTTGACAGAAAGGAAATCGATGCGCGACCCGGAAGCCTCCTGACCAGCGCGCTCACGGGGGTTCCGGGACTGTTTGTCCGCTCGTACGGAGGGGGAAATGCCCTCCAGACGGTTTCGCTTCGGGGGATGGCACCAGAACAGACCCTTCTCCTCATTGACGGGCAACGGGTGAACAGCTTTCAGAACGGTCAGGCAGACCTCGGATTCCTCCCCAGCGCAAACATCGAACGCGTCGAGGTGGTGAAGGGGGGCTATTCGTCCCTGTATGGAGCAAGTGCGGTCGGCGGTGTAATCAGCGTGACCACAAAGCGTCCGCCCGAGAGACTCTCCGGCTCTCTTACGCAAACATTTGGCAGTTACGGATTCCAGGGAACGGAACTCACGCTGGGAAGCTCAGCAGGCGGGTTTGGCTGGCAGGCTGACGTGCGGAAGGAGAGGGGAGCGGAAAATTATGAGTTCGAGTTTGCAGACGGTTCCTCCTCGACTGCGATGAGGCGCGTCGGAAACGACTTCCAGAATGCGACGGCCCAGGGACGACTGGAATGGCGGTCCGAAAGAGGAAACAGCGTATTCCTGAATGCCTTTGTCCAGAATGCCGATCGAGGCGTGGCCACGGCCGTGACCGACCCTTCGACGGTGAGCAGGGCACGCCTGGCAAACACAAACTTCCGCGGCACGCTGGGGACCCGATGGGATCTCGGATCCTCTTTTGAGTTCCGGTTCACGGGATCAGGAACCTATGCGTCGGAGAGCTATGCTGATCCCACGATCCTTGTGAACGGGGTCCCCCTTAAGAGCGATGGGACAAACCGGCTTGTAGTGCTCACGCCCGAAGTGCGTTACAACGGGTCCACAGCCTTTCGCGGGACTGTCGGGGCGGACCTGGGGTACGCATGGTATCGGGGAAGCGATCTCCTGAACGCTGACAGGCGATACGGGGCGGTATTCGTCAGTACCCAGCATAGCTTTGCACTGGGGACGGACGCTCCCTTCGATTTTCACCTGTATCCTTCTCTTCGATACGACAGGTTCTCGGACGTAGAAGGAGACCTGAGTCCACGGATCGGAGTGAATCTCGGTCTGCTCAGGATCCCTGAAATCCGGCTTCGATCCAGTTACGGCAAGAACTTCCGGGTTCCGACGTTCAATGATCTCTACTGGATCGCAGGCGGGAACCCCGATCTGAAGCCTGAGCGATCGCTGAGCTTCGACGCGGGAGTCCTTGCCCGGGTTGAGTGGAACGGGCAGTGGTCTTTGGATGGGAGCTTTTTCGATATCCGGGCAAAGGACCGGATCGTCTGGACCCCCACGAGCGGATCCTTCTGGTCGCCGAAAAATATCGGTGAGGTGGAATCGAAGGGTGTCGAGCTGGAGGGGAGCTGGAAAGGGTTAGACGGACTGCTGACCGTAACGGGGAACTCCACCTGGATCGACGCGCGAAAAACCAGCGAAGATTTTTCGGGAGATCCAACTGTAGGAAAGAAGCTCATCTATGTGCCGGGGCAGACAGTCAGCCTGTCTGCCACCGTTGACATCGCCGGATTCACGATCTTCGCGGAAAATCTCTGGGTCAGTTACAGGTACACGACGGAAACAAACGACCGGTTTCTTCCATCCTACTCCGTCACCTCTGCGGCAGTCGGGTATGGCATCCCGCTTGGCGATCTAACGATTCGCTTGAAAGCTGAGGCTACGAACATTTTCAACACGCAGTACCAGATCCTGGCGCTATACCCGATGCCGATGCGCGAGGTTCGCGTGACGGCGGGAGTGGAACTATGACTTATAGCCGGATGGAGAGCGTAGCCATGCCCATGTACCACGATCCAATTTCCAGTTGGATTCCAGAAACCAGGTTCCAGAGCCCTGGTTGCATTCCAGAATCCAAAATCCAGAATCCAACCTGTATCAGCGAGTGCGGGGTGAAACGGATATCCCGGACTCACAGGCATGGGCGATGGAAGCCATCAGTGATCGGAGTGATTCTCATCGTCGCGTTCGCAGTGCCGGGGTGCGTGCAGGATCCGACGTCGGTGTTGCCGGTGGCTCCAACACCGTCGGCAAAGGGCGTGTACATTGTCAATGAAGGGACGTGGGGGCGCGGGAATGCGAGCCTCACGTACTATGACCTCGAATCATTCTCCGCATATACTGACGTCTTCTCCGCCGTGAACGGCCGGAACCTCGGTGATGTAGGAAACCAGATGGTGATCCGTGGTTCGCGTGGGTATGTTGTGGTGAATAATTCGGACAGGATCGAGGTTCTCGACCTAGCGACAAATACCAGTCTGGGAACCATCAGCGTCGGAGCGGGAATGAGTCCGCGGCAGATGGCGTTTGTGAACGACAGCCTCGGACTTGTGACCGCACTGTATGATAACTCGGTGCTGCTGCTCAATCTCGGCACGTACTCGGTTGAGGGCAGGATCCCGGTGGGAGCAAATCCCGAGGGGTTAGTCGTCACGAGCGGGAAAGCATACGTGGCGAATTCCGGGTTCGGGAGTGGGCGGACACTCTCGATCATCGATCTTGGATCCCGCCTGGTCATCAAGACCGTTACTGTGGGTGACAATCCTTCGGCGGTCGCCCTTTCCGGTGGAGGTNNGACTTTGCCGATCCGAATGACGATACGCCTGCCACTCTCGCAGTGCTCAGCCCGGTCACCGATAGCGTCGTTGATACGATTCGTATCGGTGATCATGCGATGACCATGGCGCTGAGCCAGGAAGGGACGGGATACGTACCGACGTCGAACGCAGTCTGGACTGTCGACACACGGAGCCACAGGGTGGTTGGGAAATTCCTGGAGGGGTACTATTACGGAGTCGGGGTAGAAGAGGTATCCGGCGACGTGTACTTGACAGATCCGGGGAATTTTGTTACGCCGGGAAAGGTCTTGGTGTACTCTCCAAACGGTCAGATGAGAAANNTAGGGATGCCATGGATGGGGATACGAAGGTGGTTCTTCGTAGTCTCTTCCCCGGCACCCCTTTCAGAATCCTTTCGTTGCGTCCTTCGCGTGTCCTTTGCGCCTCTGCGTCCCGCCCCCAAAGAATTATTAAACGCAAAGTCCGTCAAGAAACCGCAGAGCACGGCAAAGAAGACTCCGTCTGCGTTTTGCCCGGTGGAACCGCCCCTATTGAACGTTTGCTGGTCCCCCGAATGAGATTCTTGAGCGAATCCGATTCCGGAGATGACGAGTAAGCTGGCAAGCGACGTGCAATGCAAGAGATGAAGAACCGGGAGTATGCAATCCGAATTGGCACGGCACACTCCGCTGGTGCCTGACCTCACGTCTCTGGTCCCCTGACTGCAAACTCGCACATCTCACGCAGCTCTGCTTCGCCAACCTTGAGAAAGCCCCCGGAAAACCGTACTTTGGGGAACATGTCAAGAGGACCCGGAATGACCCAGACTCCCAGAGCACTGTCCATCCTCATAGCGGTTTTGCCAGCCCTTCAGCTGTCGTTCAGCCAAAGTCCACTCCCGATCAAAGATCCGTCAACAGCCGGGTACAAAATGCGTCCGGAAGTGAGGCAGTTCGCGATCGGCATCGACCAGCTTAAGCCCTCATATACGGTGTCGGCAGATCCATCTGGTTCGGGACTCCTGCTCGACCTCCGCGACACATCCCTCTATGGGCGGGTCTACTCCGGTCAGGCCTATTTCGACGAGACCCTCACGGACTATCCCGAGACCCGGTTCCGCCAGAATGCTGAAATCGTAAAGGGCCGCGCGACAATCTCCCTCCGTTCCTATTTCAATCCGAGCGCAAGATCAAATGCCAACAAGTGGACCGATCGGGGTGTCTTGGGGTATCGACTCGACCTGCTGAGAAACCGGGACGGAAAGCCGGTCCACCTCGGACTGTTCGATTCCCGGGTTCACTTCCAGCGGAAGGAAGACCGATTCGTCCCGACGGTCTCCATCATCCAGCCGCCAATGGCCGGATTGATCTGCAGCGACCACCCGGACTGGATATTGTTCAGCTTCAGCACCGACCGGCCAGCTAAGGGAGCCATCGAGGTCAAGGGGGCGGGGAAGTTCAACGCTGAAATTTCGGCGGAGCGTTTCGAGATCCGTGTCGATCGACTCAAACCCTCGCGAACCTATGAGTATCGAGCGATTGCCGTCGACGGTCCTGACACCGCTTTCACACCCTGGCTCAAGTTCAACACAGCGCCGCCCAAAGGGGAGGGAAGCGTTGTCTTTGCGTACGCGGGGGACGGTCGGGCCAGCAGCGGCGGGGGAGAGTACGAATATATCGGCGTGAACAGGAAGACGGGTGAACAAATCGCGGCGCTGGTCCATCGCAAGGGCGGATCGTTCCTGCTCTTCGGCGGCGACCTGATCTCAGGGCACGTCAACTCCACGGAGGAGTTCGCGATGGAATTGATGACCTTCCGGGAGTCATATGCTCCCATGCTCCACTCCATTCCCCTCTACTCGGCAATCGGCAACCATGAGGCTCTGCTCAATACGTTTCTGGACAGCTCCTCGCGGGGCTCCTTTGCGATGGACAAATGGCCCTACGCAACCGAAAGCGCCGAGGCGCTGTTCGCGCAGGCGATGCTCAACCCGCAAAATGGTCCGAGAGCTCCGTCCGGCTTCCCTCCGTACGACGAAACGGTCTATGCGTTTCACTATGGCCCGGTGAAACTCATCGTGATGAACAATAACTACTGGTTCACGTATCACAACCGGATCCGCACGTTCGGGGGGTCGCCGGAAGGATATTTTTTGCCCGGTCAGATCGAGTGGATTCGGGAGGAGGTGCGGAAAGCGGAGACCGATCCGAAGGTGCGGTACGTCGTTCTCCTCTGCCAGGAGCCCTTCTTCCCGGCGGGTGGGCATGTCAAGGACGCCATGTGGGCTGGCGGTGACAACAATACACGGGCCTATGGCCTCGTGGATGGCGACATCCGGCCCCTCGGCAAAGGGCTCATCGAGGTGCGAAACGAGCTCTGGGAGATATTCAGCAGCAGTCGGAAAGTGGCGGCTGTCCTTGGATCGGATGAACACAACTTCCAGCGGATGCTGATTTCCCAAAAAACTCCGGTTGGCTTGCCGGCGAAAGATGACAGGAACGGGAACGGAATTCTGGACGATGGGGTGTTCTCACCGAACCCGGCTTTCAAATATCCGACCTGGTTTCTCATCTCCGGAGGGGCAGGAGCGCCTTACTACACACAGGAAGAAGCCCCATGGTCGGGGAGTTCCAGGTTCTTTACTCCCCAGGAGCACTTCATCCTTTTCCGGGCGGATGCGAAGAAGATAGGGATGGAGGTGATCAGTCGTACGGGGCAGAGACTGGACGCGGTGGATGACCTGATGAAGGCAAAACGGGGGGAAGGCGCAGAGTAGACCACATTCCCACAGCCAATTTCCAGATAGATTCCAGGGTCCAAGCGCCAGTTGCCAACTGATCAAGGTCTATAGGAATGCCTTCGGCCGCATGTGTAGGGCGACGAGATTCGTCGCC
>DKBG01000014.1 GCA_002451155.1 Ignavibacteria bacterium UBA6906
GGATATCCCCGGCCTGATCGAAGGTGCTCATCTCGGGCGAGGGCTCGGTCTCCAATTCCTCAGACATATCGAACGAACGCGCGTGCTCGTCTTTTTGCTCGATGCCACCCGGGAGACTATCCAGGAAGACTATGCCATCCTCGTCCGGGAGCTGACCCATTTCAACGAATCGCTGACCGACAAACCATCACTGACCGTTCTGACGAAGGTGGACGCCATCCCCGCCGGCAAGGTGCCACGCCTGCGCAAACTCAGGTTTGCATCGTCGAAGCCCCTGATGATTTCCGCTGTCACCGGAGAAGGAATCGATACACTCGTTCGCACCATGTGGAAACTTCTGCAGGAACACGCGGAGAGAAAGAGCGAGGAACATTCGCGCGTTCGCACGCGCGGCCGACGGCCCAGAACGGCAGAGACAACATCGCGGAAGCGACGCCCGGGGGGGGGCCGTCAATGAGCTCTCTTCTGAATCGGGCACGAATTCCACTGAACAGCCGCCGGCTTGTGATCGTCCTCGGAATTCTGGTGGCCGCACTCCTCCTGGTCGGGTTCCTGGCGATATCGATTGGCACCGTTTCTATCCCAGCCCACCGGGTACTCGCAATCCTGGCAGGGGCGGGCGATGCGACCCAGGCGGAACGCACCATCATCGTTGATATCCGCCTGCCTCGATTGCTCCTTGCGATGTGCGTCGGGGCCGGCCTTTCCGTCGCGGGTCTCGTGTTTCAGGCTTTGCTTCGGAATCCTCTGGCAGAACCGTATATCCTCGGCATCTCCAGCGGGGGAACATTCGGAACACTTGCTGCACTGGCACTCTCCTTTGGACCCCTCGGCCTGTCACTCTCCTCCTTTTTCGGCTCCGCATTTGTCATGATGCTGGTCTACACCATCGGACAGCGGCGGGNNTTTCTTCAACGCCATGGTCCTACTTGTTATTGCTGTGATGCACCAGGAACTGCGAAACGCGTTTCTCTGGTTGATGGGGAACCTGAGCAATGCCACCGCGACATCAATTGAGGTTGTTGGACCCGCTGTAATTGCCGCCACTCTTGTGCTGCTCTGGCATGCAAAGAGCTATAATCTGATTGCGACCGGCGATGAAAGCGCGCTGCAGCTGGGCATTAATGTCCGGACCGTGAAGCGACTCTCATATCTTGTGGCATCGCTCATCACAGGCGCAGTCGTCTCCGTCAGCGGCGTGGTCGGCTTTGTCGGCCTGATCATCCCGCACATCTGCCGGATGCTCTTCGGTCCCGACCACCGCCTGCTGCTCCCCGCGTCATTCATAATGGGCGCTATCTTTCTCGTGCTTGCCGATCTTCTCTCTCGCACGCTCCTCTCACCAGCGGAAATTCCGGTCGGCGCTGTTACCGCCGCAATCGGCGCTCCCGTCTTCATCTACCTCCTGCGGAAATCCTGATCGGGGGCATCCGGTCCTTCCTTGCCTTCCAGTTCGGATTTCCGTACATTGGGACCAGTCAATCCTGTGGTGAACCCTCCAGTCTTGTGCTGGCTCTTTGATGCACGCTCTCACCGTTGACAACGTTTCGTTCAGTTACGACCGCGCAGCACCAATCCTGCGAAACGTTTCCTTTACAGTCCAGAAGGGGGAATTCCTCAGTCTCGCCGGTCCCAACGGGGCCGGAAAGAGTACGATGCTGCGGATCCTGGACCGAATCCTCCTCCCGCATCAAGGCCGAATTCTCCTTGAGGGACGGAGCCTGCAGAAATTTTCACGATCAGAGCTGGCCCGACGCATCGCCCTCGTTCCACAGGACAGCGGCCTCCATTTCCCCTTCACGGTATTTGAGGTCGTTCTGATGGGAAGAGCGCCGCATACCAGAGGCGCAGTGTTTGAAAACGCCCATGACCACGAGATCGCCATGGCAATGATGCGGGTAACGGATATCGAGCGTCTGGCCCACCAGCCGATCACCAAACTTTCCGGCGGTGAGCGCCAGCGAGCATTCATCGCCCGCGCGCTGGCACAGGAGCCGGAAATTCTCCTGCTTGACGAGCCGAACGCTCATCTGGATATCAGTCATCAGGTCGAGGTCTTCCGCCTTATTAAACGGCTCAACACCGATTCGGGCCTTACCGTCATCTCCGTGTCCCATGATTTGAATCTTGCCGCAGCATACAGCGACAGAATCGGAATGATTCTGTGTGGAGCCCTGGCGGCGCTGGGATCACCGGAGGAAGTCCTTACGGAAGAACGGATCAGGGAGGTTTTTCGGGCCGACGTCCTTGTCGACCGCCATCCGGTCACCCAAGCGCCACGCATAACCCTCAAAAGCTGACGGGGACAAGCGATTCAGGGGAAAGGAACGAGGAGTTATGAGACGACGGATCATTCGCGAAAAAGTAGTCCAGGCTCTCTACGCGCACGAGATCTCTGGAGACCCACCTGACCATGTAATTGAGTGTGTCCTGACCGGACTGGAAGAGAACCGGCCGGCGTACGAGTTCGCGCGCAAACTGGTTCTCCAGACCATCAGCGAGGCGCTCGAGATTGACCGGATTATTCGTTCGAAGGTTACAAACTGGGATTTCAAACGAATCGCCGTCCTGGACAGACTCATTCTCCGGATGGCGATCTGTGAATTGATCTTCTTCAAGGAAATCCCACCGAAAGTTTCAATGAACGAGGCGATCGAGCTCGCAAAACTCTTCAGCACGGAGCGGAGCGGGCAATTTGTCAATGGAGTGTTGGATGCCGTGTTGAATGAAATGAAGGCCACCGGAGGCCTTGCCAAGGCTGGCCGGGGACTCTACGACGGGGAACCTGCCCGCAAACCGCGGGGACCATCATCGCCGACCTCCTGATTCCACATGACCGGCACCCCTGAAGCCTCTCCTTCAACACTCTTCCCCGCAACCCGGGGCAGAGTGTTCGCCTGGACACTATTTGACTTCGCCAATACGGCATTCTCCGTCGTCGTGGTCACCGTAATCTATTCCCGGTATTTCACGAATACTGTGGCCGGGGGACACCGGTGGCTCTGGGGTCTCGCAGTCAGTCTTTCCATGCTCTGCGCTGCGGCGCTCTCACCCCCTCTCGGGGCTGTGGCCGATTACTCAGGAAACAGGAAACGCTTCCTCCTTGCCTTTACTGCAGTCTCCGTTCTCTGCACGGCCCTGCTCTTCTTTGTCGAACAGCAGATGATCGTTGTCGGAATCGTTCTCTTCATTCTCGCAAACATCGGGTTTGAAGGTGGACTGGTCTTCTACGACGCGTTTCTCCCGGGCATCACAACGAAATCGAGTTACGGAAGAGTCTCCGGATACGGATTCGCCATGGGGTACCTGGGAGCGCTGGCGATTCTCGTCCTGGTCTTGATGATGCTCCCTCCCGCAGAGGACCCGCAGTATCTCTTCCGGGTCAGGCTCAGTTTTGTTGCCGCGGCAATCTTCTTCGCACTCTTTTCCATACCGCTGTTCCTCTTCGTCGACGAGCCACGGTCTCCCGGGTCACGACCTGCATCACTTATCCGGACGGGATTCCAGAAGGCTTCCGGAACCTTTCGGGCTCTATTCCTCGAGCGTCGCCATCCTTCCGTTTCCCGGTTCCTTGTCGCCTTCTTTATCTATAACGACGGAATCCTCACGGTCATCGCCTTCGCGGCAATTTTCGCGGAAACAACGCTCAGGATGAGCGATACAGATATCATTGCATTCTTTGCGCTGATACAGACCAGTGCCGTGCTCGGCTCAATTGTCTTCGGGATCATCACGGACAAGATCGGTCCAAAGAAGACCATCACCATAACCCTTATCATCTGGATCGGGATTGCTGTCGGGGCCTACTTCGTCACCTCTGTCAGCTGGTTCTACGCAGTCGCGTTCATCGCCGGGATCGCGATCGGATCGTCGCAGTCGGCAAGCAGGAGTCTCATGGCACACCTCACACCACCGGGCCACGAGGCCGAGTATTTCGGATTCTATGACGGCCTCTGCGGCAAGGCGTCCGCTGTCATCGGCCCGCTCATTTATGGCGTGATCGCAGACCTTGCCGGGGAGCGACTCGCCGCCCTTTGCATCGGCCTTTTTTTCCTCGCAGGCGTCTGGATCCTTCAGGGAGTCCAGGAACCTGACAGGCGCGCGCGCACCGCCTGATCCGACTTTACTTTCCGGCCCTCTTTTCATACCTTTTATCTATGCTCCCACGCTTGACAGCCGGCATTGCTGTTGTGTCCCTCTCGTTTCTCATCACGCATTCCAGGGTCGCCCCAGATTCCGATACGCGGGCGGAGGTCCGACTCCTCAATAGCCGCGTGGCACCCGGCGATACCACACAGCTTCTCGTAACCTTCCGCCTCGGAGAAGGAATACACATCAACGCTGAGCCCCCGGTTGATATCGAGATCATCATGACGGACAGCGTGGTTACGACCATCGGGAACCCTATACAGCCTGGTGCGCTGGAGTCCGGCGTGCTGGACCTGACAACCCCCGTCCGACAGGTCATCCATGTACCGGGCACGAAACCAGAAGGACCCGTCCCATTGAGAGTGGTCGTTTCCTACTTCTATTGCTCGGATGTGGAAGGCTGGTGCAGGATGCGAACGGATACCAGCAGCGTGTCAGTGATCGTTACCCGTCATTAAAGGTATCTCGTCATCATGAGGGCATACTTCTTCTCTGATGTTCACCTCGGTCTCGGCAACCGGGATCAGGAGAAACAGAAGGAGGACCAGCTCCTCCGTTTCTTGCGCCGCATTCTCCCGGACACGGACCGCCTCTTCATCCTGGGCGACCTCTTTGATTTCTGGTTCGAGTACGCTACGGTGGTCCCGAAAGGATATCATCGGACCCTCTGCGCGATCCAGGAGTTTACCGACCGCAAAATCCCTGTTGATTATCTGGCAGGGAATCACGACTTCTGGATGGGGAGGTTTTTCCAGGACGAACTGGGTGTCCAGATGCACTTTGAACCCTATGAGACCGTCCTCGATGGGAAGCGGGTCTACCTTCACCATGGGGATGGCCTCGCGCAGAACGATATGGGGTACCGGCTGATAAAGCCGGTCCTCCGGAACAGGACCGCAATCGCACTGTACCGATGGCTCCATCCCGATCTCGGGGTGCGGCTCGCACGCGGATCTTCACGGACCAGCAGACAGTACACCTCCCAAAAGGACTATGGCGAACAGGAGGGCATGATCGCCTTTGCACGGGAACGGATCCGCCAGGGTGTGAATATTGTCGTCATGGGTCACCGGCACCGGCCGATTGAGCAGGACGTGGAGGGAGGAGTGTACATCAACCTGGGCGACTGGATCGACCACCATACCTTCGGGGAGATGCAGGACGGGCACATGAGACTTCGAACCTGGGACGAGAAGGGTAAGTGATGGCAAAGAAGAACGGAAAACGACCACCGGCAGAAGATATGGAGAAGTACTTCGCTGATCCAGAGTACCGCCGGACACATGCCGAACGAACGCCGCGAACAGGCCGCCGCGGACGCAGCCGGTATGCCGCCGTCCTGGGCGTTGGCATCCTTCTCATCCTCGCCTATACGGTGTACCTCTTCTCTGGTCTCCCCTCGCTCGCACGCATTGAAAATCCGAAACCCGAACTCGCCACCCGGGTATTCTCGGCCGACGGTGAAGTCCTCGACCAGTTCTACATCAAGAACCGCTCGCATGTCTCGCTCCAGGAAATCCCCTCAACCGTAGTGGACGCTCTGATCGCAGTTGAAGACAAAGACTTCTACAGCCACTGGGGAGTGGATGCGACCAGATTCCTGAAAGCTATGGCGAAAACCGCGCTGACGCTCGGACAGCGCCCGGAAGGTGCGAGCACCATAACAATGCAGCTCGCGCGAAGCCTTTACCTGGGCCATGACGACAAGAACTTCTTTGACACAATCACAAGAAAAATCCGGGAATTCATCACCTCTATCCAGCTGGAGCGCAACTTCACGAAAGAGGAGATTCTGGAGTTTTATCTTAATGTCGTCTACTTCGGACGAGGCGCCTATGGTATCGCATCGGCATCTCAGTCCTACTTCGGGAAAAGCCCGGCTGAACTCACGCTCAGCGAAGCCGCAACCCTGATCGCCTTGTTACGGGGACCGGCCTACTACGACCCGCAAGGGAGACATCCAGACCTGGCAAAGCAGCGCCACAGTGTCGTCCTTGGCCAGATGGTGAAATATGGATACATCTCACAGGAAGAGGCGGACGCGGCGAAAAGTGAAGCACAACAACTCGTAACGTCGACCGAGATTTCGAAAACAGGAATAGCCCCCCACTTTGTCGAGTACGTGCGACAACAACTGCTCCAGAAGGCTGAAAAATATGGTTTCGATATCTACCGAGACGGGATCACGGTCACGACGACGCTCGACAGCCGCATGCAGCGCCATGCCAATCAGGCTATCGAGGAACATCTCGCGGAATACCAGCAACTTTTCGACGCACAGTGGAATTGGGGGAGAGAACGGGACGCGTTGACGCGGGTTATCGACCAGTCAATCCGAACCTCTGCGGATTACCGCAATGCCCGGTCATCAACCGCTCGCGACAGCGTCTATGCGGCGATGAAAACCAACAGCGCATGGGTGGACTCCATGCGTACCGTGGCACAGACAATCGAGGTAGGATTCGTTGTGGTCGATCCGGGAAACGGCAACATCGTTGCCATGGTCGGCGGGTCGAACTTCCGCAACTTCAAGTACGGCCTGAATCACGTAACCCAGATCCGGCGCCAGCCCGGTTCTGCGTTTAAGCCGTTTGTTTACACTGTTGCGATAGACAATGGGTATCCCCCAACATACGAAATCCTGAATCAACCGGTCGTGGTCCTGCTGCCAGACGGAAAGCGATGGATGCCGCCGAATGCGGACGGTGAGGTTGGGGGAAAAGTCACAATCCGCGAAGCCGTCCGCCGCTCCATCAACCTTGTTGCCGTGCGTGCAATCCAGCAGATTGCGCCCGTCGATCAGGTCATTGAATATGCCCATCGAATGGGGATATCATCACCTCTCCCCCCCTATGAATCCCTGGCATTGGGGACAGGAGAGGTCTCCCCGCTGGAAATCACATCTGCTTTCGGGGTCTTCGCCAACCGCGGCGTCTACGTCGAGCCGATTTCGATCCTTCGAATTGAAGACAAAGACGGGAACCTGATCGAGGAAACGACACCGATGCAGCGTGAGGTTCTGAGTGAGGAGACCTCGTTCATCATGACATCACTTCTCGAGGGTGTCGTCGATGATCCGCAAGGAACTGGGGCGCGCGTGCGATCCTACTTCCATTTTCCCGCCGCCGGAAAAACAGGAACCACAAATGATTTCGCTGACGCATGGTTCGTCGGATATACGCCCCACCTCGTTGCGGGTGTCTGGGTGGGATTTGACAATTTGAGCGTCCACTTCACCAACTGGGATGGACAGGGTGGGAGAGCAGCGGCGCCGATCTGGGGGCGATTCATGAAGTATGTCTACGAGGATCCTGATATCGCCATGCCCCTCGACTATTTCGAGAAGCCGGCAACAGTATATGAAGATACGATCTGCGTGGAAACGAAGAAACTCGCGACACAGTATTGCCCGGTCACAACAACGGATTTCTTCACGGAGAAAACACGTCCGCCGGTGTGCGACAAGCACACCACCTCGCTGTGGAAGGAAGGTGAGGAAGGGCTCGGAAAGATTAGCTACTGAGGTTCGCCCGCACAGAACGGAAAGAGCTCAGTCCGCCGTAAGCTCACTCTCGAAAATGTTATCGGTCTCTCCCTGGATCAAGTCGGATCCCTTCTTCCTGGTGTTGTTCGAACCGAGAAGAATCACCGGGATGGTGGCAAGAACCAGGAGTGCTGCAATCTTCCAGATCTTCATAAGGACTTCTCCCCCCAAAATGCACTGACCAACAGTAATGAATCGTTTACCGGAACATCGTGACCTGAGGCACACGGACTGAACCTCTGTCATCGCACGCTAAGCTTATGTCCTGCGTGAATATACGAATTCTTCTTTAAGAAGATGTAAAGCGAGGATTAATCTTTCTTAATTCTGATGCGACCTGACATCCATAACTTCATCCGCACATTGAAGAGGGAACCTTCAACGGTCGTCCCGCTGGCCGAGCTCGGCATCCATCCCATCGTGAAGGCGCGGTTCATAGGACGACCGCTCCTGACACTCGCCGACGAGGTGGAATTCTGGCACCGGGCCGGGTATGACTATGTCAAACTCCAGCCGGCCGCGGACTTCAATCCGGGGAAGATCGGCGAGGGGGATAACCTGACCCATAATCCGGATGGAACGGTCTTCCGCAAGTGGGCTTCGGAGGGGAAAGGCGTCATACAGACCGAGGCAGACCTTGAAACGTACCGGTTCCCCTCTCCCTATGATTTTGACTACTCCCGATTCGAAAAAGTCGGCAACCATCTCCCCGAAGGCCTGGGAGTTATCGGCCAGTATGGAGATATCTTCACAATGACCTGGGAAATGATGGGTTTCGAAGGGTTCTCTCTCGCACTCTACGAACAGCCGGATATAGTGGACAAGCTCAACCTGACTCTGGGGAACCTTGTCCTCAGTATGTTTCGCTACTTCGCGCAGTCCGACGCGGTCGATATCCTCTGGTACAGCGATGACATTGCCTACAGTGACGGTCTGATGGTCTCGCCGGCAGTGCTGCGGAAATACCTCTTTCCCTGGCTGAAGAAGATCGGCGACCTCGCCCGGGACGCCGGGAAACCCCTTATTTACCATACTGATGGAGTCCTCTATTCGGTCATGGACGAAATTATCAGCTGCGGTGTGACCGCGTTGCATCCTATTGAACCCAAGGCCATGGAACTCGGAGAGGTGAAAAAGCGATATGGTCACAGGATCAGCCTGATCGGAGGTGTCGATGTCGACCTTCTCGCGCGAGGAACCGTCGAAGAGGTGCGGAACCGCGTCAAGGAGTGCATACGGATAGCTGCATATGATGGCGGATATTGTGTTGGCTCTGGCAATAGCATTCCGGAATATGTAAACTACAACAATTACATTGCACTCTTGAGTGCTGCAAGGGAATTCGGCGGGGGATGAAGCAGGCGCGTCATTCGCCTGGAGACTCCAAGGAGGCTGTCCAATGAAGTACAGGAGACTCGGGAAAACAGGACTTCAGGTCTCGGAAATAGGTTTCGGGGCATGGGGCATAGGGGCAAGCATGTGGCAGGGCGGCAACGACACGGAATCGATGCACGCCCTCCATAAGGCGGCTGATCTCGGGGTCACGTTCTTCGATACGGCTCTCGCCTACGGGGACGGCCACAGCGAGCGCCTCATACACCGATTTCGGAGGGAACGAAGCGAACCTCTCATTATCGCAACCAAGATCCCACCCAAGAATGGAAGATGGCCCGCCCGGAAGGGAACACCCCTCGAGGAAGCATTCCCCTATCAACATATCGTCAGCTCTACCGAAAAGAGCCTGGCAAATCTGGGGGTCGATACGATCGACGTCCAGCAGTTCCACGTCTGGACTGACGATTGGACAGACCAGACGGCCTGGATTGAGGCGACGCAGATGCTCAAGGAGCAGGGAAAGGTGAGGTTCTTCGGGATCTCGGTGAACGACCACTCACCCGATTCCGTCATGAAGGTCGCCATGACGGGCCGAATCGACACATTTCAGGTCATTTACAATATCTTCGACCAGTCCCCGCAGGACCAGCTCTTCCCCCTCTGTGCCGAGAGAGAAATCGGTGTAATCGTCCGGGTCCCTTTCGACGAGGGAGCACTCACCGGAACAGTCTCCCCGGAGACCACATTCCCGGAAGGGGACTGGAGAAACCGGTACTTCAGGGGCACCAGAAAGACCCAGGTAGCCGAACGGGTGGACCGCCTCCGCCCCCTCGTCGAGGGAGAAGCGAAGACGCTCGCTGAGCTCGCCCTCAGGTTTTCCCTCCAGCCCGATTCTGTGTCAACGGTGATCCCCGGCATGCGGACGTCCCGGCATGTCACTGCGAACTGCGCCGCCTCGGATGGAAGAAGGCTGACCACCGGGCTCGTAGACAGCCTGCGGAGCCACCGCTGGGAAAAGAACTTCTACTGAATCACCGCAGAGCGAGCCAGCACCTACTCTGGGGCGGGGTGATTTTCTGATCTTGCCCTGAATCCCCCACGCAACAAAACACAACTTTTTCCCTTCCTCCCCGTACTAGATAGTAAGAGAGGGGAAACCTATGTCCAGCCGGGGACGAACACCTGAATTCGCAAGGATCCAGGAAGTAGCCGAGACAATCGACCGCCTGAAGGCCAGAATGAGGGCATCAGGACTGACCATTACGTACGTTGCCAGGCAGCTGGGAGTCTCCCGGCAATACGCCTGGCAGATCCTGAACTATCGCACACACCTCTCAGTGGAACGGGCCAGGGAAATTGAACAAGCTGTGGAAGGTATCACCGCAGCACGACGACACCTGGATTCATTCGGGAAGCGGCTTCGGGCAGCACGGATATCCGCGGGCCTCACGTTGAAGGAGGTTGCTTCCATGATCGGCTATTCCTGGGTCGGTGTGCAACGATGGGAAAAGGATGTGTGCCGGCCCAAGCCGGGAGTGCTCTGGCACCTCCTGCACCTCTATGGTCCAGCGGCAGAATCAATCCTTGGTGCAGCGGGAGCTCCGAAGCTCCGTCCCTCCGCGATTCATCGCAACCGGGATCTCCCGTTGAACGAGGCTCCACTCTTCGCCAGAACGAAAGAAGGAAGCTCCGAACTTGCCCTGCGACAGACTGGGTAGCGGACGTCCACAACTACACCCGGGAGACCTTCCTCATGAGAGCTCTCCCGGGACGTGAATCAGCCTTCTGCCAAAACCGCCTGCAACCAGCCCTCGATCCTCTCCAGCAGACCCGGCGCAAACTCCTTCTGAAGCACACCGTATTCCTCGATTGAACCCGTCGTCGCACGCTGGAACAGATGGTTTGCGTGAGGAATGACTTCGACCCTCGAATCAGGGTTCCCCGCCTTCTCCAGCGCCTCCTTCATGGGAGCGCGATTGAGATCAACGGAAACCTGGATGTCTTTCTCTCCGTACAGAGCGAGAACAGGAGATCGGACAGTCTCGATCACCGACGCGGGGTCGAACTGCAGGAGATGCCTGTACCATGGAGTTCGGAGAATCCTGATCTGTGCATCGACCCTATTTCGCGTGACCGAATCAGCCAACGACTGGTTCGTCGCTTCTTCCGGCCGGACTGTGGCAAGCTGGCGCTTCACCTCCGGGCGAATTTCCGATTCAAGATCCAGTCGAAGCATCTCCCATCCAGTGTCCGCCCTGACCGATTCGAACACCCTCCGTTCCAGAAGCAGAGCACGCTCTCTTGCTGAGGGGGCAATCCCTGACAAATCCTGAAGTCTCCGAATCTGGTCGAGGATCAGGCTGTCACCTCTCACGGCCGGCCCGCCAAGCAATACAACGGCGGCAACGCCCGTTGACTTTGCCGCAGCGATCATGGCTACCGTTCCGCCTTCACTGTGACCGACCAGCACGATACGGCTCGGGTCAATGTCGTTCCGACCCCGGAGGTATCGTACCGCCGCCAGTGGATCCTCCGCCAGATCCTCAGACGTGCTCGCCGCCAGGTCTCCGGAAGATCCTCCGACCCCCCTTTTATCATATCGCAGGACCGCATATCCAGCCCTCGTCAGTGAGTCCGCAAGCACCTTGAACACCGCGAATCCGAAGACTTCCTCATCGCGCGTGTGCGCCCCGGACCCGGCGATGAGCACGCACGCCGGATAGCGGGGCTCACGCGATGGCAGGGACAGCGTGGCCGCGAGCCGGACCGAATCATGCTCGATGAACAATTCCTCCGCCTGCCCTACTGGCGGCTCTTCCCTTTCCCGGACGAGATAGAATGTGCCCTTCACTCCCGCCTGTCGGAACTCACCCGAAACTGAATCACCGCTGACCCCCCCGTCAAAGGTCGCAAGGCCGGGGCCGGCGGGAAGCTCGAAGTGAAGGCGAGGGGGGGAGTACCGGACATTCTGGAGAAGGAGTCCCCGGGCCATTTGTTGCGGAATGTCTATCGTCCCCCGCAACGTATCCGCTGCCGCCGAAAACACAACCCCGATCGAGAGGGGAAACCCGTTGATCAGAATCGCTCCCTGCCATTTTCCGTCGAGCCGGTGTCGCTCCTGCGTTCCAGAAGAAACAACCCCGGCTGCAAACAGCGTGAGAATGCCAATCCGTCGAAGCAAGATCCCTGTGCGCCCGGACATGACTGCTCTCCTTATGGTCTGCGTGAAGGGTGAACTCGTGCAAGCCAGACACCACCGACGGTGACCGCGGCTCCAACGAGCTGCAGAGTGTCGAACTCCTCCCCCAGCACGAAGAGGGAAATCAGGAATGCCAATACCGGAATGAGATTCCCGAAATTCGCCGCCCCGTCGGGTCCCAACCGTTTCACGCCGGTGGACCAGAGAAGATTTCCGATCCCGATTGAGAATATTCCTGACCAGACAACGGCACCCACCAGCCAGCCGTCAACCTGCTCCAGGGAAAATCGTGGGACGAAAGGCAACGCAATCACCGTCAGCCCTGCTGCGCCTACACCGACCATCGTCGCTGCCACCTGGAGAGGAGGGTACTTGCCTACAAGCGGTTTCTGCAGATTCGTATTGAAGGCCCAGAGAAATGCGGCGAGGAGACAGAGGAGATCACCGATCAACGCATTCTGTCCGAGCTCCACCTTGCGCCCGCTTCCCACAACGATCATGACAACCCCAAGAAGTGAGACCGCCGTTCCGAGCCAGACACGACCGGGCAGGGTTGTTCGGTGAATGCGGGAGTGAAGGAACACCGTGATAACGGGAGATGTGGCAAGGAGAATCGCGGCGTTCCCGGCACTTGTCATGCTCAAGCCCAGAATGAACGCGAGCTGATTCAGCACATTCGCAATGAACCCCGCACGCAGGAGAGGCAGCCGATCCTCCCGATCAACAGCCGCCCGCCGCGAGCCTTTCCAGAGAAGGGTGTAGAGTACGGCAGCTCCAATTGTGTACCGGGTTGCATTGTAGAGGAGCGGATCAAGCCGTTCTACCCCAAACTTCGAAACCGAGTAATTTGCTCCCCAGATGAACACGCAGAGGAGGAGCAGGGCCTCCGCGCGAACATCGGTATGGCGGAAGCGGGTCACGCGTGAGGCTCAGAACGATGTAGCACGCCCGACCGGGCCAGAGCGGCCGCCAGGAAGAAAAGTCCCACACCGAAGAGATCATAGCGGTATGGGGCAGGTAATTCCCCGTGCAATGTTGCGCCGAAATCGCTCACAAACGTGTAGAGGATGAAGGCAATCCCCGCCACGCTGAGGATCCACGACTCCGCGGGAGGACGGAAAATTCCACCCTTGGAGATGTGCGCCAGCACCAGCACGCCCGAAAGAATCATCGCCGCCGAGATCATCAGCGGCGCGATGACCGGGCCGATCCATGGCACGGGTATGAGGAACAAGACGTCCCACTCGAGCATACTCGAGGGCCAGCCAAGAAAGACCTTCAGCCAGACGTAGTAAAAGACATCCCAGACACCAAAGGCCACACAGAAGACGCCAAACCTGGTCCAGCCTGTTCTTCCCCCAAGATATCCGACAGCGGCGAGCATAACCAGAGTTGAGAATTCCCTGCCGAGCTCCACAACAAGATGCGGCGTACTGACCAGCCTGAGCGGCAGTGAAAATCCATCCGGGTAGTAGAGCGCCCGAAGATACACCACGACAGCCGCTTCCACGTACGCGAACGCAACAGCGAACAGGAGCAGAGAAACAACGCGTCCGATGGATTTATGCTGGAGATTCACTGTCCGTCCGGAAGATNNACCGCCCGGCGCAGGTGGGGGACCACAATACTCCCCCCAACGGTCAGCGACACACTGAATATATCATAGAGTTCTGCATCACTGACGCCCTGCTTTTTGCACTGTGCGATGTGATAGGAAACGCAGTCATCGCAGCGGAGGACCAACGACGCGGCTAGGCCGAGCATCTCCTTCGTTCGCACATCAAGGGCTCCCGCCTCGTAAGTCAAAGTATCGACACCAAAGAACCTCTTGATAGCCCGGTTGTCGATTTCAAGAATCCGCTTGTTCATTCTCGACCGAAACTCGTTGAATTCGTCGACCCTGCTCCCCATGAGCTACCCCTCTCTATGTGCGTGTTCGTCTATGATGATGCTGCGTCGATCCGACCCCGACATTCCACCGGGGGAAGGAAGGCCTTCTCGTTTTCCGGCCGCTTCAATTTCCCCCAGGGCCTCAAAGGCCTCCCTCCACCCTCCTTCCGCCACGTCCACCATGAGAGCGTGAAGCGTCTCGAACAACTCTGTGTTTGCCGTTTCTCCGGGGAGGGGACGCGGAAAAGGAACGCCAACGTAGGCCGATAGCCCGGTCACCGCCACGTGCACAACCAGGAGGCCGCCACTGACGCTGCAGATACAGAGGGTCAGCTCGATCAACCCGCCGGGTCGCGCAAAATCCCATCCAAACAGAAATGCTACGAAGCCAATAGCCGCAATCACCCATCCCAGCGCAGCCGTCGCGCGGAACCGCTTCAGTGCGGCATAGAACCCATAGTAATAGAACATCATCGCCTGACTCTCTGAACCCGTGTTAGCCATCCCCACGCGCCTCAGTCCCGGGAATCACCACTGTAAATATCGTTCCGCCCTCCCTGCTCACACGCACAACGGCCCTGAGTTGCTTGACGAGCGTATGAACAAGCTGGAGTCCAAGCGAATCTGTCTTTTCAACGTTTAGCGTGACCGGCAGGCCTTCACCGTCATCTCCGACACGCAATTCATACTCGCCTCCGGCGTGCGTCATGCGAACCGAAACCGATCCCTTCCGCGTTGTTCGGAATGCATACTTGAGAGAATTGGAAACAAGCTCATTGATGATTAGCCCGCACGGTATGGCGGCATCCACCGACAAGAAGACATCCCGGACGTCGATCTGGAGTCCTACCTCGGCGTCGGGAGACCGGTAGACACGGAAGAGACTCGCGGTAAGCTTCCGCACATAGTTCGCCATGTCGATCTTGGCCAGATCCCGCGATTGATAGAGCTCCTCATGGACCAGAGCCATCGAGCGTATCCGTGCCTGGCTCTCCCTGAGGATCGCGGCAGTCTCCGGATTCGTCCCCTGCGTCGACTGCAGGTTCAGGAGACTTGTGATCACCTGAAGGTTGTTCTTCACACGATGATGAATTTCTTTGAGGAGAATCTCTTTCTCGTGGAGGGACGAGCGAATGTGATCCTCGGCTTTTCTGCGTTCGGCGATATCTCTCACCACCGCAACCAGCGCGACCTCCTCCCCATCATCGTTCCGAACGATTGACGTGGAAACCTCCGCCGGAAACTCGGTCCCGTCTTTCCGACGGTGCTGCAGCTCGCCAAGCCACCCGCCGTGCCGCGTTCCGATCTCCATCTCCCGCAACGTCTGGGGAGACGCCGAGGGCGAATGCAGGACGGCGATGTGTTGGCCGACGAGATCGCCATCGGCGTATCCACACATGGTGAGGAGAGACGCGTTGGCATACAGAATTGTTCCCTCCAGATCGGTGATGCAGAAACCGTCCCGGGCACAGTTCAGGGTAAAAGCGAGCAATCGCATCTCCCTCCCTCTTTGCTCGCTTGCCTTGAGCGCCTCCCGCTGCGCGGTCACATCCTCCCCGATCCCGATGAGCCCCTTGACGTTTCCCTGAGCGTCAAGGCGGGGCGCAACGGTTACCTTCACCCAGAGTCTCCGGCCGTCCTTGTGAATCTCTTGGAGAGTGCGGCTTATTGGCCTCTTTTGCTTCAGGACCCGTTCACGCATCTCAGTGACGCCGCGTTGCGTTTCCTGGTCCTCCGGGTCATACAGATCCCCGATATTCCGCTGACCAACCATCTCTTCCGCCTTGAAGCCGAGCAAATTCTCTGCGCCCGAGTTCCAGAACAGGATATTCCCGTCCGGATCGGTGCTCACGATCGAGATCGCAGAGGAACTTTCAAGAATGTCCCGAAGGAATGTATTGGACATCTCCAGCGCCTCCTCTATCTGTTTGCGCCGTGTGATGTCCTTCCGCGTCCCGATGACCCGGGCCGGCTTTCCGTCCTGAGTCCAT
The DNA here is from genome assembly GCA_002451155.1 of Ignavibacteria bacterium UBA6906. Classification (GTDB taxonomy): domain Bacteria; phylum Bacteroidota; class Ignavibacteria; order UBA10030; family UBA6906; genus UBA6906. The sequence goes on from DKBG01000014.1 coordinate 16,109, forward strand.
CCCACAATCTTCCCTCTGTCCAAAACCCACATCACCGTGCCGTTCGCCGCTTGCACCCGATACTCTGCCTCGAACTGCGGGGTCTCCCCGCGGAAGTAGCGGCGGATTTCGCTGTGGACGCGTTTCTGATCATCAGGATGGATTCGGCGATCCCAATCGCTAAAGTCGGAGGCAACCTCGTCATCCCGCATCCCAACCATCTCTTTCCACCTGTCCGAGGAGAACACCTCGTTCGTGTGCACATTCCAATCCCACACAGCTTCTCCGCTGGCGTCGATCGCGAACCTCCAGCGCTCCTCACCCTCACGAAGTGTGTCCCGCAGAATACGTGTTTCCGAGATGTCTGTCGCAACACCGTACAGACGCGCCACGCCGGAGCCGCGGCCGTCCGGGACTGGCCTGCAGGCGACATGCATCCATCGGGCAGCGCCATCAGCCCGGATGATCCTGAATTCGAGAGCCTCCGCCCGCCCTTCAACGAGGATCCCCAGATATCGTTCGACTTTCGGGAGATCGTCACGATGAACCAGGGCCTTCCAGGCCGCCACCCCAATGACGTCCCCCTGTCCATACCCGGTAATGCGCTCGAATGACTCGGACACCCATTCCGGCTCCAGCGACCCATCGGACCGCACCGCGCACATGAACGCACAATCGTTGAGCAATGCAGAGAGCGCCTCCACCCTGCCGGTCGCTTCTCTGGCAGCGTCGCGCAGGCGCTGAAGAGCAAGGACGGATCGTACGGCCAGAGTGAGCTCTGTGTCATCAAATGGACTCCGCAAAAAGCTGAACGGATGTTCGCCGCCGCTCTCAGACGTCCCGGAACGGGGATCCGGACGGCCGAGGAATACCACAGGGACTCCAATCTGTTCCTGCATTTCTGCGTATGTCCAAGACTGGGTGGGAGATCGGAAGACTGCGGGGTTAAGGAGAACCGCATCCGGGCGCATGTCGCGTACGCGGCCCGGTAATTCGAGAGCGGAACGCACCAATCCGGCGAGCTCATAGCCGGCACGCTCCAGACGCTTTCGCAGATCCATTACGGTTGCGCTGTCAAATTCGGCGACCAGAATTCGGAGTTTGCCCATACCGGGGACCGGCTCTTCAGAGGTGGTGAAAAATAGTAGGGATTGAGAGAGTCAAAAGCAAAAGTATGGGATCGGGAATCAAAGGAGGGAGACGAAATTCAGGGAGAACGGCCCTGCGCGGTGGAGTGCTGTGTGCTCACCCATCAGGAGAAACCCTACCGCGATGCCGGACGGGATCTCTAA
>DKBG01000140.1 GCA_002451155.1 Ignavibacteria bacterium UBA6906
CCGCGCCGTGGTCGATGTCGGACCCGGGTCATGGTGACAGCGCCGGAGCAGTCAGCGGACGACCGGATACTCATCCGAGAACTGCTGAGGGCGGGGGTGTCAGTCCTGCGTATCAACTGTGCCCGCGGCGATCCGCATCACTGGAAGAGGATTGCTGCAGGCCTGCGGAAAGCTGAACGGGAAACCGGGTTGCGCTGCAGGCTCTTTGTGGACCTGGCGGGACCGAAGGCGCGCACGGTCGACGTCGTGTCCCTCTGTAGGGGAGACGACTCCCCGCGTGTGAAGATCGGACAGAGCATCCTGCTTCGTGGGCGCATTGCGAAAAGCGCGGGGTCAGACCGCTCGGTCGTTGTCCAGGCTACTGTGAGCATCCCCGAAATTCTCGGCCGTCTTACAAAGGGCCAGCGTGTCTGGATCGACGACGCGACGATTGGAGGGATTGTCGTCGATACGGGAAGCGGCTGGGTGAAAGTCCGGATTGACCAGGTCAGAGGAAAGGGGAGGCGTCTCCGAACGGAGCGGAGCATCAACATGCCGGAAGCGGAGGGTGGTGCAGCGGAATGGACCGGGAGGGACCGCGAGGATCTGCAGGTGGTTGCGTCGCTCGCTGACATGGTGGGTCTCTCGTTTGTCACTTCGACGGCGCAGGTCAGGGAGGCGCGCGAGATGCTGGCTCAGGCTGGCTCAAAAAGCCGCCTGGTCGTCAAGGTCGAGAACGCAACGGCCGTCCGGATTCTCCCCGAATTGCTGCTGGAGGCGTTGCGGGGGGGAACGGCCGGTGTCCTGATCGCGCGGGGAGATCTGGCCGCTGAGTGCGGGTTCGACGCGCTTGCGGACCTGCAACGCCGGATTACCTCCATGGCACACGCCGCGCATCTGCCTGTCATCCTGGCGACGCAGGTTCTTGAACGAATGGTCCGGGACGGGATCCCGACCCGGGCGGAGATCATCGATCTGGCGTTTGCCCGCGGAATTGAATGCTGTATGTTGAACAAAGGTGACCATCTGCCTCAAGCGGTTGCGCTCCTGCGGTCAGTCCTTCAATGAGCGGGAGCCCGGCGGTCGGCGGGTTGCCCCTGCCCACGAATAATAGGAGAACGCTGGTATGCACAAGAGCCTGATTCTGTGGACTGTCGCGTTTGTCATCACTGCCGCATCCGCGGCATATCAGCGCATGACCGGACCGACCTACCCGTTACACGGCATGACGACACTTGCGGACCACGCACTAACGTACTCGTTGCCGCGAAGCGAGGAGCAGAAGGATGCTGTCGTCAGAATTCCCGTTGGTCGGGAGCAGATCAGTGGATGGATCGAATGGAAACGGCTGAACACGCAGGATCCATGGATGCGGGTGCCGATGGTGCTCAGGGATTCATTTCTCGTGGCGGAGTTACCGGTCCAGCCGCCGGCGGGGAAGCTGCAATACCGGGTGCACCTTGAAAAAGGGGAGGAGGGGACCNNCTTCTGCCTGCCGACGGACCCGCCGTAATACGGTTCAAGGGGAATGTCCCGCTCATGGTTATCATTCCGCATGTTTTCATCATATTCATGGGAATGTTGCTCTCCACCCGCACAGGCTTCGAGGTATTCCGTGAGAAGCCGGACTACACCGTGCTTACCTACCTGACACTCGGGTTCCTGATCGTAGGCGGCCTGGTATTCGGGCCGATCATGCAGAAGTATGCCTTCGACGCGTACTGGACCGGCTGGCCGTTCGGGAAAGACCTGACCGACAACAAGACTGCAGTGGCTGTTATCGCGTGGTGTGCTGCCGCCGTGGCACTCCGGAAATCCAAAAACCCCAAGGTCTGGGTCATCGCTGCGGCTGTCGTGGTCTTCGTCGTGTTCCTGATTCCTCACAGTCTCCTGGGGAGCGAGCTTGACTATTCGACTCTCGCATCCCCGGAGGGTGCCCCTTCGCCGACCCCGTAATTCAACTCTCCTGAACTTCGCGGCCCGGGATCGTGATCGGGGGCACGCAGCAGGGAGCGCCACTTGACATTGTCGAGTGCAGATTGTACTTTGTAGCACAAAGTACTTTAGGAAAAGCCATGGAAACGATCGAATCGGGACTGAAAGACCTCTCTGAAATACGGGCCATGATGGAACGGGCCTCGAAATTTCTCTCTTTGAGCGGGCTGTCGGGGGTCAGCGCGGGGCTGGTCGCGCTTGTCGGGGCTGCTGCGGCGTACATGCTGCTTGATGTGCATGGGGTCTCACCCTTCGACGTCACCAGGGTGGCGGCAATCGATGCCGGTCTCCGGGTGAGCCTCATCGGACTGGGTATTCTGGTCCTTGCCCTCTCGCTCCTCCTCTCCCTGGTCTTTTCTCTCCGGATGGCCAGGAAACAGGGGAGGACCCTCTGGGGACCTGCGACGCGGCATCTCCTGCTGATGCTGGCGATCCCGCTCGTCGTGGGCGCGATCGTGACAATCCTGCTTCTCTACCGGGGTCTTCTCTGGCCGATGCCCGCATCGATGCTCATCTTCTACGGACTCGGCATGTTCAGTGCCGGGAGCTTCACGTTCGGCGAGGTGCGAGGGCTTGGCATGCTTGAGATTCTCCTTGGGTTGGTGGCACTTGTGCTGCCGCAGCTGGGCCTTCTGCTGTGGGCGGCCGGGTTTGGATTGCTGCATATCGCCTATGGCCTGTTTCTTTACCTGAAGTACGAGCGATGAAGTCATCTATCGAACAGATGAACCCGGTGTTCGACAATCGGATCCGGCTCGGCATCATGTCTGTCCTCGCCGTCCAGGAGACCGCCGATTTCACAACCATGCGGGCAACCCTCGGCGTCACCGACGGCAACCTCGCCAGTCATATGGCCGTTCTCGAACGGAACCGCTACGTTCGGGTCAGGAAACACTTCACAGGAAGGAAACCGGTCACGACCTATGCAGCCACGGAAACGGGGCGGAAAGCGTTTGCGTCGCACCTGGAGGTGCTCGAGCGGCTGATCAGGGCAGCAAAGTAGGTGCTTTTTTTTTGCGTCTATACTTTGCCTCACAAAGTACTTTGGTGTTATTCGCGGTCCACAGGAGGTCCAATGACACCCATTTCACATGCGCGTTTCGTCCTCGGAATTGCCCTGCTCGCCGGAGTGGGAGGTGATCTGCTCCTCCGCGCCCTGCCCTGGGGGTGGAACTTCACGCTCTGGGGAATGGTTCTCCTCGGCGCTGTCGTTCTCGCATCGATGAAGACACGCAGCTCGCTTCCCCGGGGGGCGCTCCCCGTTCTCCTTGCCAGCACATGCAGCGCGGGCTTTCTGACCCTGCGCGATTCCACGGCGCTCGGATTCTGGAACGTTTCCGCGACCCTGCTAGGGGCCGGCCTTCTGGCGGCCCGTATGCCGTCCGGTGATTTTGCCCGCTCCCCCATTCTGGATTACCTGCACGCCCTCCTTCTTCATGGAGTGCATACGGCCGCCGGGCCGGTGTTTCTTCTCTGGAAAGATCTCCGCTCCCCGGCTGAAAAGGGAAGACCCGGAGGGTTTCCCTGGGCACCTGTCCTGCGCGGGATGGCGCTCACTCTGCCGGCACTCCTCCTGTTCGGAGGCCTTCTGACCTCCGCCGATGCGACGTTCGAGTATGTCGTCCGGGAGATACTGGAGATCGACGTCTGGAGTATTGTCTCACATCTCGTCCTAATCGGATTGTTCTCCTGGACAGTCGCGGGATTCCTTCGGGGGCGATTCCTGGCAGGGAAGACGGCCGTTCCGTCCGACCTCGGACCACGTTCCTTCGGTATCGGAATTGTGGAACTCGGAATTCTCGTCGGCGTCCTCGACCTGCTATTTCTCCTCTTTGTCCTCCTGCAGATTCCCTATCTGTTCGGAGGAGAGTCGATGGTTATCGAAACGGCTTCTCTCACCTATGCCGCCTATGCGCGCCGCGGATTCTTCGAACTTGTTGCCGTGGCGACACTGGCGCTCCCGCTCCTTCTGGGGGCGGACTGGCTCCTGAGGAAAGACCGTGAGCGAGACGTCCTGATTCTCCGCGCCCTTTCCCTGCTGATGTGTCTGTTTCTTCTGGCCATGCTGGCGTCTGCAGTTCAACGGCTCTGGCTGTATGCAGCGGCCTACGGTCTGACCGAGCAGCGTGTGCACGCGGCGGCGTTTCTCGCCTGGATGGCCCTGCTGATTGTCTGGTTCGGCATGACCGTTTTGCAGGGAGAGAGAAGGAGGTTTCCGTTCGGGGCCATTCTGGCAGGGTATGGAGTTCTTCTCTGTCTGAATGTCCTGAACCCTGATGCGCTGGTCGCGCAAGTCAACATCAATCGCGCTCAGGCCACCGGAACATTCGACGCCGCCCACGCATCAGCGCTCAGCGCTGACGCCGTACCTCTCCTGATCCAGGGCCTCACACATCTTCCTCCGGCCGAACGAGGGAGCGTGGCGCGCGGTCTTCTTCGCCGGTTCGGACCGGATGCGACAACGCGGGACTGGCGATCATGGAATTACGCGGAGGCGTCCGCACGGACGCTGGTGCGCGAAAACAGATGCGCGCTTGAAGATCTGTGTGCCGATGGGGAGACGTCTCCAGCCTCTGAGGCGTCAGGATGCGGGAGGGTCCCCGACAGGTAGGATCACCCGCTGCGCCGGAGCGGTTCGACCCTCCGTCGCCCGTCCAGCCTCGAAGGACAGCGTGGGACTCAGTCCGCCTCCCTGACCACGCGCACGAATGCGCTGCGCACCGGAGGCGGCATCGGCGAATCTGCTCCACGAATCGCCTTCCAGATGATTTCGCTAAACTCCAGGTCGGGGATCCTGTCTTCGGCGGAGAAGTCAAGTTCACCGCTCCGTTCCTGACCGTATGCCCCCTCCGGATTCCGCTCGTCGAGGTTGACGGTCACCGCCCGGCATGTGTAGGGTGAGTAGTCCGGGTCGGCAGAAAACGAACCGTACATCGGCGTTGCCGCAGCGTCGAACTGGGAGAGAGGCGGAAGGCCGAGAATCAACTCGATCGTCCGCACCATACTGGAGGTTGAATACAGCTCGCTGTCCACCGAGCCGTGCCNNCCGAGCGCCAGATCGTTCTGCGCGACGTAGGCCCGTGGGGTCAGGCTCCCCCGCCGTGTGCCCTCTGTATGGTCGTTCGGGAGTGTGATAACCTGAAATTGCGGCAGCGTGCCGTCTGTCTCGTAGGCGTCGAATTCCTCTGCCCAGGACCGTGCACGGTCAACGTCAGAATACTGCAAATCCCAGCCGCGGAACAATGGTGCAACATGACCTTCGAGTGAGGGCATGAGTGCACGCGCAGTATCTCCCACCCGGTCCGGAATGGTGACCCATTCTCCGTAGGTCCTGTAGGAGACTCCCTCTCTCTGGCAGTTATCCCAGAGATATCCTGCAGACGGGTACGCAACCGGATGTCCGCCCCCGAACTCGTACTCGCCTCCGCGCCCTCCGTAACTTGTCGGCCAGCTCTTCTCGACGTAGTCCGTCGCATACCCGCCCATCGACCAGTTGTGTCCGTCGGCGCTCACTTCAGCGTCGCAGTAAAAATTGTCGAGCAGGACAAACTGGCGCGCAAGCGCGTGATGGTTTGGAGTGACGGACTCGGGGAAGAGGCAGAGCGAGGAATCTCCGTTTCCCTCGGGCATATCCCCGAAGACCTGATCGTACGTCCGGTTTTCTTTGACAATGTAAAAGACGTGTTTGATCGGCGAGGGATCCCCGACGCGGGCAGGGACCGGGTTGTTCTCGGCCCGTCCCGGACGGGTGTTCCGTACGTCCGTGTAGAGACTGTTCTCATAGACCCTTGCGGTGAAAGCGGAAAGCTCGGCCGGAGACGGATCGGCGATCGCGGAGAGGGTGCCGCGGAACATTGACCCGATGTACTCCTCTGGTGAGTTGTTCCGAAGGTTTGGATTCGGTCCACGCGGGTTCGAGCGCGATCCTCCCCCTTTCCCGTTTGCCACGACAAGAGTCCGCGAGGAGGGGAGATATGTGAGCGCGGTGGGGTACCATCCGGTCGGTATGAACCCGAGCGAGCTGCTCGCCTGTCGGCGTGAGATGTCGAACACGGCGACATAATTATTGTCCGCGTTGGCCGCGAACAGGCGTGTGCCGTCTGAGCCCAGTGTGAGTGCGTTCGGCGTACTTCCGAACGGCGCTGCGGGAGACAGCGCCGTTGAAATGGTCTCGAGGACCGTTCGCTCCCGGATGCCGATCGCCGAGACCGAGTTGTGGTTTGCATTCGCGACAAACAGCCTCCCGTCGTCTGACTTCTCTACCATATCGCAGGGATGGTCCCCGACGCGGATCGTGTCCAGGATCGATAGCGTCGCCGGATCCAGGAATGCAATCGCAGAGCCGCCCCAGAGAGAAACGAATAGGACGGTGCCGTCGCGGGAGAGAAGACAGGTGTACGGTTTCGCAGGAAGCGCCACGCGGCGTGCGACAGTCCGGCTGGTGAGGTCCACGGCGTACAGAGAATCGCTCTCCCGCCCCGTGACATAGACTGTTCCCCGGGCCTCATCGAGGGCGATACCCGCCGTCCAGAGCTTTTGGACCGGCCTTGGGGCGCCGAGGGAAATTGAATCGACCAGCGAGAGTGTTCCGCCGTCGAACGAATAGACAAGGATCCTGTTGTCATTTCCGCCCGAGCAGTAGAGCCGGTTCCCCTCCCGGTTTATGGCCATTCCGAGCCAGCTCTTCGGAATGGGGAGTGTCTGCTTTACCGTCCAGGTTTCGGTTTCGATGACGGTCAACGAGTGTTCGCGGGTTCCGTTGTTCGTTACGATAACATAGTGTTCGTCGGGAGTGACGATGGCGTTCAGAGGAAGCTCCCCGACCGAAGCGTGCCGGCCGGCGGGCGAGAGATACCAGCCGTTCGGCAAACGGACCCGGCCGTCTGCCAGCTGACCGGGGAGCATGGCCGCGCGTTCGCCCGAGCATCCCGAGATCATTCCGATAAGAAGGAGCTGAATGAGAACATGTGGGTGACGGTACATTGAATTCCTCGCGAGGGTTTCAGCGGAGTGAAGATGCAACCTCCCAATATATGGACGCGGATTGAGAACGACAACTGAGTCCCATCCGTGCACCTTGATTTTGCCCGTTCCTGTGCGTACACTTTTACAATCCAATCGTCCGCTCGACGGCGGCTCCCGTCGAGAGAGGGGATGTCCGTGCGGGGATGCTCGGCCTGAGCGATCCGCCTGTCGTCCCACAATCCTTGGTTCTGTTTGCATGGCGTCTCTTCCTGGCGATTTCTGGCTATCTTCGGCCTTCTCACGGTCCTCAGCGTTATCCTCAGTCTCACACTCACCGTCCCCTGGCATCCTCGTTCCGGAGCAGATTCTGGAGGCGATTCTGAGAGAGGTCCGAGCTTTTGTCGGGCGCGCGAAGCAACATGACGATATGACGATCGTCGCAGTCTGCTCCGTGTGACAGACTGCGTCGCTGGTTTGCCCCTGCAATTTTGCCTGCGCGAAGACTGACGCAACACGCAGATCGGGTGGATTGAGAGTCTGCTCTTTTTTTGGTACCATGATCGAAGTGCGGAGAATTTACCATGGCCCACAAAGTGTCCCACCTGTTCTCGAACGAAGATCTGAAGAGAATCGAGGCTGCCGTGCATGAGGCGGAAAAGGCCACGTCCGGCGAGATTGTCCCGTTTCTGGTGGATCGGAGCGACGAGTATGAAGAAGCCGAGTGGAGGGCGGGAGCGTTGCTGGGATCCACCGTGCTTCTCCTGGTTCTCGCCGAACACGCGCTGTCGAAGTCCTGGCTTCCCGTCGATTTTGCCCTGATTCTCCTTGTCGCCTTTCTGGCGTTTCTCGTGGGGATGTTCCTCACCCGAATGAGCCCGCCTCTGAAGCGGTTCTTCAGCGGGAGCGCGCTCCTCGAACGGCGGGNNGCGGGTGGGTCTGCGTGCGACGCAGGCGTTTGTGAGTGAGAAGGTGTTCGACACGCGAGACCGGACGGGTATACTCCTGTTTGTAAGCGTGCTGGAGCATCGGGTACTCGTGATCGGGGACGAGGGGATCAATGCGCTGGTGAAGCCGGCTGCCTGGGAGGAGATCGTTCAGACGGTGACCAGAGCAGTCCGCGATGGGCAGCCGACGAAGGGCCTGGTGGATGCTATCGCGCACTGTGCAAATCTCCTTCGGGAGTCCGGAGTAAAGCGCCGGCCGGATGATACCGACGAACTCTCGAACGAGCTTCGCGTGCGGAACCTCTGATGTCTCTGCTTTCCTGGAAACGCTCGACGCTGCTCCTTGTCCGGATCTCCCTCCTTGTCTCCGCCGGACCGGCGGCGGGGGCGGAGGTTCCCTACCTTGCCGGGAGAGTCAATGACAACGCAGGCCTGCTCACGCCCGAGACGGTTGCCGCTCTTGACGCTCTTCTAAAAGCCCATGAGGATTCAACGACCAACCAGGTGGCAGTGCTGACTGTGACCAGCCTCGAAGGGGAACCACTCGAACAGTATTCCCTCAGAGTCGCGCAGGCATGGAAACTCGGGCGGCGAGGGACGGACAACGGGGTGCTCCTGCTTATCGCGAAGGATGAGCGCGAGGTGCGCATAGAAGTCGGGAACGGCCTGGAGGGAAGCCTGCCCGATATCCTCTGCGGGCGAATCATCCGAAATGAGATCGTCCCTCGTTTCCGTCGGAACGATTATGATGGTGGAATCAGGAGCGGCGTCGAGGGGATCCTCGCCGCGATTGGTGGCGAGTATCGTGCGGAAGATATCCGGACCGAACGTCCTCCCCTTTGGGCAGCAATTCTTGGCGGGCTGGTATTCATTCTGGTGGTCGGCTCGTTTACGACGATCGCGCTCTTCAGTCCCGGTTTCTTCTCCTGGTTTCTCTATGTATTTCTTCTCCCATTCTGGTTCGCGTTTCCGGTCGCTTTCCTTGGCCCCGTCGCGGGACTGTCTGTGTTCGCAACCTACGCCCTGGGCCTCTTTGCCGGAAAGCTCTGGATCGGCTCCACGGCGTCCGGAAAACGCTGGATGAAAAGGTTCGGCACCGGACGTGGCGGCGGGGCACTCTCGTCGCTCAGCCGCGGGGGGAGCGGCGGCGGATTTTCTGGCGGAGGTTTCTCTGGTGGAGGCGGCGGATTTTCTGGTGGGGGAGCGTCAGGAGGCTGGTAATGATGCCCGTGCGGACTCGAGATGATCGGGTGAGCAGGATATGAACTACAAGTTGTTCGGTCGGAGCGGCCTCAGGGTTTCTGAACTCTGTCTTGGGACGATGGGTTTGGGAACGGGGGTGGGGATCCGACAGGGAGACGAGCAGGAAGATCTTCAACACGTTTGTCGATGCGGGTGGGAATTTCATTGACACCGCAAATCGTTACACGGATGGGACGAGTGAGAAGTATGTCGGTGAGTTCACCCGTGAGTCCCGGCAGAAATTCGTGATCGGGACGAAGTTTTCGCTCTGGACCCGGCGCGACCAGAGCGGACCAGCTCGAGGATTCCCTCGGGTGCCTGGAGATACGGATCACCGACGACCATATGCGACGGCTGGATGAAGTCAGCGCGCTTGACCGGGTTTTCCCCCGTGAGTTTCTCGCAAGTGATTTCGTCAAAGACCTCCTGACCGGAGGCACGTTCTCACGAATTCAGAACCACCGGCCCTACGAGAGTTGAGCCGGCTGGAGAAGGAGATGACACAACCGTGACACTAACGCGGCCAAACGAGAGGACTGCCCTCGTCCTCGGGGCGACCGGACTGATCGGGTCAGCTGTCGTCAGCCATCTGCTGGATGATCCGGACTACGGAGAGATCCGTGTACTCGCACGGCGAGCATATCCCATGCAGCACCCCAAGCTGAGAGTCACCGCTGCAGATCCTCTTACGCTCAGCGAGCAGGGGCATCTCTTCCGGGTCAGCGATGTCTTCTGCTGCCTGGGGACGACGATACGGAAGGCAGGGTCTCAGGATGCCTTCCGCCTCGTCGATTACACGCTTCCGCTCGAAGCCGGAAAATTGACCGGGGAGAACGGCGGGCTCAACTTTCTCCTCATCACCAGCATAGGCGCGAACCCGCGATCGAAGGTATTCTACACCCGGGTGAAGGGGGAGATAGAAGAGGCTGTCAGCAAACTGCCGGTGCCCGGAATCCACATCTTCAGGCCGTCGATGCTGCTTGGGAAAAGGGAGGAAGTCCGTCTGGGTGAAGTCTTCGGCGGCGTCGCGATGAGGATCGGCGCGGTGTTCATGGGCGGGAAATGGAAGAAGTACAGGCCGATTAAGGCGGAGACGGTGGCACGCGCCCTGGTCTGGGTCGCGAAGGAGGGGGTCGGAGGGTTTCGCATCTACGAATCAGACACCATCGAAGATCTCGGCCATCGCTGATCCCGCGCTCCGGCGGCAGGTCGATCGACATTCATCGTCTACCATCAGAGGGAAGAATGAAACGTTTCAGAATACACTCACTGCTCACGTGTGTTCTCTTTTTCGCCTGCGGAGGATCAACAAAGGCGGACGAGGGGATGTATCCGATCAGCGAGCTCGGGAATGTGAATCTGAAAGCGGCTGGGATACTGTTGAGCGCCCAAGATATCTTCAACCCCGCTGACGTTGGACTTGTGAATGCGATCGTCAACGTGGGAGGGTGCACCGGGTCGTTCGTCTCCTCTGACGGACTTATTCTTACCAATCACCATTGCGCGTTTGGGTACCTGCAGGCGGCCAGCACTGTCGAACATGATTATCTGACGGCGGGATTTTTCGCCCGAAGTCTGGAAGAGGAAATCCCGGCCAGGGGAGGGTCCGTGCGGATCACGGAATCCTATCGAGACGTCAGCCGTGATGTCCTGAGCGCAGTCAGTGATACCATGAGTCCCGGCGAGCGGACAAGGGCGATTGCGGCCCGGAGTCGGAAGATCGTTGCCGACGCTGAAAAAGAACGCCCCGGAACACGAGCGGAAGTCGCGGAAATGTTCCCCGGGAAGAGCTATGTCCTTTTTCTCTATACATATCTCCGCGACCTCCGGATTGTCTATGCCCCTCCCCGGTCGATTGGAGAGTTCGGAGGGGAGACAGACAACTGGGTGTGGCCAAGGCACACCGGCGACTTTTCGTTCCTCAGGGCGTATGTCGGACCCGACGGTTCCCCGGCAGCGTACTCCCGGGCCAATGTTCCCTATCACCCGGAAAAATTCCTGAAGGTCCAGCCGAAGGGAGTCGGTCCCGAGGATCCCGTGTTCGTTCTCGGGTACCCCGGCCGGACATACCGGCACCGGACTTCCCACTATCTCGACTATGAGCAGAAGATCCGCATGCCGTACGTTGCGGCACTCTATGACTGGGAGATAGCGGCAATGGAGGATGCGGGCAGGAAGGACCGATCTGTCGCATTGAAGCTCGATGCACGTATCAAACGCCTCGCAAACACCTCAAAAAACTACTGGGGAAAATTGCAGGGACTTGAACGCCTTGACCTCGTGCAGACCCGCCGCGCGCAGGAAGCCCGGCTGCAGGAGTTCATCGACGCAGATCCCGGACGGAAAGAACTCTTTGGGTCGCTCCTCAATGAGATTGCCGCTGTGTACGAGGCGGCGGCTCATACCGCCGGGACGGAGGCGGCGCTGGACCAGCTTGGAAGCGGCAGCATCCTCGTTTCCTCGGCCTCCTTTGTTCTTTCCTCCGCGCGAGAACGCGCAAAGCCGGATCTCCAGCGAGCCCCGGATTATTCCGACCGGAATTATGAGCGGACGAAGGACCGTCTCTTTCTTTCGCTCCAGAACTATGATCACGCAATCGAGAGGCGCTTCTTGACGGAGTTGCTTCAGCGTGCCGCCCGCCTCTACCCGGACCACCGGGTGCCGGAACTGGAACTGTTTCTGCAGGGGGGAGACCGTGAGCAGGCTGCGCGCTCGCTCGCAGATACAGCAGTGCGCCGCTCCCTGATGGCAGACTCCGCGACAGTGCGGCGCCTCCTGGCCGATCCTCCCGACTCCGCCACGATCCATCGTGATCCCGTATTGCGGCTGGTCAACGCCCTCGAACCGGCGTACTCCCGCCTTCGGGAGGCGCGCGAGCAGCGCGAGGGGGAGCTCACCCGGCTGTTCGGCCGCTACGTGGAAGTCAAGATGCTGTTTGACGGGAAGAAGTTTATTCCGGACGCCAATGGGACTCTCCGAATGACGTACGGGAAAATTCGGGGGTACGCTCCCGCCGATGCCGTCTACTACAATCCGATCACGACGCTACGGGGAGTGGTGGAGAAGACTACCGGCCAGGAGCCGTTTACGTCTCCCAGAGAGCTGCTCGAACTCTACCGGAAAAAGGACTTTGGCAGGTTCGCTTCCCCCGAACTCCGGAGTGTTCCGGTCGCCCTCCTGTACAACCTCGACACGACCGGAGGGAACTCGGGAAGCCCGCTGCTCAATGGCAGAGGTGAACTTGTGGGCGTCAATTTTGACCGCGCCTATGAGGCAACGATCAACGACTTCGCCTGGAGCGAGGCATACAGCCGGTCGATTGCCGTCGACATCCGGTACGTTCTCTGGGTAACCGAGAAGATTGGCGGCGCCACTCGTATTCTGAAGGAGATGGGATTGTGAACAGACAGAATTTTGCGAGTGGCGCGCGGTGGGAGCCGCTCGTGGGATACTCCCGCGCGGTTCGGGTCGGTCCCTTCGTCCACGTGTCCGGGACAACTGCGTTCGACGAGAGCGGGAAGATCGTCGGA
>DKBG01000275.1 GCA_002451155.1 Ignavibacteria bacterium UBA6906
GAACAAGCACTTCTCCCACTATATCGACGGGTGGCGGACGGATATGGGAATGGTCTATATCATTTTCGGACCTCCAAACAATGTCGAACGTCATCCCTTCGATCCTGATTCGAAGCCGTATGAAGTCTGGGTGTATTACGATCTCAACTACTATTTTGTGTTTGAGGATCGGACAGGATTTGGAGATTATCGTCTCACCACACCTCTCTCCGAGGTCTGGAACCGACGGCCGTACTGACCCGGCCTTCCCGGCGGGGACGCGCGGGCTGATTGCCCCGGGCCGGGATGGAGGGACGATCACCACTGGTCCGGATAGAATGAACACATGAACATCGGGAGACGTACGGTCGCCCTGTTCGGAGCTTGTGCCCTCCTGACGCTCACCCTGTTTGCCGCCTCTTCCCCCCAGTCCATCGGTTCAGTCAGCGTCAGCGGCAATTCCGCGTTCACGTCTGCGGAGATCCTACGGTGGCTCTCATCGAGTCCGGGTTCGCCATACTCCGACACGACCTTCCAGGCTGATCTGGATCGGATCCGTGACCACTACCGGGAGGCGGGGTTCCTGGGGGTTGTCGTGGCCGGAGAAACGGTTCCACATCCGGCGGACACCACGTCAATCAACCTTACGGTCGCAGTCAGGGAAGGGAAACGGACCGTCGTCGGCAGGATCCGTCTCGAGGGGCTTCGATCACTGACCGAATCAGACGCGCTCCGGCTCTTTGACACTGAACCGGGAAACCCGCTGAGTGAGGCCGCGCTCGCGGAGGATTGTTTCCGTCTCATTCGGGAGCTCGAATCCCGAGGCTACCCGCTGGCCCGCTGTCGCGTCGACAGTGTTGAGTGGTTGCAGGGCGAATCGGAAGACTCTCTCGCCATCCGTGTTGCCGTAGAGCCCGGACCGGCCGTCCAGATATCAGAAGTGCGGGTTGAGGGGAACCGGGAAACGAACGCCGACGTCATCCTCCGGGAGATGCGGCTCAGGGAGGGTGAGCCCTACGATCCGGTCAGGGTCGAAGCCCTGCGGCAGCGGCTCGTCAGATTGAACATCTTCTCCTCTGTCTCGGAACCTGAGCTGTTTCTGCGGGGCGATACTGCCGGACTGCTTGTTCGGGTCCAGGAGGGAAGAACCAATACCTTCGATGGGATCCTCGGCTACATCCCGGGATCCGTTTCGGGGGAGAAGGGGTACTTCACCGGTCTCGTTTCCGTCGGGATGCGGAATCTCTTCGGGACCGGGAGAAAGCTCAGTCTCCAATGGAAGCGTGAGAACAGATACACCCAGGAACTTGGCGTGCGATATACCGAGCCATGGATCTTCGGCTTCCCGGTCAATGTCGCCGGTGGGTTTTTCCAGAGGCAGCAGGATACCGCCTACGTACGCCGTTTGGTTGACGGCCGCGCGGATCTCCTCCTCTCAGAAAAGCTCTCCCTTGGCGTCAGCCTCGGATCGGAGGCCGTAATCCCGAATGAGGATACAACGATCGGCCGAGCCTACAGATCCAGTTCCCTGTCCCTGGGTGCCGACGCGGTCTATGATTCGCGGGACGATCTCTACGCGCCGACAACAGGTGTGAGGTATGTTGCCTCGTATCAGTATGGACGAAAAACCATCGATAGACCCGGTTTTCCCTCCTCTGGATGGGTTCAGCGCCTTGGCGTGGATGTGGAGATCTTCCTCCCGGCCTTCGCCCGGCAGGTCGTCGCTTTATCCGTCCACGGGAGACAGGTGCAGGGGACGGAAATACAGGAGGCGGAGATGTACCTCCTGGGCGGTACCAGGTCACTGCGAGGATACCGGGAAAGCCAGTTCAGCGGGACCCTTGTTTCCTGGTTCAACAGCGAATATCGTTTCCTGACCGGGCGACGTTCGTATCTATTTGCCCTGTTTGACCTCGGCTACTATTCCCGTCCGGAATTCTTGGGAAGCCCGGCAGCGGAATCGGTGAGATTCGGCTATGGGATCGGGGCAACGGTAGACACAGCGATCGGGATGATCGGGGTCAGCGTGGCTCTCGGCAAAGGCGATTCACTCAGTGATGCAAAAATCCACATCGGGATTATCAACGATTTCTGAGTCGGGCACGTCCGCGATTCCGTCGCGGAGCGACTCGATGCTGTTCCACGAGCGGCGGCTCTGGGAGGCCGGGGTCCGGCACGTCGCGGGGATTGATGAGGCGGGCCGGGGCCCGCTCGCCGGGCCCGTTGTCGCCGCTGCTGTGATCGTCTCCCCCGATTTCTTCCTTCCGGAAGTCGACGACTCGAAACGGATCTCCGCCGTGCTCAGGGAGACGCTTTTCGGGCAGATTCTCGAAGGGGCAACCGCCGTGGGGATCGGAATTGTGGATCACGAGATGATCGACCGGATCAATATCCTGAACGCAACGTTCGAGGCGATGCATCGCGCTGTCGACTCTCTGCCGGTGGTTCCGGAATTTCTTCTCGTTGACGGTAATCGTTTCAGAGGGCGGACCATACCGTTTCAGCTCATCGTGGGAGGAGACGGGTGCAGCTTCTCAGTTGCCGCCGCGTCTATCATCGCAAAAGTCACACGGGACCAGATTATGCGGCGCTACGATGGAGAATATCCCGGGTACGAATTTGCCCGGCACAAGGGATATGGGACCCCGGGTCACCTGCGCGCGATTCTCCGTCTTGGGCTCAGCCCGATTCACCGGCGGTCCTTTCGTCACGGCACGGGCAGGGAGGGGCGGATGTGAGGGAGAGGGTTCGCGGCCGACAGAGTCGTATCGGACGGGACGGGGAGGGAATTGCGCGACAATATCTCCGCGAGCAGGGATTCGAACTGCTCGATCAGAACTACCGTTGCGAAGGTGCGGAGGTCGATATTGTGGCGAGGGAGGGAGAGATCCTCGTGTTCTGTGAGGTGAAGATGCGGGTGAGCGACGAATTCGGCCTGCCTGAGGATGCGATCACGCCCCGAAAACAGCGACAGATCAGGAAAGCCGCGATTGGATATGTTACGGAACATGAGATCGAGGGCCGGGATTGCCGGTTCGATGTCGTTGCGATTGAAGCCCGTCGAGGAGTGCTCGAAATCCGTCACTGGAGAGATGCATTTTGATGCGCTGCCGGACTGCATTCATGCTGGCGGCGTAATGTCAACCATGACCTCCGCCGTTGGATATTGTATGGCGGGGGCACCGGAAGGCCACATTGAACAACCGGGGACCCATTCATGAACGCTCTACCGCTGATTCTTATCGCGCTCTGTGTTCTCGCGATCGCCTATCGGTACTACAGTGCCTTCATTGCCGCAAGAATTCTGGTCCTCGATGACCAGCGGGTGACGCCCGCCCATCGATTGCGGGACGGCCAGAACTACGAACCGACCAACAAGTGGGTCCTTTTCGGACATCATTTTGCCGCCATCGCGGGGGCGGGACCGCTCATAGGACCCGTCCTGGCCGCCCAGTTCGGCTTCCTTCCCGGCTTCCTCTGGCTTGTCATCGGGGTAGTGCTGGCCGGGTCAGTCCACGATTTCACCGTCCTGGTCGCGTCGGTGCGGAGGAACGGTCGATCGCTGGCCGATATCGCGCGCCATGAAATCAGCCCCCTGGCCGGACTGATCGGATCCATTGCGATACTCATCATCCTTGTGGTCGCGCTGGCCGGTCTTGGAATTGCCGTTGTGAACGCCCTCTTCGAGAGCTCCTGGGGAACTTTCACGATTGCGATGACGATACCGATCGCGTTGTTCGTCGGGCTCTGGATGTACCGAATACGTCCGGGAAAGATCGCCGAGGCAAGCGTCATCGGGGTCGTGAGCGTGGTTGCGGCGGTCATTCTGGGGAGCTATGTCCCAGGCTCGGCACTCGCCCAGTATTTCACGCTTCCGCGGGACGGCATTATTCTGTCGCTTGTCATCTACGGCTTTGTGGCGTCGGTCCTCCCCGTCTGGCTCCTCCTGGTCCCGCGTGATTACCTGAGCTCATATATGAAAATCGGTACGATAGCCGCGCTCGTCATCGGAGTCATCGTTGTTCATCCCGACCTCAAAATGCCGGCGGTGACGGAGTACGTGAGTGGTGGCGGCCCCATCATTCCGGGAAAACTATTCCCCTTTCTTTTTGTGACCATAGCGTGCGGGGCCATTTCGGGATTCCATTCCCTGGTCGGCTCGGGGACAACGCCAAAAATGGTGAATAAGGAGAGTGACACGCGCTTCATCGGCTACGGTGCGATGCTGATGGAAGGACTTGTCGGGATCATTGCACTGATCGCGGCCTGCTCACTCCATCCGGCAGATTATTTCGCCATCAATCTTTCCGCAGAGAAATTTGCAGTTCTCGGGATGGTTCCGGTGAATCTCGCAGAACTCTCCCGGGAGGTCGGCGAAGCAGTGGCGGGCAGGCCGGGCGGGGCCGTGTCGCTCGCCGTCGGATTTGCGCAGATCTTCGCCGGGTTTCCAGGGCTGCGGCACCTTATGTCGTTCTGGTATCACTTTGCGATCATGT
>DKBG01000222.1 GCA_002451155.1 Ignavibacteria bacterium UBA6906
GTGTAGTTGACGTAGAAATAGCCGTTCGAAGCGAATTGCGGATGAAAGGCCAGCCCCAGGAGTCCTTCTTCTCCCGCCGATGAGCTGAGACGGCCGCTGACATCGAGGAAAACGCGAGCGGATGGCGTTGTGGAGTCGTTCGGAAAAACCCGAATCAGCCCTGTTTGCTGAACGACGAAAAGTCTGTTTGTGCCATCACCGCTATGTGTCAGGAAGAGGGGCTTTGTAAAAGAGAGATTGGGGAATGCATTGACGAGTTGCAGAGGCTGCGCGGCCGCCCAAGAGGCAGCCAGCAGACAGATCATCCCCGCGGATCGTGCGACCCTGATCATCAAACCCTCCGTTCCAATTATCGGCGATACACTACCTAAACGCCGGCAGAGGGCACAGGGTTCCTTGTGACGGCGGATTTACAGTTTCCGGCGGGCGCTCACCCTGGGAGCGTCACCGGTGTCGGGGAATCGAGCATAGAAATTGTAGCCGCCGAGGTTGTTTTCGATCTTCAACAGGAGCGCATTCCACCCCTTTTGCAGAGGCAGGACGACCCGATCCTGGTCAGGCTGTGCAACCCGTATGCCGGTGACGCGATGGACTTCCTGACCGTTGAGGAACACTTTTGCGCCATCGTCGGTCCCCAGGAGAAGGGTTGCATTCCTTGCCTCCTCAGCGTACACGTGGGTCAATGCATAGGAGACGACGAGTTCGTGCGGGGTGTAGTGGTACAGATCCATCCGACCGTTCTTCGGAGTCTCCTTGAGCAACCATCGGACTTCCTGTCCGCCGACCCCCAGATACATCTTTGTCATATCGATCTCTTTCTCCGGAGGGAATTGCAGGTCCAGCCCGAGGCGCCGGTTCAGGGAGTCCTGCGGGTTCGGGAACGGGCCGATGCAATACCACTCCGGGATATAGGTCCGCCGCGGTTCAAGGGAGAAGAGATCGAGCCCTACCGCATATCCTCTGGAGGCGGAATCCTTGCCGCTGACAATGACATGGATGCCCAGTTTCCCGTTCTCCGCCCTGAGGCTGTCGAGTTCAAGCTCGCCGCCTGGCAATACTTGACCGCCGTAGCCTCGCAGAAATCCGATTTTCCTGCCGCCGCTGAACAGTGTGGCGTTCCCGTAGTCAGGGCCCCGCGTGTAGTAGAGTTTTCCCCTGTAGGCACGTTCGGTAACCGGGATTTCCAGCACAAAGTGGTCCGCGGGACGGCGGGCATCAACACGCAGCTGGCCTACCCCGCTCCAGTCAGCCCCGAAGTCGGACATATCCTGCACGCTCCACCGGATTCCTTCTCCAAGCGGGACGAGGGATTCCGCTTCAGTCCCTCCTTTCGGCAGGACATATCGCAGGGGGATGCGGCTCCCCGCTTTCGGCATGTCGGGAAACCGCTCGTGCGGTTCCACCTGATACCAGAGCGCCGTGCTGCTGTAGTCCGCCACCTCCTCGTTCGCGTGTCCATGTTCGATGGTGACGCGGATCGACCTGGTGAACGGGATTGCGTCAGGAACGTGAAATCGATAGGCCGCAATCCGGGCGAGCGTATCGTCCTTAAGGATAAGCCCATGATAGGGCGCAGCGAATTCTCCTTTGTTGAAATACCAGCCGCTGTTGAAATAATCCTCTGTTCCGGTTCCATAGAGCGACGGCTCTTTCTCGCCGTCCACATAGATCATTTCGTCCCCTTCAAGGAACCCGAGATGTCCCTCGTACCCCTGCATGTTCAGGATCGTGCCAACATAGTGCCCTCTTCCCTTCGCCTCACAGATTGTATAGTTCCTCCCCCGGGTTGTCTCCTTCTCCCTCCGCCATTGCGCATGGAAGTAGGCCACCGAAGGGTCAAGTGCATGGTCAAGTGCCCGGTAGGCGATATGGTAGTAGAATGAGCCGACTTCCTTCCCGGTCTGGTTCACCACCTCGATTCGTGCCGACTTGTTGAACGGCATAGGCCAGTAGGCATAATACCCTCCGCTCGACATCCCGATATAGGGAGTGACGAATTGCCTGTAGAGGAATCCGGTCCCGAAGAAATCTCCGATCGGCACTTCCACAGAGGGGGTTGCCTCCCCGTCCCAGGTGATTCGCAGGAGGAGCCGCCGGAGGAAATACGGGTCGGGGGAGGAGATCGTGACCCACATATGGACGATGACCCCGGGTCCTTCGATTTCAGCCAGTGTTGCGGTCGCACCATTCCCGATGGTGACATAATCGGCATTTCCCCCGGTCCGATCGTGGCTCGAGATCTGGATCAGCCGGCCGTTCTTCAGCAGGGGGAGGTCCTGGAGAGGAGATTCGCCCGTTGTTTGTGCCAGCGCGTGGGAGAGCAGACCAGTAAGCAGGGACAGGGTGATGAGGAGACGCGCCATTTTTGTTCTCCCATGCGGTGAGAATTTGAGAGGGATTCCTGGAGGGGATGTGATTTCCCCTTGCTTCAGGGTATTGCTCTCTGCTCGGGACTCCCGATATGCCGCGCGCGAATGCGTGCCGCGGTCACTCCCCCACCCGTTCAGCCCGGTGCGAGCGGTGGGACGCGAGTGCAGCCGCCATGATATCATGACTCAGAAGCGCTTCCTCCGGTCGAACACAACCGAACCGTTCGGAGAGGACTCCGCCCCGTTCAGCTATGAATGCACCCCACATCTGAAGGAAGCAGTCAGGGAACCCGGCTTCGAAGATCCCGCCGGTGATCGTCGGGAAAACGGACGCGTGACCGACGTCGATCCGATTCCAGGTTTGCTCCTTCCCCCGATCGAACAGCCAGACTGTTTTCGGCTCTTTCGTGCTGAAGCGCACCCCACCCTCAGTTCCGAGGATCTCCAGAAACCAGGTATTCATCTCGCCCGGCGCGAGCCGTTTCATCTCGATGCGCATGGGAACGTCCGATCCCTCCCACTCGAACGCGGTGTGCAGCATCGCATTGTCCCAGGTGTCACACGGCGCCATCCCTCCGGTTCCATCCGGCCGTTCATCGTAGATATTTTGCAGCTGGGCGTACACCTGCTTCGGTTTCCACCCGAAGCGGAGCGGGATGTGAAGCACATGCATGCCGAGATCCCCCATGACGCCAACTTCGCCGCACGTNNCGAAGTGTCCGGATGACTCTCTGTGCACCCGGCAGAAACGGAAACTCGGAGCTGACGCGGACGAACCGGCCGGTGCGCTCGATCGCTGCGGCGATTCTGCCGGCCGCGCCACGATCGATCCCGAACGGCTTCTCGGCGAGCAGATCTTTCCCCGCCTCGAGGACATCGATATAGATCCGCTCGTGCAGGTGATGGGGGACCGCAACGTAGAGCAGGTCGATCGACGGGTCTGCGAGCAACTCCCGGTAATCGGCGGTGATCACCCGGACTGTTGGGACATGCCGGAACCATTCACGCACACGCTCCGAGATATCACAGACCGCGACGAGCTCGGCTCGGACCGGAAAACCGTCCAGTGCAAACCAGCGCCCGAGCGCGCTGGCTGTCTCGCGGCCCATCAGCCCGCCTCCGATAATGCCGACGGCGACCGGACGGCTCATGCGCGCCTCCCGATGAATGCAGAAGCCTGTTCGGCAGTGGCCTTATCATGGACGATCGCCATCAGGGCTTTGGTCATTCCCGCCGGGTCGGAATGCTGAACGATATTCCTGCCATACACAATCCCGGCCACTCCCTGTTTCATTAGAAGTTCTGTCCGTTTGAGGATTTCCCTGTCATCAGCCCTCCCCCCTCCCCGAACGAGAACGGGGACACGGGCGACTTCAACAACACGATGGTACTCGTTGACATCATCCGTCGGATCCGCTTTGATCACGTTTGCGCCGAGTTCGGTTGCCTGTCGGACAAGCGGCAGGATCTTCGTGATGTCGCCGTCAACCATGTACCCACCTGCCTTCTGGTTTGGCTGGAACACCAGCGGTTCGATCATCAGGGGCATCCCGAATCTCTCACAGTCAGGCTTCAGCTTGAGGATATTTTGGATGCAGTGGTCCGTGACCTCCGGCGCGCCCGGAATCTG
>DKBG01000299.1 GCA_002451155.1 Ignavibacteria bacterium UBA6906
GAAGAAGGCCCTGGAGGCCTCGAAACGGGAGAAGGGGATGTTCTTTGCGGTAAAGGGGATGATGGATGGGGAGACCTTCGTGGTGTCTTCCCTGAAGGAGGCCGACCCGCCGAAAGAGTAGGAGTTCATCCGACCGACGGCGGATTGAATGATCAGCGAAGCCCGGCTCACGCCGGGCTTCGCTGTGTCGGTATCGGGTGCGGGCGGCGCACGCAACGGTCCGGGACCCGCGTGGCGCCGCCGCTCTCATTCAGACGGCGGCTTCTTCTTCTCCGGCTTCGCGTCGGGTGTCGGGTCTGTCGTTCCGGTCTTCTTGGGAGCAGAAGGACTGCTTGAGCTCTTGCGGTAGTCGGTGAGATAGAACCCTGTTCCCTTGAAGATCAGTCCTGATCCAGCGCCAAGAACCCTGACAAGGTTTTCCGTTCCACATTCCGGGCAGTGCGTTAATGGAGGCTCTGTCATCGACTGGAATTCTTCAAGCCCGTGGCCGCATTGCGTGCATTGGTATTGGTAAGTCGGCATCCCGCTCCTGATGTGCTAATGAGATTCGTGTGTTCTGCCTGATACGCCGTGAAGGTATCGTCGGATTCCCTCCTGGATGGTTGGGAGAGATGAGCTGAAGGAGAGACGGAGGTGCCCCGGCTCTCCGAATGCAGATCCCGGCACAGTCCCGACCCGGTGCTGCCGCAGAAGGTGCGTTGCGAGTTCAATGTCGGTCTGGATCGAGACTCCGTTTATCGTCCCGCCAAGAAATTCGCTGACGGGCAGGAAGAAGAACATTGCGCCCTCTGGTCGTCCGACGTCTCTGGTTTTAGCGTCTGCCTGAAGCTGGGTGTACGCTGCATTTCGCCGTGATTCGAACTCAAAGGCCATCGCCGCGCGCTCCCGTGCTCCTCCGTTGAGCGCCCCGGCTGCCGCTTTCTGGGCGATCGAATTGACGCAGGTTTGCGTATGCCCCTGGACACGCCGCGCCGCCGCTGCCACTTCGGGCGGTCCTCCCAGGAATCCAATTCTCCAGCCAGGCATTGAGTACGACTTGGAAATGCTGTTTACCGTCACGGTCCGTTCCATCATACCGGGAAGAGCGGCGATACTGAGATGTTTTCTCCCGTCAAAGACCATCGTTTCATACACTTCGTCACTGATGACAAACAAATCGTGTGCGCGGGCGAGTTCCGCAATTGCCATGAGTTCCTCCCGGCTCATCACCGTTCCGGTAGGATTGCACGGGCTGTTGAGCAGAAGAGCTTTGCTGCGCGGGGTGATCGAATCGCGCAGTTTTCGCAGTGAAGGACGAAAGCCCTTCCCGTCCTCCGGTGGAACGACCACAGGAACGCCACCGGCCAGACGGACGAGCGCGGGATAGCTGACCCAGTATGGACGAAAGAAGATCACCTCGTCGCCCGGGTTGCAGATGACCCGGAGGGTGTGGTAGATGCTCTGTTTTGCGCCGGCAGACACGAGCACGGAATCGCGGGAATACTGCAGCCCGTTGTCCCGCTCGAATTTCTGAACCACTGCATCGAGCAATTCCGGGATGCCAGCCGTGGGGGTGTACCTCGTGAAGTCGCTCTGGACTGCCTGGAGTGCGGCCTCTCTTGCACTCGCTGGCGTGGGAAAATCCGGCTCGCCGGCCGTCAGGCTGATTACGTCCTGGCCGGAAGCTGCCATTGTCCGGGCTTCATTGGTGAGACGCAGCGTGGCGGACTCTTCCAGCGAGTCCAATAGTGTTGAAAGAGTAGGCATCAGCGGAGTTTAGCCAGGAGACGTCTGCGGACGCCCGGGGGGACAAAATCAGCGATGTCCCCGCCAAGTTTCGCCACCTCTCTCACGATGGTGGAATTGAGATAGGTGTATTTTTCGTGCGGGACGAGGAAGACGGTGTCGACGTTCGGGGCGAGCTTGCGGTTCATGAGCGCCATTTGAAATTCGTATTCGAAGTCCGAGAGGGCACGCAGACCGCGAATGATCACGGTGGCGTTTCTTCTCCGGGCGTAATCGACAAGTAATCCCTCAAACGAATCAACGACGATATTCGATCGTCCCCGGAATATCTCCCGGATCATAGCCGTCCGCTCTTCATCGGTGAAAAGCGGGTTCTTCACCGGGTTCTGGGCGACGAGGACAATGACCTTCGGGAAGAGCTTTATGGCCCGATGGATGACGTCGATATGGCCGTATGTGATCGGGTCAAACGTGCCGGGGTATATGGCTATGCGCTGTTTCATCTGGGCTGTTCCTGAAAAAAGTGACTAGCGTCCTACCGAATCGTTTGACCGGTCCGGCGCTCCAGGTGGGTCCGGACTCAAACGTGAGATCTCGCGTATGTTCAACCACCAGGTAGCCTCCCGGTGTGAGAAAGCCTCCCCCGAAGACCAGCTCTGGCAGTCGCGCCGTATCCGGAAACGAATAGGGGGGATCTGCGAAGACAAGATCAAAGGTGCCTGATTCGGTTCGGAGAAATTCAAGAGCGTCCATCTCGATAATCTCTCCGGATTCCTGACACCCGAGCGTGTGAAGGTTCTCCCGAAGGACGCGGACGGCGGCTCGGCCTGATTCGACGAAGACAGTCCGGTCCGCCCCCCGGCTCAGCGCTTCAATTCCGAGGCTTCCACTCCCCGCGAAAAGATCGAGGACCGTGGAACCCTGGAGGAGAAGCCGGTTCTCCAGCATATTGAAGAGTGTCTGCCTGACCCGGTCAGTTGCCGGCCGGACAGAGAGATCGTCAACGGTCCGGATCTTCCGTCCTTTGAACTCGCCGGTGATCACCCGCATGGGTCACTCCCGCCGAAGGGCGACACCGACCGCGGAGGCGAACCGATAGGAGGGAGCGCTCAGATGATCCGCCAGGCGCAATGAATCTGAAACTGCAACGTGGCGGAGGGGGTTGAGGGCCTCGACGAGCAGGTCAGAGGACCTTCGAATTCTGTGGAGGAGGTCAGTATCCAGGTACGGGCCATAGGTCGTGATGGACACGATCCCGTCTGTTTCGCGTGAGATTCTTCCGATCTCTTCGATGATTTCCTGATTCGAATGGACAAGGCGGTAAAAGTATGATTCGAGATTGCCGTTGCGGAGGATGCTGATGTCCAGCCGGTTCTCTTTCACGCCAATGAGCGCCAGGGCTCTGCGGAACATATCGGGGTAATTGATCCGGAGCGCTGTTTCGGCGCTGAAGTGGTCCGCGTCGATGACCTGAAGGGTGAATCCCCGTCCCCGGAGCTCTCTTCCGAGCGCCTGTGCCGCGCGCCGCCGCAAAGATACAGTCAGGACTTCGTCCAGCGGTTGCGTCGTCGATCGTTTCAATCGGTGGTGATCTGACACGAACTCTTTCGGGTCCGAGCCGGGGAAATACTGCTCCAGCTCCCACCGGGTCTGTTCCAGGATTGCCGACTCGGTGGGGGAACCCTCGACGGGAATGCGGTGGAGGAACAGGTAGGCTGTGTCCAGCGCGAGCGAGACGCGCTTCGAACGGGTTTGGTTTACCCGATGGAAGGTCTCCAGGGTATCGAGAAAGTGCGTCAGGCCCGCATCATCCGGTTTCGGCCCGTCGGCAGGGAAGGGATTCTCCCATTCGTCAATCGCGTAGAGGGTGGCGGAGAGCCCGTTTCGCACGATCTCAACTGCCTGGACTCCTCTATCGCTGATGCTTATGCCAAGAATTGCGTCGGCCATGCGAAGAATATGCAAAAAGGCGCGCCATTAGTCAAGAATTGGACCACAGGTGCGCGTTGCCCTGGAGATTCATTTCCCTGCACGAGCGGTCCGTTTCCACATTGACAAGGGGGCCGGCGAGGGTGATCGGTGCGCGGTCATGGACCGTCTGCGCGATTATCGCCGCGACTCCGTTTCGTTTTCCAGACGGGCCGAACTCATCTGGCCAGAACGTACTCGCGAAGCCGCTCAACTTTCTTCGGACCGATTCCCCGTATACGCATCAGATCATCCACGGAGCGGAACCGGCCGTGTACTCGGCGGTCGGAGACGATCCGGCGGGCAGTCGCGGGTCCGATTCCCGGTACCGCGAGGAGTTCTGCTTCTCCCGCCCGGTTGATGTCAATTCGCTCACGGGGGAGAGACGCATCGCGTTTCGACTTCGGCTGACCGCGCGTGTCATCTGTCGAATCGCGCAGCACGGTGCGGGCGCGAGCATTGAATTCGCTGTCGAGAGAGCTATAGTCGAACTGCCGGACAGCGTCGCGGGGGACGGTCACAGAATGTCTGTACCATCGGACACCGTGTCCGACAAGGAGGGTCACGCAGAGAAAGAGAAGGACGGCGCTCTCATGTCGCGTGAAGCCGAATCGTTCCTGCAGGAACCGGAGCGGCCTCATTCGGGTTTCTCACGAGAATGCTTTTTTTACCTTGCCGAAGAAACTTTTTTCCGAGTGGGCGGAGGTATCGCCTTCCTTGGGCGAAATGTTCTCGGACGCGCCGAGTTTTTTCAGGAGTTCCTTCTCCTGGGAGGTGAGAGATGTCGGAACCCAGACATTGATCCGGACGAGCTCGTCCCCCCGTCCGAAGCTGTTCAGGTGGGGGATTCCCTTGTCTCTCATTCGGAGTATCCTGCCGGACTGTGTCCCCGGTTCGATTTTGAGCTTCGCCCGGCCGGTCAGCGTGGGGACCTCAACGTCGGCGCCGAGAGCTGCTTCAGGATAGCTGATCAGGAGATCAAGAATGACGTCATCGCCGTTTCGTGTAAACGCGGCATGGGGTTCCTCTTCGATGACCACAATGATGTCACCGGCCGGCCCACCGCGTCGGCCGACATTCCCTTCACCCCGGAGAGGGATATAGTTGCCCTCGCTGACGCCTGCCGGGATCGACACCTTGATGGTCGCTTCCCCCTGGATCCGTCCCTCGCCAGCGCATGCCTGGCAGGGCTCCTTGACCACGCGCCCTTCGCCTCCGCACTGCTGGCATGTACTGATGTTCACGAACTGGCCGAATACCGACCGGGAGACCTGACGGACTTCGCCGCTCCCCTTGCAGACGGGACACGTTGTCGTCCCGTGCGAAGATTTGGCTCCGGTTCCGTTGCAGGTGTCGCAGTGTTTCCACTTCTTGATCTTCAGCTTCTTCTCAACTCCGCTGGAGATCTCCTCGAGGCTCAATTTCAACCGGACCTTCAGGTCTGAGCCGGGAGCCGGCCCGCCGGATCGCTGGCGGCCACGGGTCTGGCCTCCCCCGAACATTTCGTCGAATATGGAGCCCCCGAACCCGCCACCGAATATGTCGCCGAACGCGCTGAAGATGTCATTGACGTCAGTGTAATGGCGGAAGTCTGTTCCACGCAGACCTTCGTGCCCGAGCTGGTTGTATCGCAGGCGTTTGTCGGCGTCCCCGAGAACTTCGTAAGCCTCAGCGGCTTCCTTGAATTTCTCCTCGGCCTCCTTATCTCCGGGGTTTCGGTCGGGGTGGTACTGCATTGCCAGCTTCCGGTACGATTTCTTGATTTCATCCGCGGACGCATTCCGATTCACCCCGAGCACGTCGTAGTAGTCACGCTTGGCCATAGAGAATTCAGCTTTCTTCCTGTTCGGGAGAATCAGAGGGTGGCTTGTCCGTGAGTTCCGGTGCCGTCGACACAATCACCTTGGCGTGGCGGAGGACCCGATCGTTCAGCATATATCCGCGTTCCACCTCTTCGATGACAGTGTGAGGAGGGACATCGTTTCGCGGTACCTGCAGCAGCGCGTCGTGATAGTGGACATCAAACGGGTGGCCGGTGGATTCGAAGGGCTTCAGGCCCTCTAACTCGAGGGTCCTCGTGAGCTTGCTGGCGATCAGTTCGATCCCCCGATAGAAGGCGTCAGTATCCTTCTGATCTTTTCCTGATTTCAGTGATCGGTGAAAGTCGTCAAGGATGGGAAGGAGGGAGGAGAGCAGTGTCTCGTTTGCATTCCGAATCAGGCTGGAGTAGTCCGCCTCCGCGCGTCGCTTGTAGTTTTCGAACTCTGCCGCCTTGCGAAGGAGTTGGTCACGATACGTCTCCGCCAGCCGCTGGGCTTCTTCGAGTCTTACGTTGAGACCGGCCAGGTCGGCCGCGGATGATCCCGCTCCTTCCCTGCCGGATTCCGTTTCCTGAGATTTGTCGTTCCTGGCTGCTGATTCTTCCTGGGGGGTGGTTTGTTCAGTCATTGGGTCCGTTTTGTGTTCGAATCGAACATCTCCGAAATAAGTGATGCAACATAATCGACCAGGGGGATCATCCGCGCATAGGGCATGCGCTTCGGGCCGATTACTCCGACGGATCCACTGACATCCCCGACCGTATAGGTGGAGGTGATAATGCTGTAGGATTTCAGTTTCTCGTCTTCGTTTTCATCACCGACCCTGACGTTTATCTCGTGCGGCCTGGCCTCAACCTTCTGAAGGACGTGAATAATCATCTCTTCATCATTAATCAGCTCGATCACGCTGCGGAAATCTGCGGGATTGACGAACTCTGGCTGTTCGATCAGCTTTTCCGTGCCGCCTATATGAACCTTCTCTGCCCGTTCGGGGATGAAAAGCTTGTCCACGGAATCGATGAACAGGCGGATCAATCCTGTCCCTTCATCCTGGATGTCCCTCACCCGCTGGTGGAAGGTTTCACGGATCTGCTGGAGCGTGAGGCCGCTCAGCCGTTCGTTCAGAAACCTTGCGAGTTCCTCGAGCCGCTCCCGCGGGATTTCGCTCGCGACTTCCATCATGATGGTGCGGACAAGCCCGGCCCGTATGGAGATGATGACCATGATTCGGTTCGCGACGATAGGAATCATCTCGAGCTTCTCGAAAACCCCGCTGCTAAGCTTGGGTGAGGTGACGACGAACAGCTGCTGCGTGATGCGGCCGAGGAGCCTCGATGTCTCACGCAGGAGATTCTCCGACTCCTCTGCGATGCCCAGGTTTTTTCGGATGGTGTCTGTTTCCGACTCTGAGAGGTTCTCTTTCTGCATCAGGGCGTCGAGATAGAAACGATAGCCACGGTCCGTGGGAACACGCCCGGCGGATGTATGGGGGTGCTCGATGAATCCAAGGTCTTCGAGGTCTGAAAGGACGTTCCGGATTGATGCCGGGCCGAGTCCCAGGACGTCGCCGTGCCGTCTCGAAATAAACCGCGAAC
This sequence comes from Ignavibacteria bacterium UBA6906, assembly GCA_002451155.1. GTDB lineage: Bacteria > Bacteroidota > Ignavibacteria > UBA10030 > UBA6906 > UBA6906. The sequence goes on from DKBG01000299.1 coordinate 7,109, forward strand.
CGACAGGCGCGGCTGTCGCGATGAAATCCCTCACAACATAGTGAAGGATCGTCTTCTCCCTCTCTGTTAGTTCGCCTGTCATCTGTCTGGCATCCAATCGGAACAGCACAATTTCATAGAAAAAATACCAATAAAGGGTGCTTTTGTCAAGGAAGGCCTGAGTGCTCCCGAAGAATCCTCCTCAGCGGCCTCAAATCCTATCTGGGGCAATTGATTTGCAGCCCTCTTCTGATTACATTCTACAAATACTACGGCTCAACTCCCTGTTTTCTGATGGACGACAAATTTTTCGACTCTCATAAGAAACGTGTTCTTGCGAGGATCGCCACCATCGACCGGACAATGATACCGGAAGCCTGGTGGGATACGGTCATTCGCCACTATTACACGCAGGGATTTTCCGTGGAACGGACGGTTCAGGTCATCCTGGAAACAATCCGGAAGGTGTAGTGGTTCATTCGCGCGCGGTTCTCTCATACCTTGCAGATGTTTGCGTGTTTTGGTATATTTCAATGACTCCAAGGGGCTGTAGCTCAGCTGGGAGAGCGCCTCGTTCGCAACGAGGAGGTCGTCGGTTCGANNGACGCAGGGTAGCTTGACCTCTTTAATTTTGTAGACACTCTAGTACGCAGGGTGGCTGGAATTTTGGTAGGTTACGCCTGATGCTTCAGGCAATCACTCAGGGGAGTGCCCCCTATGCTCTACAGAATCCTGTATTATCTATTCACAGGGTCGCAGATCAATCAGCGGTTCGGGCAACATACGCGCTTCATACCAATTTCTCTTCCGCACCAGCCCGGAAGTACGCCCGGCTCGTTTGAGGTCAGTGGACCCTCCCAGACCTGTATTCAGGTGGAAAGGGTAGGTACAGTCTTACTCCATGAAGAAAGAGATCGTTATCAATGCGGCGGCAAACGAGACGCGCATCGCAATTACCGAAGATGGCCGACTGGCTGAAATCTTCGTCGAGAACCCACAAAAGGAGAAAATGGTCGGTGACATCTACCTTGGCCGCGTCGCCAAGGTGATGCCCGGGATCAAGGCGGCGTTCATCGATCTCGGACTCGGCCAGGATGGTTTTCTGCATTTTTCAGACATCGGCCGGCGATTCGACGAATACAGCGCGATGCTGAGTGATGAGGACGAGGGTGAAGAGGAGGACGTCGAAGACTCCGGTGCCGCGGTGTCCGCGGTCTCCGGCGAAGCTCAGCCTGCAGCCGTTGTCCCGCCCCCCCCGTCGAAGCCCAAGGAGAATCAGCGTCGCAGCCCGCCGAAGGATATTCANNGGTGTCCGGGTTACCTCCGAGGTCTCTCTGGCCGGCCGCTATCTTGTCCTCCTCCCCTTTGATGGCAAAATCGGCATCTCGAAGAAGATCGGGACGTTCAAAGAGAAGCGGCGGTTGCGTCGCATCGTCCAGAGCCTCCTGCCGTCAGGGTTTGGCGTCATCATCCGGACGGTCGCGGAAGGGAAGGAAGAAGATGCCCTCAAGACTGACCTTAAGGACCTCATTGACACCTGGCGCGAGATCGAACAGTCAATAAAGACTGAGAAGCCCCCGGCGCTGCTCTACAAAGATATGGCGACAACGTCGAGCGTGATCCGCGATCTCTTTTCTAATGAAGTCAGCCGGGTCGTGGTAGATTCGAAGAAGCTCCACAAGGAGATTCGCGCCTACATAAAGTACCATTCGCCACAGCTGGTCGANNATCATCGTCTGCGATTTCATCGACCTTGACGATGATCGGAACAAGCGCAAAGTCTTCGAAGAGCTCAAAAAGGAATTTCGCAAGGACCGGGCAAAAGTGACGGTGCTCCCCATGACGGAATTCGGTCTTGTTCAGATTACGCGACAGAGAGTCCGGCAGAATATTCTTCATAGTTTCACCGAACCCTGCCCCGCGTGCGGAGGAACCGGGCTCGTCCGCTCGAAGACCTCAACGTTAAACCAGCTCGAACGATGGATCAGCCGCTTCAAGGGCGAAACAGGCGAACGCCGTCTGACAATT